>CAITND010000112.1 GCA_903893625.1 uncultured Oscillatoriales cyanobacterium
ATACTGTTTAACATAGTTTTAAAATCAAAAAAAGTGATCTCTTTTTGATTTTATCAAGAAAAGATCACTATTATTTTCTTTTTTACCCCCGACTTTGAAAACGCCCTGGGGGATTTAGGGGGATCAAATCTAGGGAATTCCTAAATATCCTCTGGGTGTAATCATCCAATTTTCATAAATTCCGGTGCTTTGATTTCCGATTAATACGGTTGTTAACATATCCACTGCATCAGGATTAAATTGTTCTAAAGTCGTTAAGGTAATTTCCTCATCGGGTCGATAGGCAGAACGAACAATCGCTATCGGAGTATGACCAGAACGAGCCTCTAAAAAAATCCGTTTAGCGGTGTGTAATTGCTCGGTACGGGTACGCGATCGCGGATTATATAAAATACAAACAAAATCCGCTTGAGCCGCAGCAATTAATCGTTTTTCAATTACATCCCAAGGTGTTAATAAATCACTCAAACTAATCGCACAAAAATCGTGCATTAATGGTGCCCCCACACGACTCGCCACCGCCTGTAAGGCACTAATCCCCGGAAACACCTGCACCGATGGGGTTTTGCCATCCCATCCCGTTGTCCGCAACTGTTCAAACACTAACCCGGCCATTCCATATATTCCACAGTCCCCCGACGAGACCACCGCCACCGTTAACCCCCACTGGGCCAAATCAATCGCCCGTTCTGCCCGTTGACGTTCTTGAGTGATGGGATAGTATTCAACAATCTGTCCCGGATGCAATAAGGGCGCAATTAAGTCCAAATACAAGGAATATCCGATCACCACATCCGCCTGAACAATGGCCGTTTGAGCCGCAGGGGTGATTTGATCCAGTTCACCAGGGCCAGTTCCGACTAACAATAACTGTCCCGTGCGTCCGGTATATTCCCGTTCAGCTTGGGAAATCGCCACCGTTACCGCCTGTCCAATTCGGTTTGAAGTTTGAGGCGTTGGTAAATCATCTCGGTAAATTTGCTTAGAAACCAGTAAGGTTTGAACTCCGGCGGCTTGTAACGCTGCGGCTTCGGCTACGCTAGGGGTTCCCACTTCTGCTGCTACCACTTCTGAAGGGTTAGGAACCTGTATCTGTCGCAGAACTTCGGGGGGAAAGGTGCGTAACGGCCACTGCTGGGCTTGGCACAATTCCACTAACCCCGGTTCATCCCCTTTTATATCCAGGGTAGCAATTCCGGCGATCGCGGCTTCCGCTAAATTATACTGTTGTAAAACCTGCTCAATTGCCTTCTCAATTAACGTTCTAGGGGTATTACGTTCACAGCCAATTCCCACCCATAACACCCTCGGAAACCACTGAACTTGAGCGGTATCGGAAACAGTATTGAGTTGAGGTTGAGAACTGATCGAGATGCGGAATTTCGCCTCTGTATTTGGGGCAAAATCAAAGGGATGACCGGGAGGTAAACTATTTTGCCATAAGGTTGAACCAGCTTCCTGAAGCACGTTAACCCGTTCTCCTCTGACAATGGCTGCACTCACGGCTGTCCAGTCTCCTTGTCCTCGTCGCCAACCGAAGGGAACCCCCAACAAATCCACCGCCGGTAATCCTAAAGCGTTCGCCGCACCTGTAATAATGGGTGTAGCGTTCAATTGGTGGGCGACTAAGCGAGTCAGTTGATCAGCGCCTCCTTGATGTCCACCGCATAAACTGATCACGAATTTTCCGGTTTGATCCAGGACTACAACCGCAGGATCACTGGATTTATGTTGTAATAAAGGAGCTATTAATCGCACCACAGCCCCGGATGCTAAACCAAAAATTAAAGCTCGGTGGCTTGACCAGAGAGTAGCGAGGTGTTCTGCTAAAGAACCTGAATAGACTTGTGTTCCGGGTAAGGGGTGGAGTGTGTTGGGTATCCACAGAGTTGCATCTAAACGTTGACATAGGGGTTGTAGTCGTTGTATAGCCTGGGAAGTGGTGGCAATGGCAGCAATGGGTTGAAAAGATTGAAATTGGGAAAAACTCATCTTCTGGGGTGACAACAATAGATTAGAATAAAGAACTTGTTTCTTTTTTATTGTAAATTGGGAAGACTCTTAAAGGCAAAAAGCAAAAGAAATATTAACTATTGCTTCTTGTTTATTCAGAATAAAGTTGTCAATTTTTATTTTAGGTAAAAAAGTGGGGCATCTGTAATGGATCAGAAAACGGAATTATTATTAAAGTTAGACATTTTTAGAGAATTTTATACAGAAGAAGTCGAACTGATTAGTGAGTATTTTTCGATTCATAAGTTTTTTGATTTACAAGTGATTATGCCCCAAACGGGTCACGATTCTTCCTTTGGAATTATTCTATCTGGGGAAGTCAGCATTGTTGATGATCAGATAGAAAATAGTAGTCGAACTAAAGGAGATATTTTAGGGGAAATGGCATTTATTCAAGCAGGTCGTCGCTCAGATTTTATTGCGGCGAGTGATGGGGCTATTGCGATTATGACCTTTGATGATATTGAAAAATTAAAATTAAAACAACCCTATTTAGCCGTTAAATTAATCAGTCTTGTGACTCGTAATCTTGTTAATTATTTACGCAAAAACAATAAAAAAAGCCCAACGGAAATGCTTGTATTATTAGCCGATTATAATTTATTTTCTGATTTATTGAATTTGGTTAAGGATCATCTTCATATTATCAAGAATTTTTCAATTGTAACCTCTGAAAAATTAAAGAGTTTCTTGGAAGAAACAACAGATTTAACCATCAGTCAAGTCATCGAACCTCAGTGTTTGATTTTAGGTGAAACGGCGATCGGTTCCCAAATTCTGTTAGATCAAGTCAAAGCAATTTTTTATTTACGCGATGCGGTGACAATTGAATCTAATCCGCCATCCATTGAAGCTTTATCTCGTCTGTGTGATTTGCAACAGGTTTTATTTGCTACAAATTTATTAACGGCTAATGCTGTTTTTCAGTATTTGGAATAAAGGCAAAATTAACCCCTGAAAATTAATTATATAAAGGCTGGACTATGGCATATTTGAAAATGGAATTATAGCCTACTTTTCAGCTATAATTCTCAAACATGATAGCTGTTTTCCGAATAATTAATATTTGATCTAATTGATATATGATATTAATTACCGATCAGATCGGATATATTTTTCCTTGACAGCCTCTATAATCCTTGACTTTTTTCAGATGTTCTGTTATAATATCCGGCGTAGCTTTCTACGAAAAAAATGCGATCACCCTTGATTTTATCAGGTAGTGATCGCTGTTTCTTTACTCTTTCTGAGCCGACTTTGAAACAGCCCTGGTAGTATAGAAAGGAGATTATTCCATGAATACAAGAGTTTTAATACTAGGAGGTAGAGGACGAATTGGCAATAGTGTTGCCGAAGATATCGCCCAACATACATCAGCCGATATTACCATTACCGGACGTAAACTTACGCGAAATATTGCGATTAATCCTCGGTTTCAGATGTTAGAATTAGATTTAGAAGATCAACAAAAATTAGAAAAAGCGATCGCTAATTCCGATTTAGTTATTCACTGTGCCGGGCCATTTTATTATCGAGATTTAGGGGTTTTACAAACCTGTATTGAAAATCACGTTAACTATATTGATGTTAGCGATAACCGAGACTTTACCCGCAGGATTTTAGACCATTCTGAAGCCGCTAAAAATGCCGGAGTCACCGCTATTATTAATACGGGTATTTTTCCTGGTATTTCTAATAGTCTGGTGCGTCAAGGTGTCGAACAATTTGATCAGGTAGAAAAAATCCATTTGAGTTATGTTGCTGGGGGGTCTGGCGGTGCAGGAATAACCGTAATGAGAACTACCTTTTTAGGGTTACAAAGTCCCTTTGAAGTCTGGATAAACGGACAATGGCAAACGATTAAACCCTATAGCGAAAGAGAAACCATTGAATTTCCTCCGCCCTACGGAAAAACCGGAGTTTATTGGTTTAATATGCCAGAATGTTTCACCCTAGTCGAATCTTTTCCCGTTAAAACCGTAATTACAAAATTTGGCACTATTCCCGATTTTTATAATTATCTAACTTGGAGTGTAGCCCATTGGTGGCCGGAAAGTTGGCTCAGAAATCCCGCCGTAATTGAGTTTTTATCCCAGGTTAGTTATAAGATGATTAATGTCACCGATACTTGGAGTGGAATCGGGGTAGCAGTTCGTTCCTGTGTGACCGGAATTAAACAGGGAAAAACCGTTGATTTTTGTTCGACAATTGTTCATGAAAATACCGCAAAAATTGCCGGAATTGGAACCGGAAGTATTGCGGAACTTTGCTTAAACGGGGAACTTCAAAAACCCGGTGTTTGGCCTGTAGAACAGGTACTTTCAACTCCATTATTTGAAGCAGCCATGAACAAAAGAGGAGTTAATATTCAAACCTCGTTGGGTGCGTAAGTGTTAACACACGCACCTGCTATTATTCTAATTCTTTTAGGCGATCTAACGTATCTTGATAGGACGCTTTTCGGCCTAATTTTTCATAGAGTTCAGCCGCTTTTTTGAAATCTGCGATCGCTTTAATTTTATCCTTTAATTCCAAATAAGCTAAGGCTCGATTATAATAAGCATCAGCAAAACCCGGATTTAAACGAATCGCTTCCGTGTAATCTTCAATGGGATTGGGAGCGCGAGTGGGTTCAATAATTCGAGCAGCCAAAAGGGTTCGAGCAATCGCTCGATTAAAAAAAGCTTCAGGATTATTAGGATTTAATTCAATCGCTTGATTAAAAGAATCAATCGCATCCCAAGTTTCACCTTGATCTAATAACGTTAATCCTTGAAAATAAAACGCTTGATAACTTTGAGGATGATCCCAAGACAAAGGATTCGCTTCTGGGGTTTTTTCATCAATTACTAAATCCGATGATTTTAAGCCCGTTTCTAATAATTTCCCCATAAACAAATTAATCGGAATCGCGGCATTAAATCCCGTTTTAATCGGGGCTACATCACCAGAACTGGTTTGAGCAAAACCAAATTCTCCCTGTCCATGTAACCCCACCACACGGGCTTCAGAATCGAAAACCGGCCCCCCACTCATGCCACTCCAAGTCACCGCTTGATAGCGTAAATTATAGCCTTCTGGACGACTTTTCGGGCGACTGGTCACTAATCCAGGAGACAATTCTGGTTCCCTTTCAACACCTGTTAATCCCCCCGTTGCTGGATATCCATAAACATAAATTTGAGCACCGATAACCGCTTGTTCAGAATTTCCTAATGTCGCCACCGGATACGGTTGAGAACTCTCAAATTGAATAATCGCTAAATCCGGTTCTTTATCATCATTTTGTAAGCGAATAATTTTCACACCCGGATGATTTGCACCGTCATAAGTCCGCACACTATATTTAACATTGGGATCTTCGACAACATGATTTACCGTCAAAACTGTATAAGTTTTGCCATTTTTAGCAATAATTACCCCAGAACCATCCCCTAATTGACTATTAATTTGTACAGTAATAGGTTCGGCGATTTCTGCTACCTGTTGCGCCGTTTTTGCCATTACAATTGTCGATTGACTGACAACTATTGCAGCCACCGTTGCAGTTCCCGTGAGCAGATAGAGAAAGGAGTCAGACGAAAACAACCCTAAACCCATAATTCAACCCCTAGATAATAAATTCGCTTGATTTGCCATCATCCGTTACCCACTCCCCGTTAAAAATTTGGACGAAATTAGTAAGAGGACAATTTGATCAATAGACGTAAATTCACCGGATTTTGTTCAGAATTTTCTGGACTTTTATTTTAAGCTAATGGGACTTAAACAAATTTTAAGCCCAAACAAGTCTCTTTTGAAGTTATTTTGGTAGAGGATTAGCAGGGAGGATACCTACTCTACATACTGATTAATAATCGCTTGGGTTAATCCTTCTAAGGTATATTCTTGTGGTTCAACGTCTACTCGTCCTAATAAACTTTGACAACTTTTAGAGGTTTGGGGGCCAATAGAAGCAATACAAATCCCATCTAAATAATTGGAGGGTAAAGTATGTTCAGGGAGAGATTGAATTAATTGAGAGAAATTTTTAACGGTTTTAGAACTAGCAAAAGTAATTATATCAATTTTTTTACCCTGTAAAGCTTCTAAAACTTCAGGATAAATACTATCAGGACAACCGGATTCATAAGCCGCAACTTCCACAACTGTTGCTCCTTTTGCGGTTAATTCTTGAACTAAAATCTCTCGTCCTCCGGTTTCTACTCTAGGAAATAAAATTCTTTTGCCTTGCAAAGATTCGGGAAAATGTTCGATAAGAGAATCGGCTACAAAATCGGGAGGAATAAAATCAGGTTTTAAGCAGCGTTCTTGCAAACTATCGGCGGTTTTTTTACCGACTACTGCTATTTTTGTTTGACCTAAACTGCGAATATCTTTTCCAAGGTTCATTAAGCGATTAAAAAAGTATTCAACGCCATTATAAGAGGTTAAAATCAACCAATCAAAGCTATTTTCAGCATTTGTTTCTAACTGTTCAATCGCTTGATCTAAACTTTCCCAACTGGAGGGAGGCGTAATCACTAAAGCAGGCATTTCAATTACCGTTGCTCCCTGGGCTTTTAATAAGTCACTAAATTGACTCGATTGTTCTGCGGAACGAGTGACTAATATCGTTTTAGCAAATAGAGGTTGATTCATAGTATCAAGATTTAAAATAGAATTTTTGGGCGATTGATCCTGTCTCCAAGATTGTTGGGAAGGGTTGAGAAAATCCCGCAGGCGGACAACTTCACCCACCACAATCACACAGGGAGACAAGGATTCATTGGCTGTTGTTTCTACAATATCATTTAATGTACCTACCCAAACTGTTTGTTGAGGACAACCCCCCGATTTAATAATAGCAATCGGGGTATTTGGGAGTCGTTCATGGCGTAGGAGTTGATGGACAATTTCAGCTAAATTTCGTCCTCCCATTAAAATTACTAAGGTTTCAATTTGAGAAACAATTTGCCAATCTAATGCTTCTAAATCATGGGCAGTCATGACTACAAAACAACGACTCATTACCGGATCTGTGAGGGGAATATAGGCGAGAGTGGGTGCTGCTAAAGCGGATGAAAGACCGGGGATAACTTCAAAGTCACATTGAGATTCAATTAGGGCTTGAATTTCTGAAGTCGTGCGTCCAAAAATAAACGGATCGCCTCCTTTTAAACGAATGACCTGTTTTCCTCTAAGGCAATATTCCACTAATAATTGATTGATTTCTGCTTGGGGTGTACTCGGTTGTCCACCCCGTTTTCCCACTTCTAATTTTAAGCAATTGGCAGGAACTAATGTTAAAATAGAATCATCGACTAAGGCATCATAAATAATTACTTCCGCTTGGGAGAGTAACCCTTGAGCTTGTAGGGTAAGATAAGCAATTTCTCCTAACCCAGCCCCAACTAAATAAACTTTTCCTTTTTTCCCGATCATTGGTAAAATTTAAGAGAAATGAAGGTTTCATATTTAATTGTATCCTAACTCAAGGGTATGAAGCTTTAAGAAGTGTCACAGTAGATATCAGAATATTACTATTTTTCTTCATAATCGGGGAACAGAAGCGGGCTGAATTGGCTTTGCAATCGTCAAGGGTACTGAACGACAGAGAATTGAGTGAATGACTCCCTTTCAATATTTCACAGACAATTGAGCAGGATTGAATCAATATGAAAATACAGTTTAATTATGGTGATTTTGGTTTAGGATTAACCGTGATCCTGTTACTCACTTTTAGTGTTTTGCAATGGTTACATATTCCGGCGGGAAGCTTTTTGGATTGGGTGATTGGTTGTGCGGTTTTTTGGTGGTTATTGTTAATTGTAACGGTTCCTTGGAATATTCATTTTGAGGCGAAAGAAGTTTTAGCAGAAGCGGAAGAATCGAAAAAAAAAGGAATTCCAATTGAAAATCAACAAGTTCAATATGTCACCCAGTTAGCTCAACGTTCCCTTGGGGTCGCATTGAGTTTACATTTTTTATCAACTTTAGGGCTTTATGGGTTAGCTTGGTCGGGAATTAGTGTGGTGGGTTATTTGGGTTCAGGGGCGGCTTTACTATTAACAATTTTACGGCCTTCGGTACGCGCTTATCAATATTTAGCAGCCCGATTAGCAATGGTTCGTCGTCAATTTTCCTATCCCCGTGAGGATGTTGTAGAACTGCGAAATCGCTTTGAAATTATGGAAGTAACGTTAAAAGAGTTAGAAAGACAATTGAATCTAAAATATCCTGATTCTTGGGCGACTCAACAAGAACAAAAATGGCAAGCTATTCGTGAAGGTTTAACGAATTTAACGGCTAATTTAGAAACCTTAAAAGCTACGAATAAATCGGAACATCAGCGTTTAGAAAGAGAAGCAAAAAATGCGATCGCTCAATTAAGTGCTGATGGACAATTTCTTAATCATGTTAGAGAAATTATTCGATTTGTCAAAGAGGCGTAATTTGTTGACGGTTGACTGTGTAGAGACGCGCCATGGCGCGTCTCTACACAGTCAACAGTTGATAGTAAGTATAGCAACCGCTAATATAATATATGCTTCGAGTGCTATACTCAAGGGAATTCTTGTTGGCTGGAAGGGTAAAAAATTATTCTGTTCGGATGGAATATCTGGGGACAAACACGCACCCTCAATATCTCCATTTATGGGGCGGAAATTGTTAAGGAGAAAAAAATGAAAAGTGTTACACCAAAGGAATTACGAGGTAATCTTGGCAATTTGCTCGACGAGATTTTAAGAACAGGGATACCTCTGGAAATTGATTGGGGAGGGAAACGTCTCCGCATTGTCCCAGTAGAAAAGTCAGAAAAGTTACAGAACTTGGTACATCGTCCTCATTTTATTTTAGGAGAACCGGACGATCTGATCGATCTCAATTGGGAGCAGGAGGTCAATCTTGATCTACCTTGATACTCATGTTGTAGTTTGGCTGTATGCAGGATTAACGGACAAAATGAAACAGGTGTCCAGTAAATAGGTCATGGAGTGAACCGATCACGAGGTAAAGTGCGATCGCGGCTAAGATCAAGCTCTCCTGGAGAGACCTCTTGACACAGAGGAGACTGGCGAAAAAAGTGAGAGAGCTTGTCCGATGTCAGTTGAGGGTCTTGATTCCAGACTGTATTTAAACTTTGGGCTAATAGTTGAATCAGATGAAGTTTATCAGCAGGGGGTAGGCGAAGAAGCTGTTCTTCGAGAGCGGGAGTAATCATTATGTTGTTAATACCTCAGTTGGAATTTTATTCATCTTTCAAAATTTCCTCAATATCTCTGGCTGCATGAAGAATACGGATAATTATAACAATCCTGATAGTTCATAGAGTCTTCTAACTAAGGCTAAAATTTGATCGCCGTAGGTGGAATCGTCTGACCATCTGCCGCTTAATTGTTGTAGATAGGGGGCGATTCCTCTGGTGACAAATTCAAACCGAGGATCGACAATATCTTGTACTAAAGGTTCATGACTGGCGTAGGCTTTTAAATGTTGAATGTGCGCTCTGATTCCGATTTCTGATGTAGGGAAATAAGCACTTTCGGATGCGCCGCCAAGACTTCCTAAACCTCCGAAATTATTTTGTTCGGGTTTGAGGATTCCCCCAAATTGTAAAAAGTTTGTTTCCAAACACATTTGACAAAAGGCAATATCATGATTAACTCCTTCAATACTAGCTTCTTCTCGATAGAGTTTGGCAATTTGAGGAACGGTATTGATCAGATTAGAATCATGGGTTTTGATAAACATAATCAGTTGCACTTCTGTGGTTAAACCATTGCCCATAATCTGATCCATTTGACTATTATAGGGACGAATATTAGAACGCAAAACAACACTGCGATTCGGATTATCCCAACTAACAGAAATGCCAAAATTTCTTAAATCAATAGCGCGAATATAAACAATATTATTGTATCGAAGTCTTCTCACTCTATTGGAGATCTGAGAGAGATTTAATCCCAATTTATCTACCAAATCAATCGGAATAAAAGCATTTCCATTAACTAAAATTCCATTTTCTCCATAGCGCCGACCATTAATATTAATCCCAATAGAACCATAAACTGGTGTACCCGGAGGAACGGTTGGAATAGGAGTTATAGAGCCATTATTTAACCAAGTAATCAGTCCATTAGTAATTCCAATGGCAATATCTCGCCGTCGGCTTTGAATTAAAGCGCGGTCAGTGGGATTTGTTAGGAATCCTAATTCCATATAGAGGGAAGGAATTGCAATCCAACGGGTAAAAATTAAACTTCCTAATCCCGTTTCGGTGTCGGGTTTTGCCCCTCGATTCGGAAGTTGAGGAACTTGTTGCAAAAGGGATAATAAGAGGGATTCGGCATCTTTTTTTCGCTGAGAATTTCCAGCAATATAAAAAGCGGTTACTCCCCGAATTGAAGGATTAGAGGAACCTCCTGTTTGTATTTCTAACGCAATATCTCCGAACTGGGAATGGGCATTAATCCAATCAATCGTTTGAGTTTGGCTGAGATCATCAGGAACAGCAATCACTTGAAACCCCCTCGAACGCAATTCGCTGACGACTAAATCCCGAATGCGAATCATTTCTTGGGCTTCCGTTGTCCCTCCTGCTATAGTACCTGGATCTCTTACACCATTTTCAAATCCTCCATGACCTGCGGATAAAAAAATTCGTCCCATTGTTTAAGCTCTCGATTTCAAGTTTAATATTAAGGGCAATTGAGTGATTAAATTTTTGATTCCCTTTATGGTTTTACACTGCAATGAGGCGTTTGTCACCCTCGCTGACCCTAAAATGGAAATTTTGGTTGAGTTTTGTACTCAATTGTTGGGAATACAACCCATGAACCATATTCCCCATCGTTATGCAGAATTTTAATTACCCAGTTTAAGATTAGGAATTTTTCAACCTAAACCCTCCCATATTTCTGAATTTTATTCTCAGGGTAAGCACTCAGAATTAATAATAATATTGCCATAACAAACTGAGGTGGGTTATATTGGGTTTAAAAAACCAAGGTTTGCCACCAAATCCGCCAACTTCTCATAACGATGAATCATGAACGGTGAATCGTTATTTATTTTCGCCAGTTTTGTTGTTGCAAATACGATAAGGCTGTTTCCGTTTCGACTTGTTCAAATTCTTCATAAAACCGACTGACACTGAGAAACGGATTGGGAGTTTTTAACACAATAACGCGATCGCACCATTGCTGCATATAGGGAATTAATTCCAGTGGCGCGAGGGGGACACAAATCCAAATCGCCAGGGGTTGATGAACTTTTAACGCCTTCGCTGCAACAGCCATCGTCATTCCGGTCGCAATCCCATCATCTACAATCAGTGCTAATGCGCCTTGAGGGTTGACATCAGGACAACTGGGAGACAACTTATCCCAGGCTTGTTTGGCTTTTGTCTCAGCCTCTTCTAACATCCTCTGTTGAAGACTAAAATTGGGGGGTTTTCGTTTCGACCACAGAACATAACCGTCGGATGTGACTCCACCCAAAGCCAATTCTGGGTTATCTGGGAGGGTGATTTTTTTGGCCACAATCACGCTCAAAGGCGACTGTAAACGTTGAGCAATGGGGACAGCAACGGGTACACCCCCACGAGGTAAGGCATAAATAACGATTTTCCTGTCCTCCGTCGGGTGTTCCAAACTCATCTGTAACAAAATTTCTTTTGCTAGTTCCTGACCCGCATGAGTCCGATCTCTAAATAGGGGTGTGGATAACATCATCTGCTAACTGTTAATTAACCCTCGGCAATCGCATCACCTCTATATTGACCCTTGCAGTCAAGAGTTGCAACATCAGAAATTCCCACTGCAATTAAAATGGTGTTGGTTATCGCTTAACAGCCAACCGTCAACCGTCAACCGTCAACCATCAACACCCCTACTATGTCTGATCACGAACAATTAAGTTTATTCGATTTCAACAATTCTGAACCTTCTCCTCCCTCATCAAAGGTAAATCGGGATTTAATTCCGACGGATGCTAAAGTTCCAATTCCTGTGGGGACTTATCAAACCTTAGAAGAAATTTCTAACCATTGTAATCATTGTTATCGTTGTGAATTAGGACAAAACCGCACCCATGCTGTCATCGGTCGAGGTCATATTCAGGCGCCCATTATGATTGTGGGGGAAGCACCCGGTCAACATGAAGATGAACAGGGTTTACCGTTTGTGGGAAGATCGGGACAACTATTAGAAAAAATTTTAGAATCTGTTGGTTTGAGTACAGATCAAGAAGTTTATATTTCTAATGCAATTCGCTGTCGTCCTCCCAATAATCGCACCCCAACGCCTCAAGAAATGGAAGCTTGTAAACCCTATTTATTAGAACAAATTCGTTTAGTTAATCCCCAAATTATATTATTAACGGGAGCTACTGCTGTTAAATCTATTTTAGGCGATAAACGGGGAATTACTAAAATTAGGGGTGAATGGATGGAATGGGAAGGACGATTATGTATGCCGATTTTTCATCCTGCTTATTTATTAAGAAATCCTTCTAAGGAAACCGGAACTCCGAAATGGTTAATGTGGCAAGATATTCAAGCGGTTCGTGATAAATTGAATGAATTAATGCCTCGTTAAGCTCAATTCCTTGTTTCTGGCATCTTGCTGGGAATACCGACTAGCAGACGGAGCCTGCATATTGAGGAGGCAGATCCTCCTTAATATCACTTCTAGGTAGAACCTAGAAACGAGAATTATCAAATTTAATAAATAGCATTATGGGTCTTTCTATTTTGAGTTTAATTCGCTTAAGTTGTAGTTCCTTATTAGGCAATCCAGTCCGTTCTTTTTTATCAGGAATTGGGGTATTTATGGGGGTAGCTGCGGTGAGTGCAACGTTGCAAGTTGGAACAATTAGCCGTGCGGTAATTGCTCAACAACTGGCTGAACAAGATGCTCCACAAGTTGCCATATATAGAGATTGGAACCCTATTACTAAAGATGCGGCAAAACTCAGTTTAAAAGACCTTGAAATTTTACAACGACAATTGAAAGGGTTAAAATCAATTAGCAGCATGAATTTCATATACTCGGCACAGATTTTTTTTCAAAGTGAGCAAGCAAATCCGTTTGCTATTGGCACAACAATTAATTTTTTAAACACATCAGGACGCAGATTATTAGCTGGACGTTCTTTTAAATTAAGTGATTTTGAAAATTATCAACCTGTGATTATTATTGATCAATTTTTAGCCGATAAACTCTTTAAAAATGAAGATCCTTTAGGAAAAAGTATTTATCTAAATTTTAGACCTTATGTTGTAATTGGCATTGTTGTGACTAAACCCATTTGGGGTCAAGAGCCAAGAGGTGTCGTTTATCTTCCGATGGCTATTTATAGCGCAGTGACAGGAGAACAAGAAATCGATAGTTTGTTATTACGTCCATACAAAATTGAAGATTTAGATGCTTTAGGTGAACAAGCTAAAAACATTTTAGAAAAACGGTTTCCAGGGTATAAATTTTATATTACCAATACAATTGAAGAAATTATACAGCAACAAAAAACCCTAGATTCTGTTTCTAAAGCCTTATTAGTTGTGGGTGCGATCGCTTTAATTGTTGGCGGGGTTGGTATTGCTAATATTACGATCGCATCAGTAATCGAACGTACCCCAGAAATCGGATTACGACGGGCGGTGGGTGCGACACAATTGGATATTATGTTACAATTTATTTTGGAAGCAGCTATTTTAAGTTTAATTGGGGGAACAATTGCCATTGTCACCGTTCATGGGGCGACGGTTGTTGTGGCGCAACAATTTAAGTTACCATACCAATTTGAACGTCAAACAGCGATAATTGCTCTGAGTTCAGCTATATTAGTAGGAGTAGGAGCCGGATTTTTCCCTGCTTTACGCGCTAGTCAGCTTGACCCAGTAAAAGCTTTAAGAGGAGAGTAGAGAAATATTAAAAATACAGGATTATGGGTCTTTCTATTCTAAGTTTAATTCGCTTAAGTTTTAGTTCTTTATTAGGCAATCCAGTCCGTTCTTTTCTATCAGGAATTGGAGTATTTATGGGGGTATCAGCTGTGAGTGCAACCTTGCAAGTGGGAACGATTAGCCGTGCGGTTATTGAACACCAATTGGCTGAACGAGATGCACCACAAATCCGCATATTGTCATGGGGAAACCCCATAACAAAAACTCCACCACAACTGAGTTTAGAAGATATAAAAATCTTAAAAAAACAGTTAAAAGGGTTACGATCAATTAGTGGCACGAATGGGATGGGAGAGCCAGAGGTTATTTTTCAAGATCAGCCAGCTAATCCCTATGCAAGAGCGATAACAATCAATTTTTTCAACACATCAGGACAGAGATTAATTGCTGGACGTGCTTTTAAATCAAGTGATTTTGAAAACTATCAACCCGTAGTTATTATTGATAAATTTTTAGCAGATAAACTCTTTGGAAGTATAGATCCTTTAGAAAAAACTATTTATGTAAATTTTAGACCTTATACTGTGATTGGGATTGTTGCTAGTAGATATTATCGTGAGGAAGAGAAACCAACAGGTTATGTTTATGTTCCGATGGCGATTTATAGTGCAATCACAGGAAACCAAAACATTAGATATTTACAATTACGTCCCGATAAAATTGAAGATTTAGAGCCTTTAAGTAAGCAAGCTAAAAAAATATTAGAACAACGATTTCCAGGGGATGAATTTTATGTTGTAAATACAATTGAGGACATTTTAGAACAGCAAAAAACCCTGGATTCTGTTTCTAAAGCGTTATTAGTTGTAGGTGCGATCGCTTTAATTGTTGGCGGAGTTGGTATTGCTAATATTACGATCGCATCGGTAATAGAACGTACCCCAGAAATCGGACTAAGACGGGCGGTGGGTGCAACACAATTAGATATTATGTTACAATTTATTTTAGAAGCAGCTATTTTAAGTTTAATTGGGGGAACAATTGCTATTATAACCGTTCATGGTGCGACGGTTGTTGTAGCTCAACAATTTAAGTTACCCTATCAATTTGAACGTCAAACGGCTATACTTGCTCTGAGTTCAGCTATATTAGTAGGAGTCGGAGCCGGATTTTTCCCTGCTTTACGCGCCAGTCAGCTTGACCCAGTGAAAGCTTTAAGAGGAGAGTAGGGAAAAATAAAAATAGAGACAAAAAAGAGGAATAGACAGCTATGGAGGAACAGCAAAACTTAGAGTTAGAATCATCACTCAACTCAGAACATTCCCCGGAACCGGAACCTTTAAGGTTTTTACCTTTGGGTATGATTTTAACTTTAATATCGGGTTTAGGAGGAATTCTAATTATCGCACTTCCCTCTCAACCTATCAACAATCAATCCGCTTCACCTAGATCAAACCTAGAGTTATTTTCTCCTCTAATTTCTCAACCTAAAAATACACAAACTCTTGATTCTGTTCCTCAACCTTCTTCGGTAAGTTCAACTCCGTTTATTATGGGGAATTTAATGGCTGCATCTGAAATAAAAACTAATAATTATGTTAATATCTTAGAGGAGATAAGCCGTGATCATTCGGTAGAAATTCAACCCAATTCTTTAGATCAAAACTTAGATAAAAACATAGATTTAATTCCCCGTCCTGAACTTCTAAATATAGATAATTATTTTTCGGAAGATGGGCGGGAAGACCCCGCCCCTACGGGAATTATTGAGAATAGTATGACTTCTCTGAATTTAACGGCTAATCGTCCTCAATATCAGATGATTACACAACAATCTACTGATGTTCAACCTTCTCCTTCAGTGCCCGATGCTTCTGAAGCGGATGGGGTTGAATTGACGTTGCGGGATGTGATTATTTTAGCGTTAGAAAATAACCGCACGATTAAAAATCAACATTTAGAACGAATTGTACAACGTCAAGATTTAGTAGTAGCTGAAGATAAATTTAATCCTGATTTTACACCCAGTTTGTCCATTGCTTGGAGTGATATTACTGAGGGAAATTCAACAATAATAACCAATGGTTTAGTGTTATCAGCAGGAGTGGTGATCAAAATTCCAACGGGGGGAGAGTTGAATATGAGTTGGGTCGGACGGAGACAACAACAAAATTATCAAGGTTCAGGACTTTCAGATCAAGATATTTTAAGACAAAATTTAGAATTAGTTTTTACACAACCTTTATTAAGGGGAGCAGGTGCAACGGTTAATCGTGTTTCTATTGAAGTTGCACGAATTACAGAAACGATTAATTTACTCAATTTAAAATCTATTTTAATTGATAAAATTACTGAAATAATTTTAGCCTATCGCAATTTATTGCAAGCACAAGAACAAGTCAAAATTGCTGTACAATCTTTAGAAATCGCTCAAAAACAAGTAGAAAATACACAGGTTTTGATTGAAGCCGGACGCAGAGCTAGAACAGAGTTAATTCCTCTACAAACTCAGGTCGCTAATCAAGAAATATTTTTATTAAATGATCAAAATAATTTAAAACAACAACAATTGAGTTTATTAGAATTATTAGATATTGATGAAGATGTTAATATTATAGCATCTGAAAACTTAGAAATTCAGCCCCAAACCTTAGATATTGATCAGATCAGACAGTCTAGTCTTGAGCATCAACCGAGTTATTTAAAAGCAAAATTGGATTTAGAAAAGGCAAAAACAGAATTGATTTCTGCTGAAAATAATCGCCGTTGGAATATTAATTTACAAACCAGCGTCAGACATTATCCCGCACCGAATATTATTGAAAATAGAACGGAATTAAGCACCGGATTAATCTTTAGTAAAGCCCTCGGTGATCGAAGCATAGAGCGTGAATTTCAACGGAGTCGAGTTAATGTTTTAAAAGCAGAAAACGATTTAAAAGAAGCGATACAAAAAGTTAATACTGATGTGACAAAAAACTTACAAGATATTGAATTAAACTCGAAAAAAGTTAAGTTGTCTCGACGGTCAACGGAGTTAGCAGAAGAGCAACTTCGCAACCAGGAAGATAAAGTTAAGTTAGGTGTACCGGGGACTTCCCTCGTGGATTTAGTACAATTTCAAGCTCAGTTAAATCAAGCCAAAAATAATGAATTAAATGCTAAAATAGAGTATCTGAATGCGTTAACGAATTTAGACCAAAGCCTGGGTATAACCTTAGACACCTTGGATATCACCCTGGAACAACAACCCCCGCAAAATGATGAATGATTCGACTTTAATTGAGTTAACAGTAGCTCCCGAAAATTTGCCCCAAGATAAACAAAATCGACGCTTAGATCTGTGGTTATCTCAACAGATTCCTGATTTATCTCGCTCTCGGATTCAAACCTTAATTAGTCAGGGATGGGTAAAAGTAAATCAACAGGTTTGTACTGCGAAAAAAGTGTCTGTACACGGGGGCGATCGCTTAGAAATTATTCTCCCTCCACCGCAACCTTTAGAACTGGAAGCGGTAGATATTCCCCTGGATATTTTATATGAAGATGATTGTCTTTTAATCCTCAATAAACCTGCGGGTTTAGTGGTTCATCCCGCACCCGGACATCAGAATGATACCTTAGTGAATGCGTTATTAGCCCATTGTGATCACTTAGCAGGAATTGGCGGGGTACAAAGACCAGGAATTGTGCACCGTTTAGATAAGGATACCACAGGGGCAATTGTGGTGGCTAAAACTGATTTTGCTTTGCAAAGTTTACAAGCACAAATTCAATCTAAAACCGCCCGTCGTCAATATTTAGGTGTGGTTTATGGGGTTCCTAAAACCGAATCAGGAACGATTAATCAACCCATCGGTCGTCATCCAATTGATCGCAAAAAAATGGCAATTATTCCGATGGAAAAAGGCGGACGGGAAGCGATTACTTATTGGCAAATTCAAGAACGGATAGGGAACTATACGTTAATGTTATTTACCTTAGAAACGGGACGCACTCACCAAATTCGCGTGCATAGTGCTTTTATGGGAAATCCGATTGTTGGTGATCCCGAATATAGTCGAGGAAAAGCGATTGGTGTGAATTTACCGGGACAAGCGCTTCATGCTTGGAAATTAACCTTAAATCATCCGATTTCGGGAGAAACAATTGAAGCGATCGCCCCTATTCCAAATACCCTAAAAACGCTTTTAGAGGTATTGCGTCGTCGTTAAAAAAACCAGGGTCTACAAAGGCAAAGTGACTGTAAATATTGTTCCCTTTCCAACTTCACTCTGGACTGTAATTTTACCTTGGTGTAAATCAACCGCTTGTTTCACAATCGATAATCCTAACCCCGTACCTTTAATATTTCCCACGTTAGAAGCACGTTCAAATTGTTGAAATAGTTTATCTTGATAATCCTTGGGTAAACCGATTCCTTCATCTGCCACTTCAAACCAGACAAATTGACCCTCTTGGTGAATTTTTAAGCTGACTGTACCCCCTTCTGGTGAATATTTGATCGCATTAGATAACAAATTCATCAAAATATGGCGCAGTAAATGTTGATCTAAATTTCCATCAATAACTTCTTGAGAACTCATGAATACTACCCGATGTGCCAGATTAGCAATAGATTTGATTTCTTCGACAATTGATTGACAAAATTCGACAATTTGAGTCGGTTCAGGGCTAAAGATTAGTTTCCCAGATTCAGCCCGACTTAAGATTAACAACTCTTCTAAAAGATTGTTCATATTTTCAACCGAATTTTGAATCCGATCTAAATGTTTTTGCTTTTTATCTTCTGTCCATTTTTGACCATAATCTTTTAACATTCCGGCAGACATTTGAATGGCTGTTAAGGGAGTTTTTAAATCATGGGAAGCAATGGACAAAAACCGCGATTTTTCATCGGTAACTGCTTGCGCGGCTTTCAAAGATTTCTGCATTTGTAATGTGGCTTGATGTTTTTTTAAGGCAATTTTAATGGCGGCATGAACTTCTCGCTCTTTAAAGGGTTTAAGAATATATCCATAGGATTCAGTTTCTTCGGCTCGTTCTAGGGTTTCATCATCAGCATAAGCAGTAACATAAATAACGGGGATATTAAATTTCTCTTGAATCCGTTTTGCCGTTTCAATTCCATCTAAATCTCCCTTAATTACAATATCCATTAAGATTAAATCCGGTTGAGTTTCTTCAACTTTTTGTAATGCCGCCTCACTAGAAGATGCAATCCCAACGACAAGATACTCCAGTTTTTCTAACTTTCTAGCTAATCCTTTAGCAATTAGTAATTCATCTTCCACAATTAAAATCTTAATTTCTTCCATTTTTCCCTCATTTTCCTATTGAAAAGGTCAAAAAGTTACCTGGATTTTTTACTGCTGTACAAGAGTCAATTCTAATAACTATATTAACATCTGATGGTTGACTGTTGACTGTTGACTGTTGACTATTGGCTTGTGCAGAAGCGCCATAGCACGTCTCTACTGACTCTCCCCTGCTCCTCCTTCTCCCCCTGCTCCTCCTTCTCCCCCTGCTCCTCTTCTCCCCCTGCTCCCCCTGCTCCTCTTCTCCTCTTCTCCCCCGGCTCCCCCGGCTCCTCTTACAACCGATGTCGATATTGAAGTTCTGAAAAGCTAACGGTAAATACAGTTCCATTTTCTCGGTCTAGGGTGATGGTTCCTTCTAGTTGTTCAGTGAGAGTGCAGACTAATTCCATTCCCAAGGATTCAACATTTCTAAAGTCTACTCCTTCGGGAAAACCGATGCCGTTATCTCGAACGGTGACAATAATTTTATCTTCCTCGTCTTGGTGAAGTCCCAGATAAACAATCCCCTCTCTAGGATTAGGAAAGGCGTGTTTTAAGGTATTAGACACCAATTCATTCACAATTAAACCGCAGGGTTGAGCCGTTTCAATATTTAAGCCGACGGGTTCAATATCCAATTCAAACTGAACTCGACCATCTTGGATATTATAAGATTCAAATAAATTATCAATTAAATCTTCTAAATAATCTCCAAAATTAATTTTTTCCAAATTCGTTGAACGATAGAGTTTTTCATGAATCAAAGCCATTGAATAGATCCGATTTCGGCTATCTTCCAAAACCTTAATTAATCCGGGTTCCTGAACATAATCAGACTGAAACTCCAAAAGATTAGAAACCACTAGCAAATTATTTTTGACGCGGTGGTGAATTTCTTTGAGTAAAACTTCTTTTTCTCGTAACGATGTCACGAGAGTATCTTCTCCCTTTTTACGTTCAGTAATATCTCGATACATCCACAAATGCCCTTGGGAGGTTCCTTGAATCATAATCGGAACGTAATCTCGTTCAAAAGTCCGGCCATCTACCAAAGAGAGTTCTTCATTAGCGACAACTCTCTTTCTTCGCATCACCTCTTGATTTCTAATAATAAATTGTGTGGGATCAGTAAATATATCTTGATATTCAAAGGCAAATGTTGATCCATCCATATCTATGAGTTTATCGGGAGATTGTTGGATATTAAATAAATCACAAAAGGCTTGATTAATTAATACAATTTTGTGAAATTCATTCTGGACTAAAACCCCTAACTGTAAATTCTCAATCAATGTACTTAATCGATAAGTTGTCGCCCACAACTGCTCTTCAATTCTTTTTCGTTCTGTAATATCAATACCAATAAAAATTGCA
Source organism: uncultured Oscillatoriales cyanobacterium (assembly GCA_903893625.1). GTDB lineage: Bacteria > Cyanobacteriota > Cyanobacteriia > Cyanobacteriales > Microcoleaceae > Planktothrix. The sequence continues at coordinate 20,575 of CAITND010000112.1, forward strand.
GCTTGATCTTGATTATATTTTTGAGCAACTAATAAATAATAGCGAGTTATATCTTGAATTTTCGCTTCTAGGGTAACTTCACTGGTTTTGAGATCGGGTTCACGCATGAATTGTTCCATAAATTCGGCAAATTCATGACTCCCCTGAAGAAATCCAATTTCTTGACCTACAAAGTCTTCTGTTTTTAAATTATAAGTATTGGCTAGATGTCGGTTAACTCCTAAATAATGTAAATCCGAACTAATCCAAGACACAAACCCTGGAACAGCATCTAATACAGCTTGTAATTGTTCATTGGTGGCTTTGAGACGTTCTTCTGCTTGTTTGCGATCGCTAATATCAATCCAATATCCAACCACTTCTAAAGGATTTCTTTGGGAATCTCGAATTAATTTTGCTTGATCATAAATCCAATGGTAAGTTCCATCTTGATGTTGAAAACGATATTCATAACTACAGTATCCTTGCTCAAATAAAGGAGATAATTCTTGATTTGTAATTCTGCCGATATCCTCTGGATGAATATGATTTAACCAAAATCCCGGTTGAGTAAATTCTGAAACATTGTATCCTAATAGAGTTTTAATATTATCACTAATAAAAGTGAATTGATAGTCGCCTCCGGGTTGAGCATCGTAAATAATTCCTGGGCTAGAAGACAGTAAATATTTTAATCGTTCTTGACTCACTAATAAAGCTTGTTGAGCTAGAGATCTTTCTTTTAATTCTGTTTGTAATTGTTCATAAAGTTCAGATTGTTGAATCGCAATGGCGAGTTGACTGGTAATTTGTTCCAGTAGGGAAATTTCCCATTCTTCCCATTGTCGAGGTTGACTGCATTGATGGGCAATTAATAAACCCCATAAGGTTTCATTTTCAATAATAGGAACTGCGACTTTGGCTTGAACTTGAAATTGAGTTAAAAATTCAACTAAACAAGGTAAAAGTTTCTGATCATTAATATTAGCAATCGAGGCAATTTTGCCTTGAATATAGAGGTGATGACATTCTGAGGGAAAGATTTCTTCAGAAAAAGTTTGTTCTAAAAGGGAACACCACTCAGGATTAACGGCTTCAGCAATAACACTCCCGGTGTGATCGGAATAAATTCGATACACTAATACTCGATCAGCTTTCAAAAATTGTTTAACTTCCGTCACCATTGTTGATAAAATAGATTTGAGATCCAAAGATTCTCGAATTCGTTGGGTAATCGTGGCAATTAATCGTTCTCGGATGACTTGCTGACCTAAACGTTCCTCGGCTAATTTACTTTCAGTAATATCATTTTGAATTTCTAAATAATGGGTGAGATTTCCCGCCTCATCGTAAATTTGAGAAATATTTAATTTATTCCAGAACAAAGTGCCATCTTTGCGATAATTTCTTAAGACAACATTGCAGTTTTTATTTTGTTTTAAAGCTTTTTTAATTTGTTTTAGTTCCGCTTGTTGATGATCCTCACCTTGAAGAAAACGGCTATTTTTGCCAATGGCTTCTTCGGCAGAATATCCAGTCACTTTTTCAAAAGCCGGGTTGACAAAAACAATCGGATAATCCGGTTGTCGAGCATCAGCAATGACAATGCCATTACTACTATAGGCGATCGCCCGTTCACTGAGTCGTAATTGTTCTTCCACCCGTTTACGTTCTGTAATATCGCGGGAGATAGCAACAATTTCTTGAATGTTTCCCGTGGCATCTCGCACCATTTTTTGAGTCGTTTCAAACCACACATATTCTTGATTTTTATTCAAAATTCGATAAACAATCGTGTTAATATCAGCCGTTTTAACAATAGTTTGATCAGGAGGATTAATTTTAGCTAAATCTTCAGGATGGAACAATTCATAAGCCGAACGTCCCACTAACTCCTCTGGTTCATAACCTAACAATGAACGGGAGGCTGGAGAAGCATAAAGATAAACGCCTAGAGGCGTATGTCGGCTAATTAAGTCCGTTGAATGATCAGCCATTAAACGATAAAGCTGTTCACTCTTGCGGATCACTTCTTCGGCTTGTTTTCGTTCAATTGCCGTTGCCAGAATATTCGCCACACTTTGCAAATAATTTACATCATCTTCGCTAAACAGTTGCATTTTTTTGCCATAAATTTCTACCTGTCCTAAATGATGATAATTTTGTCCCAAAATTGGAATATAAATTCCTTGATTTAAAAAATTAAAGTTGCCATAATGAAGCTCTGTTAGCTCTAAATTCTGCCCAAATTTGCAGCTACTGGGGGAGAAATTAGATTTTAAATTGTCCTGAGTGCTGGAAACTTGACTGTTCATTAAGGGTCTTAAAAACAGGGGTTCATGACTCAGGAGGATATAATTTTGAGAAGGTTCATCCCAAACTGATAAGGTGAGAAAACCGTTCTCCAAATTATATTCTAAAACTTTGCAATATTCAACGTTTAAATCTTGGGATACCTGAAATACAATTTCATTAATTAGGGCGGTTAAATTGGTTTCTGATAAAGCTTTTTGACCTAATTCGGCAATAATCGCTTGTTGATAGGCTTTATATTCTAGTTGAGATTCAATTTTCTGTAATTCTATAACTTGGCGGTGCAGTTTTTCATTCATGAAACTCAGTTCCGTTGTCCGGTCAGCGACTCGAACTTCTAACTCTTCATTGAGGGTTTTTAACTCAGCTTCGGCTTGTTTTTGAGCACTAATATCCGTAATCGTTCCCACATAACCAATGATTTCACCTTGATCATTCAATTCCCCAACGGCTTGACCAAAAACCCAGGTAATTTGACCATCTTGGCGCTGAAACCGATATTCAGAACAAAACTGAATTTTTTGTGGAGACGCGCCATGGGGCGTCTCTACATGGGGTCTCTGTAGCCGATGCCATTCTTCCGCCACACTTTGTTGATCTTCAGGATGAATCGCCTGCGCCCAACCCTTTCCTAATGCTTCTTCCGGGGTCAGTCCTGCAATTTCACACCAACGTTGATTGATATACAAACAATTACCCTCAATATCGCAGTGAAAAATCCCCACAGGAGAAACTTCTGCTAGAGTTGCATAGCGTTTTTCACTCTTACGCAATGCGGCTTCTGTCTGTTTGTTTTCAGTTACATTCCTCGCCACTGCATAATATTGGGTTTCATCAAAGGGCATTGCTGTCCACGATAACCACCGATAGGAACCATTTTTACATTGATAGCGATTTTCAAAATTGTGGCTGGGAATTCCTAACGATAAATTTTCTAATTCCAGCCGGGTAGAATCCAAATCATCGGGATGAATTAACGTTAAGAAAGATTGTTCTAAAAGTTCATTTTCATTGTATCCTAATAGACTCACCATTCGCGGATTAACTCGTTTAAAATATCCTTGGGTACTGGCAATACAAAAGATATCTAAGGACAGATTAAAAAATCGGTTTAATTCATCTTCAGCCTGTTGTCGTTCTACACCAGAAGCAATAATATTCGCACTCGCTTGTAAAAAATTAATTTCATCGGGGCTAAAGGTTCGTTCATGTTCAGAATGAATTCCTAACACCCCAAAAGGCTTTTCTTTTCCAGCAATTAAAACGGTAACACCACTGACAATATTATGATTATAAAAAAAGGCACAACCACTAAAGCGGGTTTCGACTCGTAAATCTTCAACAATGACAGGTTCTTGTCGGAATAATGTATAACCCGGTTGGGATTGGCAGCCATTGCCAACGGTGACTCGCCCCACTGAACCAGAACGCCAACCTAATCCCGCCGTTAACAAAAATGTGGCTTCGTTGGGGAGTAATTCCCAAATTTGAACATATTTGATCCCTAATGTCTGTCCAATCAGGGTAACAACCTGTTGCAACAGCGCATCTAAGTTAGTTTGGGAGAGGGCATATTGACCTAATTCTGCAATTACCTGTTGTTGTCGGGCGCGACGCTTCAGTTCCTGTTGGGCTGTTTGACGAATAGTAACATCCTGTATCAGAGACAAGAGAGAGACAACTTGCCCATCTTTATCATTTAAAACAGAATTATACCATTCACAATAGACCAAGACTCCCTGTTTTGTATAGTTCCGGTTGCAACAGGTATTCCGGCTTTCCTGACCGTTAAGCAACCGCGACGCGATCGCATTTACCTGTTCTAAATCCTCTGGATGTACGAATTGCCACTGATTCCAGTGAAGATTTAGTAGTTCTTCAGCCTTCCAACCAAAGATTTTTTCGGCTTGGGGCGACCATCGTTTGACTCGGAATTGTTCATCCCACTCAATCACAGCCAAAGGAGAATTTTCGACATGAAACGTTAACTGTTGGTGGGCTTTTTGTAATTCTGCTTCTGTGTGTTGTTGTTCTATCGGGTTTCCGGTTTCCGGTGTTGGGTGTTGGCTGGGGGCAATGGGTCGTAATTCTAGCAGGCGTTGTTGTACCCGTTCTTCAATAATCTGATTCTGACGCAGGGTTTCCTCGGTAATCACGCCCTGCAATTGTCCTTCGTCATCCACAACAGGTAAATGGCGAATCTTTTGTTCCCGCAACAAGGAAATAGTGGTATATATATCTCGATATTCCTGTTGTTTTAAGGTTACGACCTGGCTTGTCATCACATCTTGAATCTGCTTTTTCTCCAGGGTTTCGCCAGAACTGATCAAGTTGACCAGATCTCGTTCGGTGAAAATCCCCACTAACTGCTCCCGCCGTTGCACCACCACATAGCCCACCGGATGGTGGGGGTGATCATTCATCTGCTTCAGCACCTCTAACACAGACATCTCCGGGGTGACGATCAGAGGTGAACGATCCAAAAGTTGATCCAGTGTTGGGATGTAGGAGGGTAAAGTATTGAGTTCCATATATATACAACAATAATTTTTTTCTCAAAAGATTAGAGAATATTTAATTTTCCAGCTTGCCAACGATGAATTAACCATAAACTCCCCCAATAACTGATCATTGCACAAAGGATTCCAACAGTAAATGATCCGACAAATAAAGCGATCATCAAATCCGTGCCTAAACTGAGAAAATTATCAAAGGATAATGACTGTTCTTCTTCTAATGAAAGTGTGGGAAAACCCAACAACCATTGACCAATACGAAAATTAAACCAATAAATTGGAATAGCTGTGATCGGGTTGCTAATCCAAGTTCCAACTGCGGCCAATAATTTATGTCCCCGGAGTAGCGTCGCTAAAGCAACCCCTAAAATAATTTGCAGACCAAACAACGGAAACCAGCCTGTAAACACCCCGACAGCTAAACCTCTGGCTAAATATTCTGGTTTACCTTGGCGGTGGATAAAACGACGATAAAAATACTTCCGCCACTGACGCCACAACCTCTGAAGGGATTTAGGTCGAGATGCAGCGATTGTTTTTCGTTGTCGATGCAACTCCATCAATCGGAGCATCGCATTTACCTCCTAGTTCTTTACTGATCATTTTAGAGGTTTTTTCCAAAACTCTATGTTTACATATAGCAATCCTAAATGATTTGTGATTCAATACTGTAGGGGCTGGGTCTCCCAACCCTATTTGCACCTGGGTTTGGAGACATCACCCCTACAATAAAATATTACAACCCCTACACGGATTGCTATAGTTTGGCGCAGTAAGTAGGGAAGAACCATTTATTTTTTTCCTACTAACCAATAGGTCGTCATTTCTCCTTTCCCTTTAATTGAAATTTTACCTCGTTTTTCAAAATTATATTGATCTTTAATTCGCTCATAAGTTGCTTCTGTGACTTGAATGCGTCCGGGTTCACCGGAAGATTCCATACGAGAAGCAATATTAACTGCATCTCCCCATAAATCATAAATAAACTTTTTAATTCCAATCACACCCGCCACCACAGAACCCGTATTAATGCCAATTCTAATTTGAAATTGAGATCCGATATTAAATCTTTCTAAAGGGGATTGAAAATGAGACATGGCTGCTTGCATTCCTAACGCCATATCGGCGATCGCTTCGGCATGATTGGGTTTGGGTAACGGTAAACCTCCGACGACCATATAAGCATCCCCAATGGTTTTAATTTTTTCTAATCCATTCTGTTCAGCTAAATTATCAAAAATGGAGAACATTTCATTCAGAACACCGACTAATTCTATGGGAGGAACTTTAGAAGAAAGCGGCGTAAATCCGACAATATCAGCAAATAATATAGTAACTTCTTCAATGGCAGAAGCGATCGCTTTTTTATTATGTTTGAGTTGTTCAGCAATGGCTTCGGGTAAAATATTTAATAATAATTGTTCTGAACGCTCTTTTTCTAACCTTAAATCCGCCGTGCGTTCTTCCACCCGTTTTTCGAGTTCGGCATTGGTTTTTTCTAACTCATTAAAAGAGGCTTTTAACTGTTGCGTCATTGTATTAAAAGATTTAGCTAAAATCCCTAATTCTTGAATTGATTCTACGGGAATGGTTTGATCTAATTCTCCACTGGCGATCGCTTGACTGGCTTGACTGAGGCGTAAAATCGGGGTACTAATCCAACGGGCTGTATAAATTCCACATAATGTTGCTACAAATAACGCCACTAAACATAATAAAATGGTAGTCTGAGTATTAGCATGAATTTCTGCCATAAAATCAGATTCAGGAACCACAACTATAATTAACCAATTAATTCCCCGTTGATCAGACAAAGGAGTTACTTGTAAATATTGTTGTTTACCATTCATCTCAAAGGTGAGTTGAGTTGACTGTTGAATCTGATCTAAATTGCCAAAATGTTCCACTAAATAACGAGAGGTGGCTTGAGTTAAAGGATCACTACTTTCAACACCTTTGATGCGTTCCGTTTCTTTCTCTTTCTTATGCACAATAAACGTTTCTTCTAAGGTGGATGTAGCGACTAAATAGCCGTTTTTTTCCATGACAAAAGTTTGTCCGGTTTTGCCAATTTTTAAACCATTGAGAAATTGACTAATCCGTTCTAAGGTTAAATCGGTACTCGCCACCCCTAATAGCTGTTTTTTTTGATTGTAAATGGGTTGGTTGGCAGAAATCACAAGGACTCTGGAACCAAAATAAGCATAAATTTCACTCCAAACGGGTTTTCCGGCTTTCACCCCCGCTTTATACCAAGGACGAACTCTAGGATTGTAATTCTCTCGAACACTCAATAATTGACTGCGATCGCCTTGATTATTCGTTAACCATTTTTGAAATTTTCCTGATGTTCTTTGATCAATAATATCAAATTCGATGGTGCCATCATCGTTGCGATTTGCCCCAATATAATAGCCATTTTGCAATCCAACACCAATATAACTCGCGGTTTGAAATTGTTGTAACTGATTCCAGAGATACCGTTCCATCTGGGAAGTATTATTCAGATTAATTAATCCCATTTTTAAGGTATCAACATTAATTTGATTAACAATATGGGGAGTTTCTAAATAGGTGTGAAGTTCCTGTTGAATGCGGTTACTTAATTCAATTCTTAATTGGGTTGCTAAATCATTAACAGCGATGGAACCATTGCGAAACGATAACCATCCAGTTAATCCGACTGATGCAAAAATTTGGAGTAGAAAAGGAACGACAAAAACAACCCGCAGGGATAGTTTAGGTGCGTTTTGATTTGATCCAAATAGACGAGATAGAGATGCCATTGTGATACTCCCTGGTTCCTTGACATCCGCCCTGCCACGAACGGACGGGGATTCCATCTATTTCAGCAGATCAAAAATTGACAACTGCCGAAATTCTGGTGGGTTGACGCTTCTTCGAGATGCGCTTTCCTTAGAAAGTCTGACCTTCTCTCCACGTCCGTTTAGAGTCTCCGAAAGTCCTCCGGCGACACTTCGACTTAGCTCAGTGCAAGCTAAAATATTTACTGCGGCGTTAATATCTCGATCATGAGAAATCCCACAGTTTAAACAAATCCACTCTCTAACATTTAGCTCTTTTTTGCCACCTTTAAAACCACAGTAAGAGCAAGTTTGAGAAGTTGGAGTCCATCTATCAATCACTCGAAAATCACGTCCGTACATGACTGACTTAGCTTCTAACATAGTTCTAAAACTACGCCAACCTAAATCAGAAATAGCGCGAGACAACTTTCGGTTCTTAATCATCCCTGAAACATTCAAGTCTTCCAAGACTATTGTTTGGTTTTCACGAATAATCTTAGTTGACAGTTTGTGAAGAAAATCATTTCTGGTATCAGAAATCTTAGCGTGAAGTTGGGCTAATTTCTTTCTAGCAACTTCCCTTCTTTTACCACCTTTTTGTTTTCTCGACAAGTTACGTTGCAATCTCCTTAAACGCTTTAATTGTTTCTTTAAAGGTTTGGGAGATTTAACTTTTTCACCATTGCTTAATGTAGCAAAATCAGTTATCCCTAAGTCAATTCCAACACTTTGTCCGTTTTTTGGTAATTGTTGAGGATTAAATTCAACTACAAAGCTAACAAAATATCGATCAGCACTATCTTTAATCAGGGTAGCACTGGAAGGAACGGCAGGTAATTCTCTACTCCAAATTACTTTGATATCACCTATTTTAGCTAGGTAAATGTAATTAGAATTAGGATAGATTTTAAAACCATTATCGGTGAATTTAGCAGACTGTTTAGACTTACGTTTCTTAAATCTAGGCGGTTTGACTTTCTTGCCTTTTCTTTGCCCTTTACAGGATTTGAAAAAGTTTGAATATGCTTGCTCTAAATCTCTTAAAGATTGCTGCAAGGGAATAGAGGAAACCTCTGTCAACCATTGCTTTTCCTCTGTTTTCTTGAGTTCTGTAAGTCTTTTAGAGAGTTCGCTGCTAGAAGGCTTTTTGTTTCCGTTTTGATATTCTTGGTTGCAATGAGCTAAGGCATCGTTAAAAACCACGCGACAACACCCAAACAATTGAGACATTAGCGTCTTTTGTTGGTTTGTGGGGTAGATTCTGTAACGATACCTTAGTTTCATTGTTTTTTGTTCACCTTCTTACGAAAAATGATACCACAATCAGGCGTTAATAGACAACTTAATAAAAGCCGTCGTAGAACGACGGGGTTTTAAACCCAAATCTTCGATAATCTGGATTCGCACCTAATCCCTGTATTAACAGGAATAAGTTCTCTATCGAAAGGCAGAATTTATTGATCCGTGATCAAAAAGTTGTTGACTTTATCTTAACGAATAATTTTCAGGTTGAGTTAATTATTGAACTTGGGGGGTTAATTTTTCGCCCACTTTGGGTTCTGTTCCTTTGAGAATCCGCTCAATATTACTGCGGTGTCGCCAGATGACATAAATTCCGCCTGCGATCGCAAAAATTTGATAAGGTAAGGGTTCTCCTGTCATAATCATTAAAACCGCAATTCCAATTGCTCCGGCTATCGAACTTAAAGAAACAATCCGAGAAATGGCTAAAACTAGAGCAAAAATTCCTAACGTGGCTAAGGCTAATTTCCAATCTAATGCAAATAAAATCCCCAGACTAGAAGCAACGGATTTCCCCCCTTTCCAACCGATCCAAATCGATTTTGTATGACCAATAATAACAATTAATCCCGCCAAAATCGCTATCCAATATTGCAAGATCTCAGGATGTTGAATTCCGGCTGTTGCAGCGAGTTCAGAGGTTAAGGAGAGAGAATAGACCCAAAAAACCAGAACAACTGCTAATGTTCCTTTTAAAATATCAATTAGTAAAACCAGCAATGCTGGGAATTTGCCCAAGGTTCTGAGGATATTCGTGGCACCTGTAGAACCGGAACCCTCGGCAAGAATATCAATCCCATAAAACCAACGTCCAATAGCATATCCCGTTGGAATAGAACCGAGGAAATAAGCTATTACTAATAATCCTGTATTAATTAATAACCATTCAATCATGTTTAAAGACCATTATTTAATGTTAATAAAATCGGTTAACAGTCAACCGTCAACCGTCAACCGTCAACACCCCGTTTTAAAACCGTTCAATCGGTTGTTGTTGTTGGGTTTGGGGATCGGGAGCAAAGGCTAACCACAGGGGAAATTGTAGTAAAGATAGACTAATTTTGTCTTCCATATCATCAATAATAATGAACGGTAATCGTCCCTCTTTGACCAGACGTTCAGCTTTTTGAGATAAGACTTCCGCCTCTTCAAATAACACAATCCCCTGTTCTGGGCCAAAATCCCGGCGATCAATCCCTAAACAATCTTGTAGTCCCCGTCGCCATTCTCCCAAACGTTCAGGAGTATTGGCTAAAACCAAGGTTCTTAAACGGTTTCCATAGAGATTTCTGAGAACGGAAACAGTAGCAGAAGCAATCAAAATATTTTGTAAGCGACTCCCCATTGTCCGTAACGCACCCCGTCCTCCTTGGGTAAAGAACCAGTTGGAAACCCGTTTAGCGTGGATGGGTTCAAAGGTACGGCGCAATTGCCAAGGAGCGCCATAATAATCGGGAGAACTGCGGTATTGATCGAGGAGTTGGCGAATTCTCTTGGTTTGTTCCTGAAATCCCTGTTCTGAAAATTGTGGGATCGGGGCGGTTTGGGAGTTGTCCCCACTGTCTCCCCTGTCTCCCCTGTCTCCCCTGTCTCCTCTAACGGGTTGGGGGGGTGGAGAAACCTCTCCTATCGGTGTTGGGGGAGGGGTTTCGGGTAAAAGTTCCAATTGTTCAGTCGTGGCGACTAAATCTTGTAAACTCCCGACTAAATAATCTTTAAATCCTTGCACCCGGATGGCCAGTTCTTGGGAGACTCCGGCGAAGGAGGTTCGCATTTCTTTTTGAATGCGATCGCGGCGACGTTCCAGTTTTTCGACTTCAATTTGTAAGGTTTGCTTCCGTTGTTCTAACTGATCTAACGCCGACGAGATTAATTTCCCCATCGACTGAGTTAAGGCCAATTGTTCTTGCTGAATTTTGGCGTTAGTCGCCTGCAATTGAGCAATTTTTTGTTGCAGTTCTTGTTCTTGACGCTGTAACGCGCTCACCCGTTGACCTAACTGAGTGGTTACTTCTTCTATAGGTTCGGATACCATGCGTTCAGACAAGGTGGGTGTCGTTGAGGGCGTGGATACAGGTTCGGGAGTTTGCAATTCGTTAGACTCCCAAGGGTCAGCGATGGGTGAACGATTTATATTGCTAGGGTTCCCCCCAATTTCTGGCTCAGAGGGAACAGACGGTTCTGTGAAGGAAGAAGCATCGCCTTTTGGGGGGTCGTTTTGATCTCGGATTTGAGTTTCTTCTGAATTCATGAAATTGAAAGTCCCGGTCTAAACACAAGGGGATGTGCTGAGTGAAAGTATAGCGTTAACCTGTTCGGTTATTCGGGTGTTTAGACAGGTTTTTTACCCTCACCTGTTAGAGTGATTGTAGCATTACGGAAACCTTTGAGGTGATTCAATCACTCACCTGGAATCATTTGTCCCGAATCAATGGGACATCTTAATTGATAAAAAACGACTGATAGAATGGTGATGGGCAGAGCCCATCCTACGGTTAGATGGGATCAGATTAACGTTTTAAAAAGGTTCCTAAACGACTGCTAATATTGCGGTAACTAAATTGAAATCTTGGGCTTGAAATCCTAAAAAATCTGCATTTCCATAAATTTGAGCAAATAATGCCCCTCCCAAGGCTACTAAACCATTACTAATTGCCATTCCCAATAAAATTATCGGAATCACAACCCATTGAGGCATTGAGTTAAACAGAGGTTGTAACGGGGTTAAAATGGTGGGTTGTCCTAATAAAGCCAGATTCATTCGGTTTTCCCATAATTCTTAAATTAATTGAATAGAGGGAAATCATCGTTAAAATACTGGCTAATAAATGCAGAATTTTTAGCTGAACATTTAACCAAGCGGTGACTAACCCCGCTAACGCACCCGCTAGACAGGCGATGAAGGTTGCGATCGCCGGATTTACCCCCTGAAGGATTAAAGTGGCCGCCACCGCACCCCCCCAAGGGAAAACTGCCATCAACGGTTAAATCGGGAAATTCTAAGACTCGAAAGGACAAATACACCCCTAAACCAATTAAGGCATAGAGTAATCCCGTTTCGATCGCCCCAAATAATGCCACAATACTCATAGTTTGTTAACTGTTGACTGTTGACTGTTGACTGTTGCCTATTCCCCATTGCAAGACTGCCTATTGCCCATTCCCTATTAACTGATAACTGATTACTGATTACTGATTACTGATTACTGAAAATGGGTATAGAATTACGCAGCTACGTTTATTTAGATAACCTTCAAAGGCAACACGCAGCCTATATTGGCACGGTATCACTGGGGTTTTTACCCTTACCTGGGGATTCTTCCCTGTGGATTGAAGTATCACCTGGAATTGAAATTAACCGGATTACGGATGTGGCCTTGAAAGCAACCTCTGTGCGTCCGGGGGTGTTGTTTATTGAACGACTTTATGGCCTTTTGGAAATACATTCTAGCCGTCAAGGGGATACGATGACCGCCGGACGTGCAATTTTGGACTTTTTAGGATTACGGGAAAGCGATCGCCTCAAACCTCAAATTATGACCAGTCAAATTATTCGTAACCTTGACCCCCATCAAGCTCAACTCATTAATCGTAACCGTCGAGGTCAGTTAATTTTAGGGGGTCAAAGTTTATATATTTTGGAAGTTCAACCCGCCGCTTATGCGGCTTTAGCAGCTAATGAAGCAGAAAAAGCCTCGTTAATTAATATTCTACAAGTGACGGCTGTAGGAAGTTTTGGACGGTTGTATTTAGGGGGAGAAGAACGGGATATTATGGCTGGATCAAAAGCCGCTTTAGAAGCCATTGAAAATGTATCGGGACGAGCTTATGGAGGTAGTTTTAATCCCGAATAAACAGGATAAAAAATATGGCAAATCCAGAACATTTAGCTTTATTACAGTGGGGAACTCAACGCTGGCAGGTTTGGCGGTTAAATCATCCTGAGATTGAGCCGGATTTATCCGAGGCTAATTTAAAGGGAATGAATTTGCCGGGAATCGATCTTAAATTTGCTCAATTAAGAGGATCAGATTTAGATAAAATTCAACTAATTGAAGCTAATTTATTTCGAGCAGATTTACAGGGAACCCATCTCAATAACGCGAATTTATTGGGAGCAAATTTAAGTGAAGTAAACTTGATAGGGTCTGATTTAAGCGGAATTAATTTACAAGATGCGGATTTAAGTCAAAGCAATTTAATTGCAACGGATTTAAGCTCGGCAAACCTAACAAAATCTGATTTAAGTTTAGCTCAATTGCGACGAGCAAACCTCAGCGAAGCGGTATTATTTCAAGCAAATTTAAGTCAAGCCAATCTAAATACAGCTATATTAAATAGTGCAGAATTGATTGAAACCTTCCTCTATCGCACAGAATTAAATAATGCCAAACTGATTAATGTGCATTTTAATGGGTCTTATTTATATGGAGCGAATTTGAGTGAAGCCGATTTAACTCAAGGAGATTTAAGATTTGCTAATCTTAATAAAGCTAATCTTTATCAAGCCGATTTAACGGGGGCCAATTTAAGAGGGACAACCTTAATTCAAGCAAATTTACAAAACGCTAATTTATCCTATGCCAATTTAAGAGGAACAAACCTGAGTAAAGCCAATTTACGAGGAGCAAATTTAACCGGGGTTGATTTACAATTTGCTAATCTTAAAGGTGCTATTCTTTCCTAATATAGATATAATATTTTATCGTAGGGGTTTGGTCTCCAAGCCCTCTTTCTTCCAATTGCATATCACGGATTTAAGAGGATTTCACGGATTTCACGGATTTTAATCTGTGTTAATCTGGGTAATCATCTTAAATCCGTGATCCCTGTTCCCTTTAATAACACTTTAATCGCAAACTCCGGTAACGCTAACATCCGCCGCCAGCGCCAAGGTTCTTGATATAATCGATATAACCATTCTAAATGATATTTACAAAAAAATTCCGGTGCCCGTTGTTTAATTCCTGACCAAATATCAAAACTTCCCCCCACACCTATCCAAATCGAATTCGGGCAAAGATGACGACTTTCTCTAATCCAATATTCCTGACGAGGAACTCCTAAACCCACTAATATTAATCGCGGTTGTAAGTCTTTTAAAGTTATTTTTAAATCTTCTTCTTCTGAAGCAGACAAATAACCATGATAACTCGAAATACCTAGACCCGGAAACTTTTGTTGAATATTATCAGCCGCCTGTTGAGCAATTCCCGGTTTTCCGCCATAGAAAAAGACAACTTCAGAATTGTCTAATTTACCAATATTTTCTATCAAGGTTTCTGCTAATTCAATTCCCGGACAGCGCTTGATTTTTTTACCCTTATATTGTAAATAAAGCACCACACCCGCACCATCGGGAATTACTAACTCGGCTGAATGAATAATTTCTGCTAATTCCGTATTTTTTTCCGCCTGTATCGCCATTTCTGCATTCAGGGTAATCACATGAGTTCCTAACCCCTGTTGCCAACGTTTTAATAACCAATTAGTATAATTATTAGTTAGATGAACAGGTAAACCCAAAACCGGAAAACGATTAAGACTAGAATCATAAGGCAAAATGGTTTGACTCATAAACAGATTTTAGCAACCTCACACACATTATTACCGAAAACGCGATCAAAGCCCCTGAATTCATTTCTGGGGAAGTAGAAAGCTGGGGAATTTATTCCTCGTGAATATTTCCATTTTAATATATAATAGAAGAAGTTAAACATAAACGGAGATAAGATGGCAAGATGCCCGGTATTAAAAAATAGGCAGAAATTCTATTCTATCTTGATACTCATCCTCAAATGACCCTTCGGCGATTAAAATCAACTGCTCAATATTTTCACCAATACTTAACTTTGGACTCAGGATAAAAATCCCAGGGATATGATGACTTAAAGCGATATGATCTGCTAGATGAACTGGCATCGACTTGCGGTTATTCGTTACTAAAATACATTGATGTTTTTCACACCAAAATAAAATTTCAGGATCTAAAGTTCCTTTAGGTGGAGCCGTGATCTCACCAACAGCTATCACGAATAAATCTGATTGAAAACGGCGTAGTTGATGGGTATAAATTGGATCGACATTTTCATCAATAAGATACTTGAGCATGATCCGTTGAGTTTGCCAATTTTTGTGCTTTCAATTGTCGCAGTTTCTCTACAATTGGGCGAGGATTACGTTGTTGTTCTGCTCGCATTCTATCGCCCCATTCTAACCAATCAGTCATGTAAGCCTCCACTGCTGGTTTGTTATGCAAGTAATATAAAATTGTGGCATACACCTGTTCTAAAGTTAGTGAAGGATAGGTGTGGGCAATTTCTTCTGGCGTTTTGGCACGAAAAAGGTGGTCAAATAAAATTGTTTCAATACCGATGCGTGTGCCTTTGAGTCGAATATCATCCGCAGCCAAAAAATTAAAGTAATCTTCTAGTAGCATGGTTCTTTAATATTTGATTACCAAACCGCGATTTAATTTTAGCATTTAATCTTGCAGTTAGGGAAGCATCAACACAAACCCAAAAGCAAAATCAACCGCAAGTCTCACTGAGAGAGTCCAATGCGGTTGGGTCGGACTGTGAACCGGAAAAAGATACATATTTATCAAATTTAGGACGTATCAAGGTTTGACAAATTTCGCTAAAAGTGCTATCAGACATTAAAAGAATTTGGCTTTCAGTGTTGATTAATATCAGCTTCTTGGTAAAGTTTGGCTATTTCATTGTCAACTTTAATCGTAATTGTTTCCATTGGGTACTCCTGATTGATTACCTAATATTAATGTTTCCATTTTAATATCTCAAGCTGACGAGAAAATATTGTTATAACAGTCGCCATCACATTTAAAAGCTGAATTCCCGCCTGCGCGGGAATGACAGCCTCTAAATCTTGTAAATCTTGACAGTCAACAGTCAACCCATCTATTTCAACGCATTCAACGCTTCTAACGGTCGCACCATTCCCCAACCCCAACGGTTATCAGGACGTTGTTCTTCACCCCCCGGATGATAGGCGGTTTTCTTCAAAACATCGATAATTTTACTTAACGGTGCTTCGGGATAAGCTGACATCAATAACGCTGCAATTCCGGCGATGTGGGGAGTGGCCATTGATGTCCCATCCATGTAGGTATATTGAAAAACGCCGTTATCCATTTTCACCGGAGGAATACAGGAATAAACCTGAGCACCGGGCGCAGAAATATCGGGTTTTGTCACCCAGGCGTTAGGGGAGTCCGCCGGAAATACTAAACTGGCGCCACTACTAAAAAATGTAATTCCCACATTATCTTTATCAATTTGTTCCACAGCACCAACAGAAAAGGCATTATAAGCATTACCTGGAGAACTCGTATTCCCGTGATTTTCGTTTCCAATAGCAACAACGGGTAAAATTCCGTATTGATTAACTAAAATATCAAAAACTTGGGGAAATAGGGGTTCATAATAACTCAATCCCAAGGACATATTAATGATTTTTGCCCCTTTTTCAACAGCCCAAGATATCCCTTCAATTAAAGTTAATAAAGTTGCTTCTCCCACTAATACCCCAGCAACAATTAAATTCGCTTGAGGCGCGACACCAATAGATAGACCATCCTCAGTTTTTCCTCCTGCAATTGTACCGCAAACGTGGGTTCCATGTTGTCCACCATCAAAGCTGGGACTAGCAGTAATTCGACGTCCTAACGGGTCAATGACAATAAAATCTTTCACCCGTCCTTTTAAGGCAGGATGATCTCCATGTACACCGGAATCTAACACCGCAACGGTAACATTTTGTCCTTGGGTTGTTTCCCAAACTTTAGGAATTTCTAACCGTTTTAATCCCCAAGTTATTTTATCCTCTAATTCTTGTTTTTGCAAGTCAGAATAATCAACTTCTTTGGGCTCAATTAAATGAATTTTTTGGTTAGGAAGAATAGCAACAACGTCAGGATGTTCTGCTAAAATGGGTAAACTTTGACGGGTTACTTCGATTTGGGAAATGGGTAAACTTCCCCGACCAACGGGTTCTGCATAAAAGGATTGACGAGTGGCATTTTGATAATCATCAATAATTTTATTGGCAATCGATTGATTCGTTTGTTCGTGTTGTTTTAGGGTTTCAAAATATGCCGCCGTTCCCGCTTGAGGCATTGACCCTGGAGAAACTAAACCTCTATAAATAACGATAGCATCTTTTCGGGTGTTGGGTTGACTATGGGCTAAAAAAGGTTCAAAAGCAGGAGAAATTTTAGATTGAGTTGTCATTTAGAGTTGACTCCGTTTTAATAATAATCCTTGAACCCAGTGTACTAATTTTCTGACCCAAGGGATAGAGGGGGAATTCCTTTCAGGATATTAGTCTTCTTGTTCTAGCTTAAATCTTGAGATTCAGGGTAATTTGATTCCTTGGCAGAGATCCGATATTCCTGTAGGATTAAACCATGATCACAAATATAGCAATCCTCAATGATTTATGCTAAAAACCTGTAGGGGTTGGGTCTCCAAACCCTCTTTATGTCTGGGTTTGGAGGGACATCACCCCTACAATAAAATATTACAACCTATTGAGGATTGCTATAGTTACCGTCTTTCTTATTGAGATTAAGCATGAACAATAAAGATCGAAAACTGCATCCGGGTTGGTGGATTTCAATTTTATATTTTGCTGAAGGATTTCCCTATACCGTTGTCAATACAATGTCAGTGGTTTTTTTAAAAGGGTTAGGGGCGAGTAATGAATTAATTGGATTAACCAGTTTTTTATCCCTTCCTTGGGTAATGAAAGGATTATGGGGGCCAATTATTGATATTTATTCCACCAAACGGCAATGGATTTTAAGAATGGAAGTGTTATGTACAATTCTATTTTTAATTTTAGCATTAGGTGTACTATTTCCGCAAGCAATACCGATTTCAATTGGAATTTTTGCCCTGATTGCTTTTATTAGTGCTACCCATGATATAGCAATTGATGGCTTTTATTTAACGGTTTTAAATTTAGACCAACAGGCGTTTTATGTCGGGGTTAGAAATACCGCTTATCGGATGGCAGTTTTAGCCGGAGGTGGAGGTTTAGTATTTTTAGCCGGAGATATTGCTCAAAAATATAGTATTGGGAAAAGTCCGACGGGGGAAATTTTATATAACCCGGTTCAGCTTACCCTATTAGGGTCTAATTTTTCCATTCATCCGTTACAATGGGGATGGGCGATCGCTTTTTCTCTGGCGAGTTTAATCTTTTTATTCATCTACGAATTTCAGAAAATTTATTTGCCCTATTCCCCAAAAACAGTATTTTCAGAAACAGAGAATCTATCAAACTCTGCTAATTTTTTAAATTCCTTTAAAACCTATTTTACTCAATATAAAATTGGTTGGGTGATCGCATTTATTTTATTATTTCGTTTAGGAGATGCGTTAACCTTCAAAATGGCTACTCCTTTTTTAATGGATACAGCAGCAAAAGGAGGGTTAGGTATTACGACCGCCGAAATTGGGATTTTATCGGGAACAGTTGGGGTAATTTTCCTATTATTTGGAGGGTTATTAGGAGGATTTTTAATCGCCAAACAAGGGTTAAAAACTTGGATATGGCCGATGGCAATTTTACAAAATTTTACTAATATCTTTTATTGGTTATTAGCCAAAACTCAACCGGAGATTTTTTGGGCTTATGTTGTTAATTCCCTTGAACAGTTTACCTATGGTTTAGGAGTAGCTGCCTATACGGTCTTTTTAATGCAAACCGTCCGTCCTGAATATAAAGCCTCCCATTATGCAATTACAACGGCATTTATGGCGGCGGGGGTATTAATTCCAGGGGTATTTAGTGGCTATATTCAAGCAAATTTAGGCTATCAAAACTACTTTTTATTGAGTGCATTAGCTGTGATTCCCGGTTTATTAACAATCTTCTTTATTCCGATTAAAGATCAACACAATCTAAAATCTATACCCAGACCCGGACTCGATGACGAGGACATCAAATAAAGCATCAAATTAACAGAATTAGAAATCGTTGTTGGTCTTAATCTCTCTAAATTTTGGGGCTTAAGACCAACAACAAAAATTGATTTTATCAGGTATCGATCGCCATGACTTTACTCTTTTTGACTCGACTTTGACACAGCCCAGGGCTTTTTAACGGGGATTTAGGGGAATCTAATCTCGCCTGTCATTAGGGGTTTTATCGCAAACATTTAAACATTTCATATAAAATTCATTTAGACTTGCTATATATAGATGTGTAGATCCGGTAACTTCCATGCAATATGTTGTCCTGAATGTGAATAATCTGCGGGTTGAGTTTGAAACCGATGAACGAATGGTCACCGCCGTTGATGGAATTTCGTTTCAGGTCGGACGGGGGCAAACCTTGGGAATTGTTGGAGAGTCCGGTTCAGGAAAATCGGTGACAGCCTTGGCAATTATGGGGTTACTACCAACAACAACGGCAAAAGTTCGAGGAGAAATTTGGTTTCAAATTCCTGAATCTGAAGACTATAACCCCTATTTCCAACCTGTTAATTTATTACAACTTTCATCAACTCAAAAACAAACCTATCGAGGCGGTCAAATTTCCATGATTTTTCAGGAACCAATGACTTCTCTTAACCCCGTATTTACCATTGGATTTCAATTGATAGAAGCAATTATGCAGCATGAACAGATATCACCTAAACAGGCAATGTGGAAAGCGGCATCATTATTACAGGAAGTAAAATTACTCCCCAGTGATGATGAATTAATGCAGCAAGCATTAGAAGAACAGAATCATCAATCAATATCTCGTTCTCCCCAGGAATTACAAGATAAACGCACCCGAAAACGAGAAGTCATTCAACAAGTAAATGCTCAAAAACGAGCAATTTTGGATCGATATCCCCATGAATTATCGGGGGGACAATTACAACGGGTGATGATTGCAATGGCAATTTCCTGTAACCCGATATTATTAATTGCAGATGAACCCACAACCGCTTTAGATGTCACCGTACAAGCCACGATATTAGACTTACTTCAAGAATTACAAGAACGCCGAGGAATGGCGATGATTTTTATTACTCACGATTTGGGAATTATCGCTCAAATTGCCGATCAAGTAGCGGTGATGTTCCAAGGGAAAATAGTAGAATCAGGAACCCTTCAGCAAATTTTTACAACCCCCAAAAATCCCTATACAAAAGGATTATTAGCTTGTCGTCCTACCTTAGATGCTCCGGCTGACCGCTTGCCAACGGTTGCTGATTTTATGGATATTATTACCCTGGATAATGGAGACGTTGAAATTCGAGAAAAAACCTCCGCAGATTTGAGTAAAATTTATAATAATATTTCTAATATTTCCTTAAGTTCTAAATCTTTTTTATCAAGTTTGCCCTCGGATAATCCAATTTTGGCAGTTAAAAATTTAAGAGTTGCTTTTAAAATACCCGGAATATTGGGTCAAACCAAACGGTTATTGATGGCGGTTAATGATGTTTCTTTTGAGGTTTATCCAGGGGAAACCCTGGGATTAGTTGGAGAATCAGGCTGTGGAAAAAGTACCTTAGCCAGAGCGATTTTACAACTGATTAAACCCTTCAGTGGTCAAGTTTTATTTGAAGGTCAGGATATTACTGCACCCCATTTAGAAACTTCTATATTGAGTGGGTTTAAAAATTATCTGAATCAACAACAATTTAATCAAAAAATGCGTTGGTTTAGACGGAATATGCAGATTATCTTTCAAGATCCTTTTAGTTCTCTTGATCCTAGAATCAGCATTGGGGACGCGGTAATGGAACCTTTAATTATTCATCAAGTGGGAAATAATTTTAAGGAAAAATGCGATCGCGTGGCTTATTTATTAGAAAGAGTCGGATTAAACCCTGATTTAATGCGCCGTTATCCCCATGAATTTTCAGGAGGACAACGCCAACGGATTTGTATTGCTAGAGCTTTAGCATTGAATCCAAAATTTATTATTTGTGATGAATCTGTTTCCGCCCTAGATGTTTCGGTACAGGCGCAGGTATTGAACTTATTAAAAGAGCTACAATCAGAATTTAATCTCACTTATATTTTTATTTCCCATGATTTAAGTGTGGTTAAATTTATGAGCGATCGCATGATTGTCATGAATCAAGGAAAAATTGAAGAAATGGGAACCGCCGAAGAAATTTATCGTCATCCCAAACAAGCTTATACTCGTCAATTAATTGCTTCTATTCCTTCAGGAAATATTAGAAGTAGTAACTTTAATTGATCACAGAAAGGCTAAATCTTTCTATATTTGAGGAAAATATCTATTGTTTGAGAAACGATAGAGGTTGGCGTTGAAATCTGATGTACAGATCAGACTTCTCTGGTAAACTTGATCTTGCAAATTCATCTTAAATCTAACAATTGGGCTAAAAAATTACTTAAATTCCTAAGTTCAGGGATCTGATTTTGTGTTTCAGAACTTATCCAAGCATTATCAGAAATACTAACTGTATTAGTTTTACCCGGTTTAAAAACACTTACCACAGTCGCAATTGTAGCTTTTTCTCTATCAAACGGTTTCCAACCTAGTTTTTTAGTTTCTGCTTCAGAAAATTGATTAATATAGTCTTTAGCTCGTTGCATATATTCAGGATAGGCAACTTCTCCACAAGCACATAATAGAGTATCAAGCACACCTTGATTGGTATTATCCGGTAAAATATAGATTCCCAATTTAGGTTGACTGTCGGTTACAGAACCAATTTCATTAAGTTGATTTGGAAAATCTGGAAAATATTCTTTTAATCCATTATAATATGTTGTTACAACCTGATTAGGTGTATTTTTATCGGCATCGGCTACAATACCAAAAGCTGATAACGAGCTAGAATAATCAGAAATATTAGAGAGTTTATCACCTAAGTTTTGAATTAATTTACTGCCTTCACCTGCATAAATACCAACTAATAAATCATCTTTATACAAAATTGTTGGCATATCTAACCTAATATATAGTTTTAAGGATTTAGGTGGATATGTAGGGATAAACTTTCGCCAAAATGAATCTTCATTAATCTGTTCATTCTCTAATTTAGAAAACCCTAACAACTTACGCAAAATTTTTTCTAAAAAAGCTTGATCATGATTTCCCTCTACCCCAATTAAAGCATATCGACTCACTACCGTACCTCCTGACCTTGTTCTTCTCTTAAACGTTTTAACCGATTCCAATCATGTCTAATCACTAAAGTTTGTGATTCTTTAGGTTCTAAACGATATAATACTAAATCTGATGCAGATTCTGTCACCTCTAATAAAGCATCAACTGATTCTAAACTATGGGTTGTCGCAAATAGCTGAACATCCATTTTTTTACACCATTTAACCAACCAGTTAAATGAACTTTGAAGTGCTTCAGTGTGAATTGTAGATTCTAATTCGTCAATTAAAAGAACTCCGCCTTTAACACTTGCAAGTTTTAGGGCAATATGAAGTAAACGACGAATCCCATCTCCGAAGGTACTAACAGGTGCAAGTCCCAACTTTTTATGGATAATATAAATATTAAATGCTGATTTTGATCCAGGAGGTAATAAAATTTCAATATCAGAAATATTTTGATCTATCTGCTGTAATAATTCTAATACATCGGACTTGAAATTATCAAATCTTGCTTCTGAAAGTAACCGAAACTGACCAATATCTGAACGATGAGAAGATGGGGTAACAATTGCCGTTAGTAAACTAGGGTTACGCTTACCATGAAGTTTATATCGAGTATCATTTTCCCATAGTTGAAAGGTTTCAGCCATTTTATTATCAAGCTCTGGAAATAGACTAAGTTGATTAGTTTTTAATTCTATCTCTACATTTAATTCGATTCCTTTTCTAATACCGGGAAGTTCATCAACTTCAAGCATGGGTTCATCATTATCAATAATTTCATCATATTGACTCGCTGCTAAATTTCTTTTATTATTTCTTTCCGATAGCCATATTTCCTCCATTTCTTGATAACTAGCTTTCATTGTTTTAATCGGAAACTCGCCCTGACTAGAAATTAGAATTGTCTCTTTTATATATTGATCTTGATTTGTTAAGGAATGATGTGTAAATAACCATCGTAATGAATCTAGTATGGGAGTCAAAGATACTATATTCTCTTGTTCTCGTTGTCTAGCTGTACTTAACCAAACCCTAATATCCAAAGGATGACAATAGATAGATAGAGCTTCAAGCACGCTGGTTTTACCAGAATTATTGATACCTACCAGTAAGTTAACCTGACCCAGATTATCTAACTTGATATCTCGTAATCCTCTAAATTGATGAATTGTAATACTTTCAAGATGCCTCATACTTTTTGTGGAAGTGATCCTTGCTCTTATAGATTAACTGCTTTATGCACCTTTTGATCCGATAAAATAGTTTGTGGTGCGTTCGCTGTGCTTACGCACCCTACAGTTGAAGTTGAAATTAACGAATAGTCGCTAACTGTTTTTCCCCAGAAATCGGCGCACTTAACGCTTCTTCTAACGGTGCTCGTCCTAAACGTTCCTCTAAAATATCCATCACCGTCCGTCCAAAATCATTGGAGTTGCGGTTCCATGCTTCTAAACAGATTTCTCCAAAAAATGACCCTAATGGTTCTGGGTTCCAGAGTAACTTTCTCGCTGTCCAAGGCATTAAACTCATGGGATCATACCCCGGTTTTAACATTTCTTTTTGGAACGCATATTCCTCTAAATGGGTGTGGGGTTGTAACCCAATAAAGAAAATGGCAGGTTCCACTTTATCCGCTCCAAAAATAGCCTCTAATTCTCGATGATAAGCAATGGTTTGACGAATCGTTTCAACGGTTTCATCAATCACATTAAAGGAATAATTCACCGAAACTAAATCATTAAACCCGGCGGCTTTTAAATCTCGACAATTTTCTAATACTACCCGCAGATTATACCCCATCCGCATTTTTCTAACTAATTCCTGAGAACCGCTAGTAATCCCAATTTCAAAATAATTCATCCCCGTTTTTGCCATTAATTGACATAATTCTGGGGTTAAATTATCCGCCCGAATATAAGCCGCCCAGTGAATATCCGTCATCCCCGCATCGAGGATTTTCTGTAATAATTCTACCGCATCATCAATAAAGCGACGGGCGGGAATAAATTGAGCATCGGTAAACCAAAAGTTTCTAATTCCTCGTTGATAAAGTTGCTGCATTTCCGCTACGACTTCATCGGCGGGATTAATTCTAACTTGTTTCCCCTCAATAACCGTATAAATACAGTAACAACAATTATGGGGACAACCCCGTTTCGTTTGTACTCCAATATAAAAGTCTTGATCTTGAAAATAATATTGAAATTCCGGCCAAATCGTTTCAATATAATCGTAATTACAAGCCGTTTTTTCAAAATTCATGGGTTGTTCATGAATTAAGCGATCGCGCGGTGTCGTTTCTCCGACAATATAACAGCGTTCCTTCGCTAAATCTTCCCCTCTTAACAGCTTTTCTAATAAACTTTCTCCTTCCCCCACCGAAACAATACTTCCTTTGGGTAAACTCTTTCCTAATTGTTCATAAAAAACACTCACAGCCCCCCCACCTACAACAACTCGCGCTTGGAGGTGATACCTTTGAGAACGGGATAATCCGCGTTTAATTAATTTTAAATTCTGCCAAAGTTCGGTATAGTAGGATGTTGCTAATCGTAATCCTCCTAACGCCCCCCGTAATTTAATTAAAGGGTTTTTTGCATAATAAAATTCAAAGGCATTTTGTAGCGGATTTCCAGCCCGTCCCCCCACAGGAGCATAAATTTGAATATCTCGCCAAGAAAAGACTAATAAAGTTGGTTGAAACTCATCGACACAAGCATCCAACGCAGCAGCATAATCCAGGGGAGGAACAGCACCTAAATCAAAAATGCGCTGTTGGACGGTTGGAAACAACTTGTGAACGTAATCACAGAGGTAAACTACCCCAATCGGGAAAATGGGGTTACAAGGGAGGCGGACGTAAAGGATTTTATCTTCCATGATGCTTTTTTGGGTCAGGCGAGACTTAGGCTGAAATCCGTGAAGTTATATCGACTTTGCTTAAGATTCCTTAACACTATAACGAATTTTCGGTCGTTTAAGCTTGTCCTGGAAGCTAGACTTTTTTCAGAATCTGTATTTTGGCAGAATTTCTTTAAAATCAGGGAAAAGCTTTGAATTTGTGGAGAAGTTTCCGAAAAAATCAGTGAGTAGAATACCAGATTGGTAGTCGGAGTTACAACCAACGGGGATCAGCAAATGTTAACGTAACAAGTAATCAATAAAACTTTTAGCTCAAAGCCCCCTGATTCAGATATGGCTCAAATTCTTGATCCCCTACCGTCAAATAGTTCTGGTCGAATTTTGTGCTGCTATGTCAACGCTACCAGCCATATTCAGATCGCTCGCATCACCAATGTTGTGAATTGGTACTTTGAGCGGGTGGTATTCCCAGGACAACGCTTAGTCTTTGAAGCGATGTCGCAAGCCACCCTAGAAATCCATACCGGGAGTATGGCGAGTGCGATTATTGCTGATAATATTCCTTGTGATCGGCTCAAGATTGATCAAGAGTCTATTCACCATGACGATAAACCTTTAACTCTAAATTCTCAACCCAGAAACTTTACCAGTAAGCGTGCAGTTAAACTGGAACCTTTAACAACTCCAGCGTTAACCACCGTTGATTAATTTACCAAAAAACGATAATAAAAGCATCTCAAAACTCATGGGAGAGATTCCACTGCGACTTAAAATATCGTGGTGGAATTTCTGGAGGTTAATCATTAGAGGTTACTTCTGTGGACTTGGAATCTTGCTGAGAAATAATTCCTTAGTCCGAGAATCGCGATCGTACATATGTATAACAGGAACAAGCCGATCGTCAACCATAACTTTGTCATCGTGAATCTCCCAACATCTCTTATGATCTCCACACAGTGTGAGGACGGAACCACTCTTCAAATTATGTTTCACTATTTTGTCACTGGGAAATTGATAGTTAATCACCTTATTGAACATTGCTTGATCGATAGATTTGCGAGGATGACGTTGAGCCTCCAACACCATTAATTCCATTAATTGCATCATGAGATGGTTTCCTCCTAATACTGTCCCGGCACAGAGTACAGCTTTTCCCAACATTTCTTCAAGAGCTTTTTTTCCATAAACAGCACTAAACCATTTAGTATCTATATTTTCTTTCTGTTGCTGGCCATAATAAATACCTGCTTGTTCAAAAACATGAAGCATACTAGAGTCTAACTCATCGAAGGGAGAAGCTTGGAAGACAACATCACGCACATCTGAAGTCATAACCATTCGATAACTGGAATTAACCTGAAGGAATGTATCGTAAGCAATCCAGCGACCTATTATTGGATGAATCCAATTGGCAACTGTACTCCTATAATCTTCCTTTAAGTAGGTACGATTAGAGCCGGAACTTAGTCGAATCAAAACTTTGAGTCCCACCATCTTTGCGTGATAGATGAGATTTAGTATCTTTGAGCTAGTAACCCACTTCCACACATTTTCAACAGGTATAAGCGTGATGTTTTTTTCTAAAGCTACCTTTGCGAACTCATCCCCTAAAGCATTGATAAACACAACAATATCAACTTTATCTGGATGACAATGCTGACGAATTGATGTAACAAACCTGTAGAAATCATCGAATTTGCAGTTTGTGGCATAACCCATTATTAAGTCTTTCATTCTTTCCAACCTCAAAATCAGTAGATTTAAACAGTAAACATACCGTTTTTGTCAAAAGCTGTCAATTCTCCCATTTCTCCGATGTTACTTTGGAGAAATTTGCAAGACAAAATGACAGCCCTGACCCTGCAAAAATCCCAGGAGAATTGGGAATAATTAAAATAAACACAGACAATTAGACCGTCAACAATCAACGATCTAATGGTGAGGAGTTGCAGGTCAGGGATTACGCACTACCCGTTTTTACACCTCGAATGGGTGGATATTTGCCATTGAGTCTAGCAGTGCGAACAGTTTCCGCTTTCAGGACTTCTAAATTAAGACGATAGCCAACATTGCGAACCGTTTGGATTAAGTTCGGTTGTCGGGGGTCAGTTTCTACTTTTTTCCGTAACGACAGAACATGAGTGTCAATCGTGCGAGGATTATCAATAGAATCGGGCCAAGCCCGTCGTAACAGTTCTGAACGACTCAAGGGTTCTCCGCAAGCTTGTGCAAGAACATAGAGCAGACTGTATTCTTGGGGAGTCAGTTCAATTAATTGACTGTGTAAACGCACACGACGTTGTACCAAGTCAATTTTGAGTGCTCCATAATCCAAGGTTGTTGGCGGAACGATGGTGCGACTACGCCGCATCAAGGATTCTGTTCTTGCCAAAAACTCTTGCATTCCAAAGGGTTTTGCTAAATAGTCATCAGCACCCGCTCTCAAGCCTCGGACAACATCCGATTCCGTCGTGTGAGCCGATAACATTAAAATTAACGATTGCCGTTGCTGCTGAAGCCATTGGCAAAATTCCAAACTATTTCCCTCTGGCAATTCAGCATCCAAAATCACTAAATTGGGTTGATGAGCATAGAAGATATCCCTTGCATGGTGCAAATCCGCCGCCTGATAAACCGAGTACCCGACGTGCTGTAAATGCCAACCCAAGAGCGATCGTAAATGCGGGTTTCCTTCAATAATTGAAATACAAGCAGATCCCACGGATACGAGATTCCTTCTTCAAAGTTGAATTCAAGGTTAACAGGGTAATCTTTCTGATTTTGTAGCTCCTGTTACCCTGTAATCAACTGATTGCGTCAAAAGTATAAAAGTAGAAAAGCCAGTCTAAGTAGGTGGGCGAGAAAATCGACAAGTATGTAACGAAAAGTTAACTTTGTTGTTGCTCCGAGTGAAATTTCATCCGTTGTGTGCTGTAGTTTCCTCTTTCTGCCCTAGCTTGAATCCCATTAATTACCGCATAAGCCAG
>CAITND010000113.1 GCA_903893625.1 uncultured Oscillatoriales cyanobacterium
CAAATGAGAACCCATCTCAATAACGCACCGCAACTGAGAGTCCTGCCCACAAGTCACCCGGAAAAAGACGAAAAGCGCAGAAAAAACCGTCAGGGGATAGTGCCTGTTTTTTAAAAAACGGGGTTTTCTGTCTGGCACTAAATAGGCTTCGTGCATAAACTCGGAAGACGAGCCACTTGCAAATTGCATTGCTTGGTTCACCGCTTTAGCAAGTTCTGGATGCCCTCCATTTTTAAGATACTTTGCCAATTGGGCCAAGTATTCAAATAGTTCGTTGTTGTTTTGAAGTTCTTTCGGGTTCATCGTGACTTTAATTAATCTGGCATGTGAAACCATTGAATTTTAACACTTCCTGGTGGAACTACAGCTTCCATGTTGCCTCCTAGATTAGAGCCTAGTCCTGGGGAGGGGCGAGTAATGACTGGTGAGCCGGGACTGACAGTTCCTCCCATAATCCAGTCAGGCTTAGATGCACTACCCGCTACACCGCATCACGCAGCAAGTCGATCCGCACCACCAACAAATCCCGTTTCCGCTCCAGCAAGGTCACGGTAAAGAAATATGTCCCGCCCAGCACGAAATTCCGCCGATAGTTCGGCATGGTTCACCCCTAAAAGTCGGGAAAGCCGGAAAAAACGTAGGGCGGATTCGGAGCGTAAGCGACAATCCGCAAAACCTACAGAGCTTTGATAAATATTTTTAGGCTTACCCCAACCTACGGCTCTGTTTTTTTGCGTAAATGAGCTTTTTATTCTCAGTTTCAGTCAGAATATCCTTGATCGTTTCATACAAATTAACAACTGTAACATAGTCCTTTCTGCTCCAAGCAGACTCAGCATCATTTCTTATGTTGATCGCTTTCTCCTGCTCATGCCATGCTTTGACGGAACTGTCGCGCTTTGCCTTCATTTCTTCGAACAGTGTCTGATCGCCAGTTAAAAAGGTGGCCCCACACTCTTTTAATAACCTTGAATATTCAGAAATTAGTCCAATTAAATGATTAGGGTAAGCCGGGTTCCACTTCCAGTTTTCGCAATTTTTTAATTGTATCAAGTCACCCTGCTCAAAGCTATATGCCCCTAGAGCGTCATCAATTCCAATTCTTCCAAATGACATCGTAGGCTCATACTCAGGAGGCCCATAACTTAGGTTTACATAGACATATCTCGATTCATATCTAATAGTTTTCGAATAACCCATTTTATTGATCTGAGTTAGTCTGAACTCATATTGCTGTTCAAGGAAGTAAAAATTTCTTTTTACTTCATCTTCAAACTGAGCATAATCATCCTGCATCAACAAACTCATATTCATCATCTCGGTGGAGGGTTCCAATATTCCCCATCAAACGACCATCCTTTATTTCTTAGTTGGTTTCGCTCGGCACCAGTGAATGTCTGTCTGATAGTCCTACCCGGGTTTAATTCTGTTGGTACAGGAAAGTTATCCGGCTTATATGCCGACGCATCTCGAATAGGAACACCGTTGCGCATTTCTGAGCGCAACACAGACATGTTTTGATAGTAGTTATCCCTAGGATTACCAAGGTTTGGCAACCGATCAAGTAAAGTATACTCACCAGGTTTAAGTGTACCATTAGCTGTCAGATCATCTATCCTAAGTTCATTTACATAAATAGTATAATATGAACAGATAATTACAACTAATTTATTGAAAAGAATGA
>CAITND010000114.1 GCA_903893625.1 uncultured Oscillatoriales cyanobacterium
CTGAAGTGGAAATCTTGGGAAAACCATAAAGTTGTGATTGATTGCAACGAGGCCTACACTTCTAAAACGGTGTCGTGGACGGGTGAAATTATCAATAATTTGGGTGGAGCGAAAATAATTAAATCGAATTCCACCCAATTAAAGATGGACAGAGATCTAAATGGTGCGCGAGGGATTTTCCTTCGTGCATTGGTTGATACGCCTTGGTTGAGAGAATATCTTAACTTATGTATTTGTTAGCAAACGTTAGCAAAAAAGTATCGGGATAAAAGCCCCAAGTCTGTAAAATCTAAGGAAATCAAAAAAACGTTCCTCAGAAAGCGAACTAACTTTCAATTTTACTTGGTGGTGTCAAACGTGAATACAGTCCCTCCCCTTGATCTAAGCCAACAGTACAAACTGATTCAGGATGAAGTAAGCCAAGCTGTGCAAGCGGTTTTGGCTTCGGGTCGTTATATTGGAGGTTCAATCGTCGAAGCCTTTGAACAAGAGTTTGGGCAATATATTGGAGTCCAAGAAACCATTGCCTGTAACTCTGGAACCGATGCTCTATTTTTGGCATTACGCGCTTTTAATATTGGGCCAGGGGATGAAGTGATTACCACGCCGTTTACCTTTATCGCCACAGCAGAAATGATCAGTGCGGTGGGGGCCACTCCTGTGTTTGTCGATATTGATCCCCAAACGTTTAATCTTGATATTGAACAAATTCCCAACGCTATTACCGCAAGAACTAAAGCGATTATTCCCGTCCATTTATTTGGCCAATCTGTGGATATGACCCGATTAATGGTGATCGCCCAATCCTATCATTTAGCGGTAATTGAAGACTGCGCCCAAGCAACGGGGGCAAGTTGGCAAGGGCAAAAAGTCGGCAGTATTGGACATATTGGCTGTTTTAGTTTCTTCCCCACTAAAAATCTAGGAGCCTGTGGCGATGGTGGTGCGGTGACTACTCAAGATCCCGCCCTCGCCCAGTCCATGAGAATTATCAAAGAACATGGTCAAGCCAGTCGCTATCGTTCAGAAACCATCGGCATTAATAGCCGTTTGGATGCCTTGCAAGCAGCAATTTTACGGATCAAACTCC
Organism: uncultured Oscillatoriales cyanobacterium; assembly: GCA_903893625.1. Lineage (GTDB taxonomy): Bacteria > Cyanobacteriota > Cyanobacteriia > Cyanobacteriales > Microcoleaceae > Planktothrix. The sequence continues at coordinate 1,091 of CAITND010000114.1, forward strand.
GTTATCTCGACACTTGGAACCAACAACGGCAAACCCTAGCCCGACGTTATCATCAATTACTTGATCCTCTATCTGAAATTATCACACCCCAGGAAATTGCCTGTGGCCAGAGTGTTTGGAACCAATACACCATCCGCGTTCAATCTACCTCCGACGCTGTGAATTCTACCCTCAAGCCACGAGATTACCTGCGAAACTACTTACAAGAACAGGGGATTGGTTCAATGATTTACTATCCGATTCCCCTACATCAGCAACCCGTTTATCAAGGTTTAGGATATTCAGCCGAGCAACTCCCGATTGTTGAAGCCATTTGTCAGGAAGTCTTATCTTTGCCCCTATTTCCCGAACTGTCTTCAGACCAACAAGATCAGGTAATTTACGCCATTAAGGAAGGATTAGTTCAAACTCTGCAATTGTAGAGACGCGCTATGGTGTGTCTCTACTCTACGGTGCTATTTTTGTATACTGTAGGTAATGGTGCGAAACGTTCCTGCCAAAGTCTAGGTTTAAACCCCGAAACGCAAGCAGGGAGATAGGTTCAGACAATTGGTTAATGGGTAATAACTCAACAATAAATCCAATCTAGCCTGTCTTAACTTTGAAAATGTGACCTTAAAGGAAGGTCAACCCCGGAGTCAATGGTACGGATTACCGAACCTCAAAAGGTAGAGTAACCCATGCCAAAGGGGTAAGGCAATTCCCACAGAGCCAGACTGATTATCAAAACTCTGAAGCTGGGTATAAAGGGAAATCGGGTATAGGTCAAATGCCTAAGTAGTTCTCTAGCCAATTGTCCAAGAATAACGAAAGTAAACATCCGGCTTGAACTGTCGTAAACAGTAAGTAGCGAAATTGGCTTGATTACGCTGCGTTCAAAAGAACAAGGGGAACTAAAAAAAAGTCACAAACTTTTCTATAAGAAGGTAAGGTCTTCATTACAAACACTTACTAAGACTCCCAAAAGTACCCCGGCAGATAGGATGATTCTAAAGGCAATAATCCCATTTTCAAGGAACGTTAAAACCCCTCATACACTCCTACAGAGGTCGAATACTGTTAGGTAGCCACAAATCTAAGGCGGATGTTGTGAGGGCGAGAGATGGAGTCAGAAGCCAATGATTGAATGTAATGTTCAATATATGCTGATAGATTCCGGTCAAGTTGTTAGGTAAGGTTTCAATTAGCAGTGAAAACGGTGAAAACGAGTATAACCAAGACTACGGCTGCATGGAATACAATAAATTGGGCGAAAGTTCAACGGATAGTATTCAAGCTGCAAAAGAGAATTTACCAGGCATCAATATCGGGACAAAATGCAAAGGCTCGAAAACTTCAAAAACTTCTAGTTAAGTCATATTACGCCAAACTCTTGTCAATAAGAAGGGTAACTCAAGACAATCAAGGCAAGAAAACAGCCGGGGTAGATGGAGTTAAATCCATCACACCCAAACAACGACTAGAACTTACCCAAAACTTGAGCAAATACCAAAAGGCGAAGCCACTCCGAAGGAAATGGATACCCAAACCTAACGGAGAAAAGCGTCCTCTAGGAATCCCAACTATGCACGACAGAGTAAGGCAAGCCTTGGTTAAATCTGCGTTAGAGCCACAATGGGAAGCTAGATTCGAGGGTGAAAGCTACGGGTTTAGACCCGGACGTTCAGCCCACGACGCTATGTCAAGAATCTTCCAAAGCATCAATCAAGGAGGTGTTATTAGTCCTCTACTTGCTAACATCGCACTGGATGGAATGATTAGGCTGATTGACAGCAAATTTCCTAAAAAGAATAGCCGCATTCAAGCCACAGTCATCAGATATGCTGATGATTTCATTGTGATAAGTCCACAATTAGAGATTATACAACAGTGCCAAGTTACCATCGAGGAATGGTTAAAACCCATCGGATTAGAACTGAAACCAGCTAAAACCCGTATATGCCACACACTAAAAGAAATTGAAGTAGAAGGCAAAAAGGTTAAACCAGGATTCGACTTTCTAGGTTGGAATTTCCGTCAATACCCAGTTGGTAAACACCACTCAGGGAAAAAGAATAACGGAAAACTAATAGGGTTCAAAACCCTAATAAAACCTAGCAAGAAGGTAATTAAAGCCCACGCGGAAAAGGTTAAGGAAGTGATTAAAACCCACAAAACCGCACCCCAATACGCATTAATCAAAAGCCTAAATCCGGTCATAAGAGGATGGTGTAACTACCATTCTAAGGTAGTTTCAAAAGAAACATTCTCCTCATTAGACAATGTTACATGGCAGAGATTAAGAGCATGGACAGTTAGCAGATGCGGTAAAGCAAGTTACAAGAAACTGAAGAATTATTTCAGAAGAAACGGAAATAGAGCATGGAGTTTTGAAACCAAAGACGGTTATAAACTACTAACCCATGCAGAAACACCTATCACCCGTCATGTAACTGTAAGACCTGACGCATCACCCTATGACGGAAACTGGACTTATTGGAGTACAAGAAAAGGAACATCCTTTGATGTACCTAAACGAGTAGCAACCTTGCTCAAAAAGCAAAAAGGTAAATGTAACCTTTGTGGGCAATATTTCACCCCAGAAGATATTGTAGAAATCGACCATATTCATCCTACATCTTTAGGTGGGAAAAATGAATATAAGAACCTACAATTACTACATCGCCATTGTCACGATATTAAAACGGCAACTGATGGGTCTAACAACTCAAAAGAAACCGGATGTTCTGATGATAACAGTCAACTAGACTCTTAAGCCGTGTGCGGTGAAAGTCGCAAGCACGGTTCTGAATGGGAGGTGAGGGTTGTAAAGCCCTCATCGACCCCTAATAAACGTTAAAAAATTTCACAAATCCAGGTTGACAACGGAGTTTTGGTTGTCGCTGAATAGCCAACACTCCTCCCCCATCTCCAATCTAACTGTTACAAGAGGAATATTACTGAGTGAATCCACACCAAGTTAAATCAGAACGACGCTACGACCCAGAGGGAATTGCCCGGTATTATCGCCGTCGTCCTTGGCTGGCAATTGGGCGGACAATTATGGTGATTTGGTATTTCACCGGGTTTCTTCTGGGGTTATTGTGGGATCAATGGCAACATCGAGGCGTGGAACATACCCCCGAACGTGCAGCCCACCTCCGCCACGTTCTCACGGATTTAGGCCCGACTTATATTAAGGTGGGTCAAGCTCTTTCCACTCGTCCTGATTTAATTAGAAAAGATTTTTTAGAGGAATTAACCAAGCTTCAAGATCAATTGCCTCCGTTTAATCATGATCAGGCAATGGCAATTATTGAAGCAGAATTAGATCAAGATTTAGATATTATTTACAGTGAAATTTCTCCTGAACCTGTAGCCGCCGCCAGTTTAGGTCAAGTGTATCGCGCTCGACTGCGAACCGGGGAAGATGTGGCGGTTAAGGTACAGCGCCCAGATTTGCTACCTGTTTTGACCTTAGATTTGTATTTAATGCGCTGGGCTGCGGGATGGTTATCTCCTTGGTTGCCGTTAAATTTAGGTCATGATTTAAAATTAATTGTCGATGAATTTGGGATTAAATTATTTGAGGAAATTGACTATATTAATGAAGGGCGCAATGCTGAACGCTTTGCCACCTATTTTGCTGATGATCCTCATGTTAAAGTTCCCTCGATTTATTGGCGCTACACCACAATTTGTGTTTTAACCTTAGAGTGGATTAATGGGTTTAAACTCACGGATACTGACCGAATTAAAGCCGCCGGATTAGCTCGAGATGCCTTAATTGAAATTGGTGTCACCAGTGGTTTAAAACAATTGTTAGAATTCGGCTTTTTCCATGCCGATCCTCACCCTGGGAATTTATTTGCTCTAGCCGATGGTCGCATGGCATTTATTGATTTTGGGATGATGGATCAGTTGCAACAAAACACCAAAGAAACTCTCGTGGATTCAGTGGTGCATTTGATTAATAAAGACTATGATCAACTGGCTCTTGATTTCGTTAAATTAGGGTTTTTATCTCCTGAAACTGATATTAGACCGATTATCCCGGCTTTAGAATCGGTGTTAGGGAATGTGATGGGAACCAGTGTTAAGGATTTTAATTTTAAAACGATTACCGATAGTTTTTCGGAATTGATGTATGAATATCCCTTCCGAGTTCCGGCTCAATTTGCCTTAATTATTCGGTCTTTGGTGACGCAAGAAGGCATTGCTTTGAGTTTGAATCCTGATTTTAAAATTGTGGATGTGGCTTATCCTTATGTCGCCCGTCGCTTATTAAATGGGGAAACTCCAGCGCTGCGCCGTCGTTTAATTGAAGTTCTATTTAAAGATGGGAAATTCCAATGGCAACGATTAGAAAATATGATTGCGATCGCTCGTTCAGATCGGAATTTTGATCTGTTACCAACGGCACAATTAGGATTAAAATATTTACTGTCTGATGAGGGAGACTTCTTACGACGACAAATTATTTTGGCGTTAACGGAAGATGATCGCCTTCATACCGCAGAAGTTCAACGATTATGGAGTTTAATTCAACCTGATTTACAACCCAGTCGTTTATTCGATGCGGCTTGGGATGCGATAATCAGTTATCAGTAATCAGTTATCAGTTATCAGTGTAAGAGTTAATAGTTGATAAGCTGTTACGCATTTAAACTTTATATTCACGCAGCGCGAGGATGCTTGCATTATAAGGGTTTCACGATTTCCAAATCCCCCATTTAGGTGCGTGGTTAACTTAGTTAATAGTTAATAATTAATCAACTGATTACTGATTACTGATTACTGATTACTGATTACTGTCAACCCATAATTTATGTATAATTCTGCCGATCCACCTTTAGTTTTAATGTTTACGGGTTTATTCATTGGAATAACATCCTGTACGGCTTTTGTTGTCAGTCTCAAACAACTGTTAAAAGCATGGTCAAAAAATCGTTCAACCCTTAATTTAGCCAACCTGCAAGGCGTTCAAGTCTTTTTTCCCTTTCTGGGAGTGGGGTTAGGAATTTGTATTTTTCTAGCTTCTTGTTTAGAGGTTTTTGCCTTTTCAGGATTCATCGCTTATGGGTTTTCTCTTCCCTTAACGGTGTTAATGGCGGGATTAGTTTGGTATCAGTTAACTCGATTATTTAACCAATTGGAAGAACGGGGTTTAAGAGGGATTGATTTAGACGATTTAAGTTTAGGTAAAATCATCCCTCAACAGAATCTACCGGAAAATTAATCACAGATTAAGACGGATTTCACGGATTTCACGGATTTAGAGATTAAGAAACCTGTAATCTGTGAAATCTTTTCTAACCTGCTAAACGATTAATATCCTGATTAGAACCGACAACAACAATCATAGTTCCTTTGTAGAGTTTTCGATTAGAAAGGGGATTTATTTCCATTTTATCCCCTTCGTTTTTAATAGCTAAAAGATTTAATCCATAGCGACGACGAAGTTCTAATTCAGCAATGGTTTTGCTATCAAATTCATCAGGAACAATCATTTCTACAATACTATGTTCTGCATCTAGTTCAAACTGATCCAGTAAACGCGGACGAGTTAATTGTCGGGCTAATTGTTGTCCCATTTCCTGTTCAGGAAACACCACTAGATCAGCCCCAACTTTATTTAATAATTTAACATGGGTTGCTGAGGAAGCTTTCGCAATTACATTGGGAACACCCCCTTCTTTCAAGTTTAAAGTGGTGGTAATACTTTCAGCAAGAAAACTACCTACAGCGACAATAACCGTATCAAATTCAAAAATTCCTGCTTCTCTGAGTGCAGAGATTTCAGTAGAATCTAACTGCAAAGCATGGGAAGCAATTTGATCACTTAATGCCGAAATCACCCGTTTTTCTTCTTGATCAATTGCTAAAACTTCATAACCGCTATTGTGCAATGTTGAACAAACCGCACTCCCAAAGCGACCTAATCCAATCACAGCAAATTGTTTTTTTTCGGTTCTGAGATTGCGTAAAAAATTCCAAGATGAGAGGTTCATATTATTGATTGTCAAGACATAGAAAATTAACTTTTTATCCGACTAAAAGGTTTTCTTCAGGATAGTCAATGGAGGTTGGTTTAGGATCACCTAAAATAGCCGACATTAACAACAATACCCCAACCCGCCCCATATACATTGTACTAATAATAATCAGTTTACTCAAGGGGGTTAAACTCGCTGTAATTCCCGTCGATAATCCCACCGTTGCAAAGGCAGAAACGACTTCAAACAAAATCGGATCAAAATCAATTTCAGGTTGACTTAAAGAGATCAAAATTGTCGAGATACAAATGACTAAAAATGAACCAAATAAAACACCAATGGCTTTTAAAATTAAAGGCAGTGGAATTTGGCGTTTATAACAAATCACTTCTTCTCGTCCTTGTAAAGCCGACCGGGTAGCATTAAATAAAATCCGAATCGTTGTCGTTTTAATCCCCCCTCCGGTTCCCCCTGGACTAGCCCCCAGAAACATCAAAATGATCGATACAAATAACCCGCCAACCGTTAATGCTCCATTATTAATCGTATTAAATCCGGCGGTTCGAGTCGTTACTGATTGAAACCAAGCAGCCATGACTTGATCAGGGAAATTAAGGGGTTCTAAGGTTCCTGGATTACGATGTTCAGTGAAGAATAATAAAACTGTCCCTAAAATTAATAGAAAGATTGTTGTAGATGTGACAACTCGGAAGTGAACGGAAAAATCCCGACGCAGGGGATGTTTAGAAAATCGATTACGAAGCCAAAAATAAAGTTCTTGAATAACTTGATAACCCATGCCTCCCCAAATAATCAGAAACGTAATCACAAAATTCAATAAAGGGGAGTGAACATAGCTGATGAAATTATCAGAAAATAAGCCAAAGCCCGCATTATTAAAGGCATTTAAACTATGAAAGATAGCGAACCATAATCCTTGATTCCATCCCAAATCAGGAACAAATACGAATAACAAAAGAAAAATCCCTGTTAATTCAAAGATAGCGGTAGTTGCCACAATAGATTTTAATAAAGGAACAGCCCCCGCTATTCCCGAAGCATCTAAGGATTGTTGTAAAGCTAATTTATCCTTGAGGCGAAACTTCCGACCTAATACTAATAATAAAAAGGTGGTGACGGTCATGTATCCTAATCCTCCCACCTGAACCAGCAATACTAAAATAAACTGGCCCCAAAAGGAGTAAAATTTGCCCACATCCACAACGGATAACCCCGTCACACACACGGCAGAAGTGGCGGTAAATAAAGCAGTTAGAGGATTACCCCAAGTTCCGTCACTCAAGGAAAAGGGCAACATCAGCAAAACAGCCCCAACGGTAATCACCGCCAGGAAACCTAAACCAATTGTTCGAGATACGGTCATGGAAGTTTAGGGTAATCTTTAAGTTGAGTTCAAGACAATTCCTAATCAATAGAATCATACTGTAGAGAGACTTACCTCAGCGTGTCCGAAAAAAATTCTTTGATGGATTCAGATGAACTCAACGTTATATCAACAAATTCAGCAATTCTATGATTCTTCCTCTGGTTTGTGGGAAGAGATTTGGGGAGAACATCTGCATCATGGGTATTATGGGCCAGATGGAAACCTGAAAAAAGAGCGACGTCAAGCTCAAATTGATTTAATTGAAGAACTCCTCCACTGGGGATTAACCTCAAACTCTTTGACATTATCTCAAATTCTGGATGTGGGTTGTGGTATTGGGGGAAGTTCGTTATATTTAGCTGATAAATTTCAGGCCCATGTTACCGGAATTACTCTCAGTCCCGTTCAATCTAAAAGAGCCACAGAACGTGCCCTAGAAGCCAGGTTACAGGAAAAAACGACGTTTTTGGTCGCCGATGCCTTAGAAATGCCTTTTGAAGCGAATAGCTTTGATTTGGTGTGGTCTTTAGAAAGTGCTGAACATTTCCCTAATAAAATTCAGTTTTTACAGGAATCCTATCGAGTCTTAAAACCCGGAGGCAGGTTATTAATGGCCACTTGGTGTCATCGTCCTTTGACGGGAAATGCTGGACAACTCACTGATGCAGAACGTCGCCATTTAGCCGAAATTTATCGGGTTTATGCCTTACCTTATGTGATTTCTTTGCCAGAATATGAAGCGATCGCCACTCAAATTGGATTTCAACATCTCCAAACTGCCGACTGGTCAACAGCCGTTGCGCCTTTTTGGAATACCGTAATTGATTCCGCCTTCAATCCCCGCGCCCTCATTGGCTTGCTATTCAGTGGTTGGACAACGATTCAAGCCGCCCTAGCCTTACCCCTAATGAGTCGAGGTTATGAAACGGGACTGATTCGTTTTGGTTTATTACAAGCAACAAAATAGAGGAAGCAGGGGGAATTGGGAAAGAATTACAAACTTTAGGAGTTAGCAAGGCTTGACATCCTCCTCCTACGACCCCTGCTCCCCACTTTCTTACTTTTTGCCTTTTCGTCCAGCAGTGGTATCGATCTCTTCTAGTTCAGAACGTTTGAAAGTGACAAGTTTATCCCAGTTTCCCCCTTCAAACAGAACAGCGACTTTACCGTCACTGACTCGTTGAACTAGACCTTGGAAACCATAGTAAGTATCGACGGGATTTGTGACTCGCACGGCAGAACCTGGCAAAATCATAGTATTTCAACTGTTGGGTGGACTCAATTTTAGCTTCATCCGCAATTCATCCCACGTCTGACCCGTTAGGGCAGCGTGGGATGAATTGCGGTCAGGGACTAAAATGTTCAATAATTAATTATAATTAAAAAAGGAGGTGATCCAAAGTGTTGAAGGCAGTAAAGGTTAGACTCTACCCAACACCCGAACAGGAATTAGCATTGGCCAAGTCCTTTGGTTGTGCAAGGTGGTATTGGAATTTTGCCCTTAACGCCTGTATTCAGCACTATCAAGAAACAGGAAACAGCTTAAAACTAGCAACTTACAAAGGGATGTTGCCTCAACTCAAAAAAGACTATCCTTGGCTTAAGGAAGATTGTTACTCATCGGTTCTCCAATGTGTAGCAATTAACTTAGATAGAGCCTATAAAAACTTTTTTGAGGGACGAGCTAAATTTCCAAAATTCAAATCCAAACATCACAAGCAATCCATTCAATATCCCCAGAGTGTTACTGTTAACGGGGAATCCCTAAAAGTTCCTAAGATTGGTGAAATTAAAGCAGTATTTCACCGAGAAATCCCAGGAACAATTAAAACAGTAACAATTTCTAAAACTCCGACTAACAAATATTTTGCTTCTATTTTGTGTGAAATAGAGGGAAGTGAAGTTAAGGAATTAGGAGATAAAATTATGGGGATTGATCTAGGATTAAAAGATTTTGCGATTGTTCATGATGGAGAAAATGTAACTAAATATTCCAACCCGAAACACTTCAAACGTCACCAGAAAAATCTGGCTCGAAAACAGAAAAAACTCTCTCGAAAAACTAAAGGAAGTAAGTCGAGAGCGGAATTCAAAAAATTGTAGCTAAGGTTCATGAGAGAATAACCAATTCCCGCCAAGATTTCTTGCATAAACTCTCAAGAAAATTGGTGAACGAAAGTCAAGTTATTGTCGTTGAAAATCTCAACGTCAAGGGTATGGTTAAGAACCGGAAGCTGTCAAAAGCTATATCTGATGTGGGTTGGGGAATGTTTGTAAATTTTGTGAATTACAAACTTCAACAAAGAAGCGGTAAATTGATAGAAATTGGTCGCTTTTTCCCCAGTTCCAAAACTTGTTCTTGTTGTGGTCATATTGTTGATGAGTTGCCTCTTAACATTAGAGAATGGGAGTGTCCCAATTGCAATACTGATCATGACCGTGATATTAACGCTGCACTTAACATCAGGAATGAGGGAATCAGGATATTAACTGAAGGCGGAGGGAACCCCGTCTTTGCCGATGGAGGCTGTGTAAGTCCACCTGAAGTTCAAGTCAGGGGCATCGGTCTGTGAATTCGGAAGCCTACACCGCCCTAATCGGGTCGGTGTAGGTAGTTCACTTTACCCCCCCTGCTCCTCCCTTGGTAATGGGGATGAATTGATCGCCTTTCCTCTATGACTAAAAACCCTTGCTCAAAAGGATTATAGCTATTCTCGAAAAAAACTTTGCCAAAACCCTTGCAAAAATCAAAAAAAAATGTTTAGATATGAAAATGTGAGAATTCACCAAATGAATTAACACATAACCCAATCCGGGGGCGTGGCGGAATGGTAGACGCTACGGACTTAAGATAAATTGAGCCTTGAGGCGAGAAATTCCTCAAGTGTAAGCTGTCAAATTCAGGGAAACCTAAATCTGTGAATTCAGACAAGGCAATCCTGAGCCAAGCCGAAGGGTATTAGAAATCAGGGAGAGAGAGTTTCCCCAATCTAAGATCAATACTTCGGAAGGTGCAGAGACTCGACGGGAGCTACCCTAACGTTAAGCCGAGGGTAAAGAGAGAGTCCAATTCTCAACGCCAATGGGCAGTAGCGAAAGCTGCGGGAGAATGAAAATCCGTTGACCCTTATCCGGTCGTGTGGGTTCAAGTCCCACCGCCCCCATACCTAAAATCCAAGCCTCCTTTCCCACAAGGGAAGGAGGCTTAGTTAATGTTTTTAATATCAAATTTTTTTGATTGTTCTGAACTTGAATGGTTTTAACTTTAACCAGTCCTGACTGGATTTGGTAAAAAATGAGAAATAAGATCTTATTGGATACAGGGCCATTAGTATCTTATCTAAAACGCCAAGATCAATATCATAAATCTAAATTTAATCATTTTGTTAAGTTTCGTTTTTCAACACAACTAATGGCGATCGCATTTTTCCCAAAAAGACTATAAATACTTAAATTGATGATTAAGAATTAACTGTTTAATTCCTTCACTATCCAAGGGACGAGAAAAGAAATATCCCTGTCCATAATGACAGCCTAACTGCTTTAATTCTAAGATTTGTTCTAAGGTTTCCACCCCTTCAGCAACGACACTCATTTTCAAATTAACCGCTAAATTAATAATCGTTTCTACAATTTCTCGATTTTCAATTTTACTTCCTAATGGACTGACAAAAGAGCGATCAATTTTTAAAATATCAATCGGAAATTGTTGTAAGCGACTTAAGGAAGAATATCCTGTGCCAAAATCATCAATAGACAATTGAATTCCTAAATCTCGCAGTTCTTGTAACTGAGTAGTTGCCGATTCAAAATGCTCCATAATCACCCCTTCTGTAATTTCTAAGCGCAAATTTTTGGCATCTAAACCAGTTTCTAGTAAAATTTCTTGAATCACATTCACCAGTTTGAGTTGGGCAAATTGTCGGCCAGCAACATTCACACTCATGGTCACAGTATTATTAATTAAATGGTCGAGTTGCCACTGACGCATTTGTTCACAGGCGGTTTTTAAGACCCATTCTCCAATGGGAACAATTAACCCCGTTTCTTCAGCTAAAGGAATAAATTGTACAGGAGAAACTAAACCCCGTTGAGGATGATTCCAACGGGCTAAAGCTTCAAATCCGGCAATTTCTCCCGTTACTAATGAAACAATTAATTGATAATTTAATAATAATTCTTCCCGTTCAATTGCCCGTCTTAAATCCGTTTCTAACTGCAACCGACTACGGAAGTTTTTCTGCATTCGTTGATCAAAAAGTTGAGGAGATCCCTGTCCTAAATATTTGGCATGACGCATCGCTGTATCAGCATCTCGCAGTAATTCTTCAGCAGATTCATAGAGGCGTCCGGTACTTTGAAAATTAAACGTAATCCCAATACTAGCACTGGTAAAAACTTCCTGTTGTTCCAGTTGAAAGGGTTGAGTTAATATCATTGAAATGCGTTCGGCAATTTGAGTAGCGTCTTGAACATCTTGAATATTCTCAACTAAAACCGCAAATTCATCTCCATTTAAACGGGCGACCGTATCCCCTTCTCGGACTGTATTCATCAGTCTCTGACCTAAATCGACTAAGAGTTGATTACCAAGGGCGTGTCCCAAACTATCATTAATCACTTTAAACCGATCTAAATCTACATATAAAACGGCAAATAAAGCATTAGAACGTCGTTGAGCATGGGCTAAAGATTGTTGTAAACGATCAATAAATAAAGCTCGATTCGGTAAGGTAGTTAATTCATCATAAAAGGCATTATAAAATAACTTTTCTTCGGCTAGTTTTCGTTGGGTAATATCTTCTACCGTTCCTTCATAATATAAAATATTGCCTTCACTATCATAGACAGAACGACTATTTTCTGAAATCCAAATTACCCCCCCATCTTTGTGATAAACTTGATATTGAAATCCCGAAACTTGACCTTGTTCTACCATAATTTTGCAAAATTCTTGCCGTTGTTTAGTATCGACATACAATTGTTCGGGAATGTTCGTGAGATTCTGGATTAAATCTTCGGGAGAATCATAACCATAGATTCTTGCCAAGGCGGGATTAGCACTTAGATAATAACCATCTGGTGTAGTTTGAAAAATGCCTTCGATCGCATTTTCAAAAATACTTCTATATTTAGCTTCTGCTTGTTTTTGAGCTTCTTCTGCTTGTTTTCGTTCTAATTCTGCCGCCACCCGTCCGGCAAAAATATGAATCATAGATTGAGTTCGGGCTTCATTTTTGAGCGGTTGATCATGGAGTAAACATAAATAACCGATAATTTTCTCAGAACGTCCAAAAAGAGGTAATCCAATATAGGCAACAACATTCAATTCTGCTAACAATGGAATCTGGGGAAATATTTCTTGAACCCGGTCAGGATAAAAAGTCAAAGAGCGAGTTTGATAAACCTGTTTGCACAGGGTTTGATCAAGATCATATTCGGCATTTTCTAAAAAGTGATCGCCTCCCCAAAAAGCTAAAGTTCGGACTCGTCCGGGTATTTCTTGTATAACTTCTGTGACAATGACATAGCGAAACCCTAAAGTTAGTCCTAAATGTTGGGCTAAGGCGGGAAAAAATTCAATCCCTGTGACGGATGCAGTCTCTAAAATTAAACTTTGTAAAACCGCCTCTGCTTGTTGACGGTCTTGATTTTCTTGATCTAATAAAGCATTTGTTTCTGCTAATTCTAATAATCGTTTCTTTAATTCATTTTGAGTTGTTTTTAAGCTCCGAATTAAATGATTATTTTTATCGGTGGTTCTTCCTAATAAAATAGCAGTCATAAAAATCAATAAAATGACTAAAATAACTTGAATTGGTTCAAAGTCTAAAACATTAGGAAACAGTTGCATCCAAGCTGCATAAATAATATAAATAGAAATAACACCCGCACAGGTTAATCCGGTTTTTAATCCTCCTAAATTAGCACAGAACATTACCGTTAAACCCAGAATAAGAAATGGGACAGGAACCTGGAAACCCCAATTTTTTACAGTTTCGATTGCACCCACAATCAAGAGTCCCACTAATCCACCCGTCCAGAACGGAGCTTGATATAAAATTTTACGGATACGATATCGAATCAGCCTCAATTTCACTTTGATCTCCTGCTTTGATTACCAATTTTAACTGTCAATAACTTTTGTTTTCCTGCCTTAATTTTTAAGAATATAGTGTTTAATGATAATAGCGTGTTTAACAGGATTCATAGATTAAAGTAAAAGTTGTGAGTCAATAGGGTGAATATGAAGACATTTTTACAACGATATCAACAGTTTGGCATTCATTTGGGTTTACAACGCATTCAACAACTCCTAGAGCAGTTGGGAAATCCTCACTCGGATATTCCTATCATCCATATCGCAGGCACAAATGGCAAGGGTTCAGTCTGTGCTTACTTGTCTTCTATTTTGACACAGGCGGGTTATCGTGTTGGACGCTACATTTCTCCTCATTTAATAGATTGGACGGAACGCTTATGTATTAATGAACACCCGATTTCAAAAATCGATTTTTTACAAGTTTTACAGCAAGTCGAAAATGTAATTGCAGTGGATGAACTTCCCCCAACTCTTTTTGAAGTGGTAACGATTGCAGCTTGGTTATATTTTGCCCAAAACAAGGTAGATATTGCTGTGATTGAAGTAGGATTAGGAGGACGTTTAGATGCCACAAATGTTTGTGATCATCCTTTGGTCAGTGTGATCACTTCTATTAGTTTAGATCATCAAGAATATTTGGGTTCAACACTTGCAGAAATCGCCTTTGAAAAAGCAGGAATTCTTAAACCTGGATGTCCAGTTGTAGTAGGTGTTTTACCACCCGATGCAGAAAAAGTTATTCAACAACGTGCGATTGAATGTAACTGTCCAGTGACTTGGGTTAAACCTGCGGTTTGGGCAAAAAATCAAAACAGTCTCCAACAAGTGGCTGAATATCAAGGTTTAGAATACCCTTTACCGCTATTGGGCGAAATACAATTAATCAATTCTGCAATAGCGATCGCAACGGTGCAAATTCTCCGTCAACAGGGTTGGGAAATTTCAGATCAGGTCATTGCTAAAGGGATAGAAAAGGCTCAATGGCCAGGACGGTTACAATGGATGACCTGGCAAAATCATCGCTTACTGATTGATGGCGCTCATAATCCAGCATCCGCCGTTGCCTTACGTCAATATGTCGATAGTTTATCGGAAAATACGGTGAGTTGGGTGATGGGAATGTTATCTACTAAAGATCATACTAATATTTTAAAAGCTGTATTAAGACCGGGTGATCGATTATATTTAGTACCAATTCCTGATCATCTTTACGCAGAACCAGAACAGTTAGCCACCCTTGCTAAAACTTTGTGTCCTGATTTAAACTATTGCCAAGTTTATCCAGATTTAATTCCCGCCTTGGATGCTGCGATCACAGAGGAAAATACCTTACCCGTTCTCTGTGGGTCATTGTATTTATTAGGTTATTTTTTCCAACTCCTTGAGAAAATTTGAACCCTATTATAGCAATGATCAGGTTATTTTTTCTAACTTCTTTGTGTCTTTGAGTCTTTGTGGTTAAATATAGAGAGACGCGCCCTGGCACGTCTCTACTAACTATTTTCGGCACATAATTAAGGTATTAGCCGAGATAAATCCCTCCAGAGGTTCACTAATTTCTACCCAATCTCGTTTTTCGCCATTAGTATCAGGAATTAACTTATAATTCTCCACCAATCTTACACGCGCTCCTGAGACAACACCCCCAACCTGTTCAGAAAATCGAGAGGGTTTTTCCCGCACCACAACCCCTTTTGGTGCAGCATATAAATCAATTTGACGACAAAGACTGACGGGTTTAGGTTTAGGATTTTCGGTTTGATCAGAACATTCTAATAAATTCCCCTTACCATCGGGAAAGCTATTAGAAATATAACCCTTAACAGGGGCAGAAATTTCTACCCAAGTGCGACCATCAGGGCCACGAGTTCCTCCAGAATTATTAGCTAAAGTCACTTCCGTTTTAAAACCAACTCCACCCACAACGGGCGAAGTCGGAGTCGGTCGAGCGTGAACTGCTAATCCCTGGGGTTCGCCAATTATACGGCACAAACTGGAACGACTTTGAGCCATTTGTGCTTCCGAATTCGTTGTTGTTGGTTTCGTTTGAATATTAGCTAAAGTGGGTAATTGACTTCCCATTACCGCTAATACAATTAACGCTAAAACCCGAAAAGACTGACTCCTCAATCCCAAATTATTCATTAATTTTACTCCTCATTTAATCCCACACTATTTTAACAATTAGAACTGACGTAAAAAGCGTAAATCGCTGGCATAAACTCGCCGAATATCATCAATTTGATGCAGAACCATTGCAAACCGTTCTACTCCAAAACCCGCCGCAAATCCCGTGTATTTTTCTGGGTCATATCCAGCAGCTTTTAAAACATTAGGATCAACCATGCCACATCCTAACACTTCCAGCCATTTTCCTTGCCATTGTAAATCCACTTCCGCCGAGGGTTCCGTAAAGGGGAAATAACTGGCCCGGAAGCGCACAGGTAAATCCCCAAACATTTGTCGCAAAAATTCTTTAATGGTTCCTTTTAAATCCGTAAACCGTAGGCCTTCTTCAATGGCTAAGAGTTCAATTTGATGGAACACCGCCGCATGGGTCGCATCAACGGTATCCCGACGATAAACCCGACCGGGCGCCACAATACGGATGGGGGGTTGATGTTGTTCCATGTAGCGAATTTGTACCGATGACGTATGGGTTCTTAATAAATTACCATCGGGTAAATAAAACGTATCCTGCATATCCCGTGCGGGATGGTCAGGAGGAGTATTTAAAGCTTCAAAATTATAATAGTCCGTTTCCATTTCTGGGCCAGAAGCAACGGTATAGCCCAACCCGACAAAAATATCTAAAGCGCGGTCAATAATGCCATTCAGGGGATGAATTCGACCCTGGGAATGATAAACTCCCGGCATGGTAACATCCAGGGTTTCAGACTGAAGTTGGGCTTCGAGTTGAGCCCGTTGTAAGGCGGTGCGTTTTTCCTCTAAACCCGTTTCCAAGGCTTTTTTGACATCGTTGGCTAAAGCTCCAATGGCGGGACGTTCACTGGGGTCAAGTTTTCCCATTCCCCCTAGAACGACCGAAACTTTGCCTTTTTTACCTAAATAGTTAATTCGCAACTGTTCTAATTCATCCAAGGTTTGACAAGTTGCGATCGCCGTTGTTCCTGCGGCGCGTAAGTCTTCCAGTTGAGTTTCTAATTCACTAAGTTGAGTTGCCATATTAGGATTGAGAATAGAACGCTGAAGTTTACTCTACATTGAAGTTTGACTCAATTTTAAAGAAACCAAATTAATGCAGAAACCCGGTTCCTTCTGACTAGAAACCCGGTTTCTTCCGTTATTTTCAGTTGTCCTAATGGATTTAGAACGGTATTAATTGTTTAATTGCCTTATTCGCTATATCCCCATACCGCAGTTGACCACAGAAAATTTTACTCATAATTTTCGTCGCGGCGGGCATTTTCACCCCAGCCTTATAAGCCACTTTCGGAAACCGATAGAACGCACCCGCTAGACGTCCAGCCCAAACCATATCTGCACCCCATTCTGCCTTGATCGTTTGGGTATAGCCTTCTAAGGCATTACCCACACCGCCTAACGCTTGATCAATGGCTTCGGCTGCTTTTACCCCACTCAAAATCGAAGGACGAATCCCTTCGGCGGATAATGGATCAACTAAACTGGCAGCTTCTCCTGCAATTAAGGCATTTTGGGTATGTAGGGTTTTATCTCCATCCCACAGACACAGGGGATGGTCATAAATTGTAGAACTGCCTAAACCTGCTTTACTGGCATAATCCAGTAAGTCCTGCTTCAGATCTTTAGGTTCTCCCCCGATGAAAGTCGCAATACTCAGAGAATAGCCATCGGCCTTCGGGAACCCCCAAATACTGCCATTTTTGACCATGCCAAATTCAAAACTGGGTAACAACACTTGATCGGTTGCAATGTCCATGAATTGACTTTGACGCAGTTTAGACTGTTTCAAGCCTAACCATTTTGCCATTGAGCCTTTGGCCCCATCTGCCCCAATTAAATATTTAGCCGTTAGGGGTTCAGTGGTAGTATTTACTTGCCAATGATCGCTTTTAAATTGAATCCCTGTGACTTCCGTATTATCCTGTAGTGCTGCCCCTTGACCTTTAGCCTGATCCACTAAAAACTGATCGAAGACATCTCGCCGCACCATCCACATCTGAGTGGGAATTTCCGACTCAACAGCATCATCCAATTGCCAGGTATAGCGAATGCGCTCAACCGTTGTGGAAATTGCCGGACTAAAATCAAAATCAAACCATTGAGCGATCGCGGGAGAAACGCCACCACCACAAGGTTTTAAGCGAGGAAAAGCGTTTTTTTCCAGAATTAAAACTGAACGTCCGCGTTTTGCCAAATGATAGGCTGCTGCTCCCCCGGCTGGGCCAGCACCAACAATAATACAGTCAAACATCGTTTTCTTATGTATTTTAGGGAATATGTTGACAGTTGACTGTTAACCGTCAACTGTCCCCCCCAACCCCCCGTACACGGGGGGCAAGGGGGGGCATCAACCTCTGTTAAACAGTGGTGATGTCCTTTTCTTTAACAGCCAAGGCTTCGTCAATTTTAACAATGTACTTGTCTGTGAGTTTCTGGACAGAATCTTGTAAATCAGCAGATTCGTCTTTAGAAACGTCGCTACTTTTTTCCTGTTTCCGAATAGAGTCAATGGCATCCCGACGAATATTTCTGACGGCGACTTTTCCTTCTTCCGCTAATTTAGCCACTTGTTTGACTAATTCTTTCCGTCGTTCAGTGGTTAAGGAGGGAATATTCAGACGGATCACAGAACCATCGTTATTAGGTGTTAACCCAATATCGGAGAGTAAAATCGCTTTTTCGATGATATTTATGGTATTGCGATCAAAAGGTTGAATCGCAATCGTTGTGGAGTCGGGGGTGCTAATATTCGCCAATGCTTTTAAGTGCATTTGAGTCCCGTAATATTCCACTATAATTCGATCCAATAAACTGGTATTGGCTCGGCCAGTCCGAATCGTATTAAAGGATCGCTGAGTCGCTTCCAGCGCCTTGATCATGTGATCTTCAACTTCAACTAACTTCACACAAACCTCCTACTAAGGTTCCAACAGGGTCACCACTCACCGCAAGGCTAATATTTCCCCGGACAGTGAGGTCAAATACAATAATAGGGATATTATTTTCTTTGCACAGCGCGATCGCTGTACTGTCCATTACCCGTAAATCATGGGTGAGAACGTAGTTGTATGTCAATGTTTGGTAACGTTTTGCCTCTGGGTTATGTTTGGGATCGCTATCGTAGATGCCATCAACCTTGGTGGCTTTAAAAATCACTTCGGCATCAATTTCCGCCGCCCGTAATGCTGCGGTTGTATCCGTTGTGAAAAAAGGATTCCCTGAACCCGCCCCAAAAATAACCACCCGGTTTAGTTCTAGGTGGCGAATGGCTTTGCGTCTGATATAGGGTTCGGCGATTTCCTGCATGGCGATCGCCGTTTGCACCCGGGTCGGAACTCCAATTTGTTCTAGGGCATCTTGCAAGGTAATAGAATTCATCACCGTAGCAATCATGCCGACATAATCAGCCGTGGCTCGATCCATTCCCCCGGCTGCCGCTTTCACCCCTCTAAAAATGTTACCGCCACCGACAACAATGGCAACTTGTACCCCCATGTTGACGACTTCGGCGACTTCTTGGGCAATCTCTTGAACAACGGCTGGATCAATGCCATAGCCCAAATCTCCCATTAAAGCTTCGCCACTTAATTTTAGTAAAATGCGTTTGTACGCTGTTCCCATTTATACTCCCATAGCCTCTGTAGTAATCAACATCGCCAATTTTCGTTAACGAAGTGGGTTTATCGTTACTATTAGCCTAGACATTGGGGTTATCATATCAGGATATTTATCGAAAATGGGAGCAAGAAGACCCGCACCATAAGGAACGTTGGTGCCGGGATGAATTGCGACCCAACAAAAAAACAGATTTCAAAGTATAGTAAAAAGGAATAGTGCGAACAGGAAAAGATGATGTTCACAGCCTTAAAAGTCCGATTGTATCCCACAGAAGAACAGCGTATCCAACTCTCCAAAGAGTTTGGGTGCGCTCGTTTTGTGTACAATCACTTTTTAGCTGAATGGAACAACACATACAAAGACACAGGTAAAGGGTTAAGCTATGTCAAATGCGCCAATCAATTACCTGGACTCAAACAGGAAAAACCCTGGTTAACTGAAGTAGCAAGTCAAGTTCTTCAACAATCTCTAAGAAACTTAGATACAGCCTTCAAGAACTTCTTTCAAGGAATCGGGAAACATCCTAGATTTAAGTCAAAACATCGCAAACAATCCGTAACCTATCCCCAGGGGTTTAAGTTAAATCAATCAACAATTAAACTTCCCAAGTTAGGTGAAGTTAAAGTTAAATTTCACCGACTTATCAAAGGAAAGGTGAAATCAATCACCGTCTCTATGACTCCCAGTGGTCATTATTTTGCCTCTCTGAGAATTGAGATAGTTGGAGAATACCCAGAAACCTCAACCCAAGGAAAGGTAATTGGTATTGATTTAGGCTTAGATTCCCTGATTGTCACTTCTGATGGTGAGAAAATTAAACCCCCTAAATTCTATCGGAAGCATGAACGGAAACTTGCTAAATATCAAAAACGCCTGTCTCGAAAACTCAAAGACAGTCAAAACCGGAAAAAAGCCCGGATTAAAGTAGCTAAAGTTCACAATAAAATTGCCAATTGCCGTTTAGATTCTCACCACAAACTTTCTCGCAAGTTAGTAGACGAAAACCAAGTCATCGTGTTTGAGGATCTGAATATTAAAGGCATGAGTAAGAATCATTGTTTAGCTAAATCAGTGAATGATGCAGCTTTGGGAATGTTACAAACACTAACCAAGTATAAAGCTCAAGAAGAAGGCAAGATTATTGTCTTTGTAGACCGATGGTTTCCTAGTTCTAAGACTTGTAATTGTTGTGGGCATCGAATGAAGTCTATGCCCTTACAAATTAGGACTTGGGAATGCCCAAAATGCGGAAAGCTGCATGATAGAGATCTCAATGCAGCGTGTAATTTGCGGGACTATTTTTTAGCGTCAGGAAGTGGCGTTTTAGCTTCTGGAGATGAAGTAAGACCAATCTCAAACTCAGTTTTGGGGGAGGCATTTGTCCGCGAAGGAGGAAGCCTACGCCATAAGTGAAACGTTAGCGTTGGGTACTTCACAGTTAAATTGAAGATTAACACGACACAAGAGAACGTGTTCCCACGTTCCCCGTAGATCAAAATTGTCTTCTCAATAACATATCCCTCTTCTGTCACTTTCCGAATTAAGCAAGTAGTAAATCAACTAAATTATCCAGAAGAATAAAAGGGTTTAAATCCATTCATGGCACTAATGAGACGATTGAATCCCACCAATAAATCGGAATTGGGAAAAATATCTAGCCAGGGATAAATTAACCAAAATAGCAACAGCGGTTGGACAATTAAGCGAAGATTATTTAGCACATTCTTCCATCCGTGTTCGTGATTCC
>CAITND010000115.1 GCA_903893625.1 uncultured Oscillatoriales cyanobacterium
CGTAAGTCCCTGTTCCCTGTTCCCTGTTCCCTGGTCCCTGCGCCCCCTGCTCCCCCTGCTCCCCCTGCTCCTCTTCGCCCCCTGCTCAATGAGGGTAATTCTACAGAAGTAGGTTTAGCAATATGGGGAAGTCCCCAGCCTAATTTTTCTCGAAGAACCTGGAAAAATTCAGGAGGTTGGAGACGAATAAACTTAGCATGATAGGGCGATCGCTGGACTCTCACCTGATATTCAGGAAGAACATAACAACCACCATTACCATCCACCACCATCACTAACTGATTAGGACTGGCGGGATAAATAATTACGGGTTCTTTTTCCCCATAAATTAAAGCCCGTGAAGCCAAAGAATGGGGACAGATGGGGAGTAATTGCAACACTTCTACCCCCGGTGTCACCACTGCACCTCCGGCGGATAAGGAATAGGCTGTTGAACCCGTCGGAGTAGAAATAATCACCCCATCGGCGGCAATATCTACCGGAGCATGACGACCAATTTTGATTTCAAAATGGCACATACAGGTCATGGGTTCTCGGTGTAGCACCATTTCATTCAGACACAACGCTTCCCATAGCACTTGGTCTGACTGACAAACCTCAACCGCAATCATCGTGCGGTTTTCAACGATATAGTTTCCTTCGAGAACTTGTTCCAAGACCAAAGGCAGTTGATTCAGGTACGTTTCGGTTAAAAATCCCATGTGACCTGTATTCACCGCCAACAAAGGAATTCCTTGAGGGGCCAGTTGACGAGATGCTGAGAGAACTGTACCATCCCCACCGAGAACAATGGCAAACATCATCTCCTGATCAAAATCGTCCGGCGCAATTTTATCAATGGGAGTCCGATGTAAAGGATGGGGTTGAGTGGCATAACCCAATATTCCCCCGGTTCCGGGTGCAGTGCAAACCCTTACCCCCCGCCCTGTAAGCTTGTCTTTGATCTCGGTTGCAGCACGACAAGCGGCGGATTTTGAATCATTGTAAATAATCCCTACTTTTGGCACGCGAAGTCTTCTTAAATTGAGTTTAAAGTTATAGTAAGGGTCTATCTGAGAACGGGGATTTTCTCCCCCATTCTGATTGGACAAAAAAATTCAGCGATGGTTAAAGCATACCCTGTCTTGGCATCATTGAGTTAAGTTAGAGAGGCTTGAAGGGATTGCTTCTTTGTTTGCGTTTTTTGAGTTTTTCCTGTTCATATTCTAATTCTTTAAGTTTTTTCATAATTCGGCTAAAGTATTCTTGCATATAGGTCTCTAAGGTGCTGATTTCCTGGGGGTCAATGCCAAAAATTTGATAGGTTTCATCCATCGAAGCTTGCAAGGACTGACCATTAGCTAATACTTCAGCAAAGGCAAGACGGTCAGACACATTCCAAGTCCACTGAAACCAGCGTGTGACTTGACGGAATAGACGCAAGATTTCCGTCGGGGTACGGGTAATTTTAGCCTGTTTACCAGAAAGTCGTTCACACAAACGAATAATCTCCTCGGCTGTCCAGGCTTTGGAACCCACCACCGGGAAACTTCTATTCTCGGTTTCAGGAACGGATAAGGCCTTAATCGCAAATTTAGCAATATCTTGGGTATCCATATAGGCAACGGGAGAACTCATCCCCGGAACCCAGACCGCTTGTTTATCTAAAATCGGAATGGCGTATTGACCAATTAACCCTTGAAAAAATCCACAGGGTTTTAAAATGGTGTAGTTTAGACCGGACTCGGCTAAAAACAGTTCTGTACAGCGCTTGATTTCTAATAGGGGAACTTGAGGATATTTCTCGGCATCCAAAAAGGAAAAGAAGATAAATCTTTCCACTCCTGCTTCCTTGGCGGCTTGAATCAGAGAAACTTTTCCTTCCCAGTCTACTTGTTTAATCCCTAATGAATCCGTTGGACGGGCTGTGGCTGCATCAATGACGGCTGTTACCCCTTCTAAAGCAGCTTTTAAACTTTCCGGTTCGCATAAATCCCCCGGAACCAGTTCGGCTCCCCATTCTTTTAAAAATGTGGCCTTTCGGTAACTGCGTGCTAAACAACGCACGGTATACCCTTCATCCAGAGCGCGACGCGCCACCTGTCTGCCCAAAGTCCCAGTCGCACCAACAATTAATAAAGTCATGAATATGAGTCTGAAGCTTAAAGTTTGTTAAGTATAGTATCAAATATTCTCTCATTTTTTTACAAAACTTAACAAAAATTTGAGGGTTAGCCCTGTAGATCTTGTCTTGAACTGTCAAGGGGTAGCGATCGCACTTTAACCCTCTTCTGTCACTCTCCGAATTAAGCAAGTAGTAAATCAACTAAATTATCCAGAAGAATAAAAGGGTTTAAATCCATTCATGGCATTAATGAGACGATTGAATCCCACCAATAAATCGGAATTGGGAAAAATATCTAGCCAGGGATAAATTAACCAAAATAGCAACAGCGGTTGGACAATTAAGCGAAGATTATTTAGCACATTCTTCCATCCGTGTTCGTGATTCC
>CAITND010000116.1 GCA_903893625.1 uncultured Oscillatoriales cyanobacterium
AATCCCCCAAAATTGGGGGACTTTAAGAGGTTGTCCTGTTAAAGCGATCTCGTTTGAGTTACGAGCGCGATCGCTAACTCATTAGTACGCTACATATAGCGTAACTGCGTAAGTCCTGTTAACGCCAAAAGCCTTGAAATAAATTTCAGGCTCAAAGCTCAAACCCGTTAAAACGGGTTAAGAAAGATAGATAACGTAGAGACGTTGCATGCAACGTCTCTACAGCCCGAACTTTAGTTCAGGGCATTATGACTTGCTATATATTAATCATAATAACCCAATTTTTCTATATTTTTTTAGATTATTCCTCAGATTTAAACTCGCCGTAAACCTGCTATTAAACCCTGACAAACTCCCGTGAGAAAATCTAAATCTAAAGTTTCTAGGGTATCTGTAGATTTGTGATAATGGGGATTTCTTAAATTTGCCGTATCTGTCACCATAATAGCTGAATATCCTAAATCCCAAAAAGGAACATGATCACTGCGTCGGGTATCAGGAACCATCATTCCTCGGTTGGGAACCGGAAGCCATTCACAAGGGGTTTTTGTCTGACGAATTCCCCGACTAATATTAATTAAATCAGGAATCGTTTTTAAATTACCAATTAACGCAATATAATCACCAGAATTCGGATAAAAATATTTTAATCCAGGGGGATAAATTTGAGAATTAGGGTTAGAATTACAATAACCTAACATTTCTAAAGAGAGCATCAAACGAATAGGTTGGTTTTGCTCCTTTAAACGTTGAGCATAATGTTGACTCCCGACAAAACCATATTCTTCTAAATCAAACGCCACACATTGAACCGGATATTTGAGAGGATGTTCCGCAATGCTTCTCGCTAATTCTAATAAAACCGCAATACCCGTCCCATTATCATCAGCACCCGGACAACCGGGAACCGCATCATAATGGGCTCCAATTAACAGAATAGCATCTTGATTACTTGTAGGTAAAGCTGGTAAATTCAGGATTAAATTCTGATGGTTTCTACCCCGAAGTTGAAACTCATCTGTAATTACTGTTCCCCATTGTTGGAGTTGCTGACGAATATATTCACGGACATAAAAATGACCCTCCGAAGCTAGATAAGGGTCACGTTCCCGAATAATCTGTTGTAGATGTTGAGTTAACTGAGTTTTTAAATTGAACGGCATTCACTAATCTTAAAGGATGTTTTTCTTCAGATTGATTTTAACATGAATTTGAAAAAAAACGAACTTGAACAACTTAGTAAAATTGGAGTAATTCTAAAGTACAATTATAAACAGTTTTGATCATATCTTGCCCTCCTATCCTACAAATAATTTTTCAGCCTGATAAATGAGGATTATACAATATTATCCTTAAAGCG
The DNA here is from genome assembly GCA_903893625.1 of uncultured Oscillatoriales cyanobacterium. GTDB lineage: Bacteria > Cyanobacteriota > Cyanobacteriia > Cyanobacteriales > Microcoleaceae > Planktothrix. The sequence continues at coordinate 1,361 of CAITND010000116.1, forward strand.
AACTCTAGGATCTTTCCCCTCTTGTACTCCCTGAAATTCTACATCGACTTGATCCCATAGGTAAATAAAAGGTAAAGTCGCTAAAGTGCAGGATTTCCAATGACTTTGAACGGGAGCATGAAACATTTGACAAGTTCCCCCCCGCCGCCCTTCTGGCTTATAATACCGACAATTGCGACAATTCGAGGGAACTGGATTTTCCCTTGTCATTTTGAGGTCTCCCAAATTACGATATTAATTCCGATTGTCTATGATTTGTGCGTTTCACTTTGTTGTCTAACTTACAGTTACTCTATATTTTTGTTAAGTTTAATGAAGCTCAGTCTGGAGGTTAAAATCTTTCGCAAGGGTGATAAAAAGTTGACGGTTGAGAGGTAACTGTGTACAGTCAACAGTTAGGGACTCCAAACCGTGATCTGTCATCTGTTCTTAAACATGAGTTTATTGGCGAAAATTGAAGCAATTTTGTATTTAAAAGGTCAACCCCTTTCCATTGGAGGACTAGCAGAATTAGCAGGGTGCGATCGCAAACAAGTTGAAGAAGCATTAATTCAACTCATGTCCGACTATGCCCATCGAGATAGTGCCTTAGAAGTGGTAGAAACCGACTCTGGATATACCTTACAACTCCGAGAAGCCTATATGGAGTTAATGCACACCTTAGTCGCCCCAGAGTTAGGAGTCGGGGCCTTAAGAACCTTAGCCGCCATCGCCCTCAACGGGGGAATTACCCAAACCGATTTAGTAGAATTAAGAGGATCAGGAGCCTATCAACAAGTTCAAGAACTGGTAGAACTAGGATTTGTGCACAAACGCAAACAACCTAACGCCCGCTCCTATTGGCTACAAGTTACGAAAAAATTCCATCAATATTTCCAAGTCGATCAGCTTCCTAAACAATTATCTTTGAATTTTGCCGAGGATTTACCCCTCGACTCTCCCATACAGTAGAGTAAACTAGAAATAGCATAAGCCTGACATAGAGACGCACATCATGGTTTTTAACCCTGACTTTCCCAAATCTGATGTTCAAGAGACCACCGAAAACCCGTTGTTGACCTACCTGCAAAGTCAACATCCTGACGTTTTGGCAACGGTGGCTCAGTCTGCGAGTTCAGAAATTAAAGAAATTATTAGTAGAAACGTCCAAGGATTAGTCGGGGTTTTACCCTCCGATCACTTTGACGTGCAGATTACCACCAACCGAGAAAACTTGGCGGGTTTGTTAGCATCAGCAATGATGACGGGTTACTTTTTACGTCAGATGGAACAACGGATGCACTTAGAAGAAAACCTCTCTCGAACCAGTTCCATTGACCCCAATTAACCCCGTACCCCCCTAATTATTGAATTCTCCTGTTAAGGCAGATTCGGGGAACACCCCGGTTTTAACAATTAGGGTTTGTTGTTGACCCTGGCGATTAATTTCGATCGGGAGTTCCTCTCCAACGGCTTTGGTTTCAATTTGTTCTTGAATTTGAGACGGAGTGTTGACCGCAACGCCGTCTACTTTCACTAGAATATCTCCTTTGAGAATTCCTACTTGAGCCGCCGGAGAATCCTCCACCACCCGCACCACAATTACCCCCGTATCTTGGGTGAGGTCAACTTCCAGTTGTTGATTCATTTCCGCTTTCACGGCCGGACTCAGTTCTACCATTTGTACACCGACATAGGGATGATCGGCTTTACCCTTATCAAACAGTTGACTAGCGATGCGAATCGCTGTTTCAATCGGAATCGCAAATCCTAACCCTTGAGCATTAGCCCGAATTGCTGTATTAATCCCAATCACATGACCTTGATCGTTTAACAATGGCCCCCCAGAATTCCCTGGATTAATGGCGGCATCCGTTTGAATGAAGCGAACTCGTTTATCGGGTATGCCGACTTGGGCAGCCGAACGTCCTGTGGCGCTAATGATTCCAATTGTCACCGTATTATCTAAGCCTAACGGATTGCCAATGGCGATCGCCCACTGTCCTGGCACTAAATTATTAGAAAAACCTATAGGAGCCGTCGGTAACTCCTTACTCTCTATTTTCACCGCCGCCACATCCGTCACCGGGTCAACCCCTTTGACTTTCCCTTCAAAGACCCGACCATCTTTGAGGGTGACTTGAACGATATCCGCCCCATCCACAACATGAGCATTAGTAATAATTCGACCATCAGAATGCAGAATAAATCCCGAACCTGTTCCTCGGCGAACTCGGTCTTCTGGTGTGGGGATTTGATTGCCAAAAAAGCGTTTAAATAGGGGATTTTTAAAGGCATCCGGGACATCTTGTTCCGATTTGCGCGTCGCATCAATCCGAACTACTGTCGGGCCCACAATTTCTGCGGCTTCAGCAATAAAATTAGGACTACTGCGGTCAATTACCTGCTGTTCAGTAACCATCGGGGGAGAAACGGTCGCTAACGGTTTGACAACAGCCACCGTCGCCGATAACTGGGTGGGGCTGTTGGTTTGGACATAGCGACTTCCTAACCATCCCACACCCCCACCGAGGGAGAGTAAAGTCAGGTATACCGTAAACTGTTTGAATGATAAATCCATCTTTGTTGCTGTGGTGGATATCAGTAATCAGTTATAGCACCTTGACTACTGCTATATATTGCAGCCCGGCGGGGGTTAGATGTGGATCAACCTCGGAATTTAGCTAAGTCGGTAACGGTTGAATAAAGTTGTTTATTAAACTATATCTGGAAGTTGGTCAATCTTGCACTTCCAGAGTATTTCACATCCTAAGCCCAAATTCGACCACGACGGAAAGGAGCATCAGGCTCTTTTCGGGCTGCAACTTCTTCTTTAACCGTTTGTGACCAGAAACCATAATCCGAAAGTCCAGTCATCAGACAATCTTGTTGAATTTCTTTTTTTTCGGATTTGCTAACAGATTTAGTCACTTTATTTTCTGCTGTTGTCTTTTTTTCTTTGCTCATAATTCCCTTAACTCCTAGTTAAATTTAAGTTAGATACACAACCCATCTTAAAATCCACATCGACAACCTGAAGACTTAAGTTGTTGATAGCTTCTGTGAGCAAAAGCTGCTGGATCATTGTAATTTGCACCGTGTAATAATTGCAAGCGAATGTGAAGTAATTCTGCCTCCGTTCCGTGAATCACATCAACCGACCGATGGGGATAAATAATATCAGGTCTTTTCACAGGAGGGGAAAGGTTAGGTAATCTCATTTGATTTAATCCTTACTGATTATTTATTTTTAATTCCCCCCTTTAATAAGGGAGGTAGGGGGGGTTAATAAGCACTTGACCAAGAACGAACTTCACCCAAGGTGACAGGAATTGTATCACTAACATCAATGGTAAAGCGATAGATTTTCTTGGCGCGACGGCTATTTTCTGGATCAAAGAATTTTAATTTAACATCCCAACAATCGCTATCTAAACGACAGAAAGGACTTTTTTCTACGGTAATACTATCTAATTCATAACCTGCACCCACCGCTTGAGCAAAGGTTTGGGCGGCTTGGAAAGCATTAGTAGAAGCAAAATTTAAGGCACGATCTTGAGAAGTTGTACCTAAGTTGCGTAAATCATAATAAATCCGATTTAAGAAGCTGCTTAAGGTGCGTCGAATTGCATCTTCTTGAGCATCATTAGCTTCTGCTTGCACACTTGCAATAGCAGCAGTAACTAAAGAATTAACTTTCCAACCGTATAAACCACGAGTATTATTAATCTCAATTACGGGAACAACTTGTCCTGAAAATAACTTAACACTACGTCCGGTTAAAACACCAGGAATGCTAACACGCTGCACAAATTCGGGATTGTTTTCTTCTTGAATTTGTCCAGATAAAAGTCCTTGTAAGACTTCATAAACATCACGGGAAAAACCGCCTACAGGTTCGATGGCATAAATAGGAGTTAATTCTAAATTTAATGTCCAAATTAAAGCTTTAGCTTCGGGTAAATTTTCCCCTAAATAATCCACCATTTGACGCGCATCGTAGGGATTAGAGGGAATCATTGTTCCTTCAATACTAACACCTGGCATCAGTTGTTTAAAGGAATCTCTACGGGCTTCTGAACCGAAATCATAGCCCAAAACACCTAAAGCATAAACTAAATTTTTGCCTTCGAGTTCGCTAGGGGCTTCACTAGCAGTTACAAAATTAGAAGGACGGTTTGACATAGTAGTTTGAGGGGTAAATTGTTGAGGTAATGGAGGTATATTAACAGAGGTTTGAGCTATTTCAGAAGTGGTTACTTCATTAGGTATAATTTGCTCGGTTGTTGGTGCTTGACTATCAATTTCAGTTTCACTGATTTGATTTTTTTGGCAACTACAACCAGAAGCTTCTACGCTTTCTAATTCTAAGTCTTCGGACATGGTTTCTCCTGTTAAGTATTCTATAGCATCAAGGATGTTTAATTTTCCCATTAAACAGCGACTTAAATCATCGGTGTCTTTGGGGTTACAGGGTGTAGCACTTTGTAAAAGAGCATTTTTAACTTTTTGAGGGTCAGGTTTTTCGCCTCTTTTGAGTTGTAAACTCAGTAATAAAGCAGCAACTCCACTCACAATAGGAGTAGCAAAACTTGTCCCACTCAATCTAATTGTACCACCTCCGGGCTTTGCTCCTAAAATATCTTTTCCAGGGGCAAGAATGCCTTGTTTTTGGTATGCGTCTCCCCAGTTACTAAAATCAACTGGTTTACCCTGGTCATCCATTGCCCCGACTGCTAAAACAGTCGGTAAAGAGGCGGGAACGTGCAAACATTCACAGCCATCATTTCCCGTTGCTGCTATTAGCAAAACGTTCTTTTCTTGGCATAATTGAATGGCTTTTTCGAGCCAAATATCTGCTTCCCCTTCATCAGTTAATTGTCCCGCACTAACATTAATAATATTAGCACCGTTATTAACAGCTTGCTCTATGGCACGGGATAAATCCAATTGCGATAATTTTAGACTTTCATCGGCAAACACGGAAATAATTAAACCCCGACATTGGGGAGCAATTCCTGTTACTGGTGAATCGTGCTGACCGAATATAATACTAGCAACATGAGTCCCATGCGCTGACATAGAGCCATTTTGGTTGGCTTCTCCCGATACTAAACTAGGGAGTCTGGTTAAGTCAGCACCGATGAAACAGGGGTGATTTTGGTCAACTATACCATCAAGTACAGCGACACAAATTTTAGGATCACCTCTAGTTTCTGACCATAGTTTTTTCAGTCCGGGAATGTTAGTCATTTTGTTCATGTTGATGTTTTTCTTAGTTATTTAATTTGTCAAGGATTTGTAATAACAAAGTCTAATATTTATAAACTGGTTGAATTAAATACCTCGGAGACTTTTAAGTTTAATTCTTTAAGTCCAGGAGAGGAAATTAAATCATCGTTGGTAAAATTACCGATTTCCCTATAGGTATCTCCAGTTAGTTCTAAGACTAAAATGGTTTGAGTTTGAGGATCAACAATCCAGTATTCGGGAATGCTACAATCTTGATATTGTAATTTTTTGGCGATGTAATCTCTATCTCTTTGAATTTCCCCAGGACTAACCACTTCAATGACTAATAAAGGTGGTGACATGGAAAGAAGAATGGTATTTCTCTTGGAGAGTAATTGAATATGTTCTTCTCGAATAATGGTCAAATCAGGGTAACGGTTTTTCGGTTCACCTCTGACTTCTAATTCTAAGCCATGACCTCTAACTCTATCAGTTCCTAGTATTAAAGCAAAAACCAAAAAAAGGCGATTAGCAATTTGAAAGTTAAGTCCAGATTCTGGTGGGATTTCTACCAATTCCCCATTAAATAATTCACAGAGTTTTTCTGAATTATCGTCATATTGCAGATATTCAGCAAAGGTTTGAAAGCGGGGTTTCGTGATTAACATCAATTTGACTCCATGTTAAAAGATTTGTAATAATAAAGTCTAATATTTTCGATTCTAGTTTTTTCTAATTCATTTTGGGCAGTACCTACCCACATTTGAGGTAATATATCTTGATGTTGATAAAAACTGTGAACTCTTTGGGCGGTATCGTTGAGTTTAAAATAATTGGATAAATCTTGTCTATTTTTGAGGTGATAATAGAGGACTGGATTATCATTTGCTTTAGACAAACCCGTAAAAAATAAGTTTGAAGCTTTCAGAGGTTCTAAAGCTGTTTTTGGGAAGTGTTGCCATACTAAGTTATTGATTTCTGGTTTGAAAAAATCTTCTTCTTGCACTTCTGCATAAATTTCTATTTCACTTGTACCATTGAAATAATAGTCAAAGCCAATGAGAGAAACAAAATTACCTAGATAATGGCTGTTTGCTGTATTATCACTTAAGGCAAAAGCTGTTTCTAATTTTTCGGGGTAATCTTTGATTCTAATGTGCATTTTTAGGCTAGATTCAGCAAGATTGTTTCTTAAATCAATGCCAGCAGAAAGAACAGTAACTTTACTAAAATCAAAATTATATCCTAAAAATTGCTGTAATAGAGAGTAGTCAATTTGCACACCAACTTGGGTTTCTACTTGACTAAAAAATGTCAAAGACTGATGGAGATATTTTTGCCATTGTTGTGCCTTATCTTTGAAAAAAAGCAGGAATCTTGAGGCAATTAATTTGTCTGATTCTATTTTACAAGAAGCTTCAAGGCTACAGTCACCTTCCACACTCATCACAAAGTCTTCAAACAAGGGTAGCGGATAAATTGGCTCAACATCAAAGGCTTGTTGATGATTGCGAATAAACTGTAGTTTTTGCTCTTTGAGTCTGTTTTTTGGGATTGCGTCAACTATCATAATAGTTAGTTTTAATAAACATCTTTCCGATAAAAGTTCTAACACTCACCCCAAAAAATCACTCGTCTCGTCTCAGGTATAATTAACTAGGGTTGTTCGTCAATTCATTGATGCGAACCGTGCGCCAGGTAATGCAGAAAAAGACTTTTGACATTTTTTGAGGTAAGTGTTAGAATCAAGGGGACTATTCCGCATCGTCGCCCGCAAAAGGATCGAAATAATTAGATCCCTCGCCGTTCTTCCCTGCCGTAGGTACTAGCCCTGTACCACCCACAGAGGAAGTGGTGTTGATTTCCCGTTGCACGGGTGCGGCTTGTTGGGGTTTGAGGTTTTTCTTGGTCATGGTTTGTGTCTCCATTTTTGTTTTAATTTATTTGAGGTAACAATACTTTTTTAGGTGGTGTTAAGTCAAGTTTTTGTTACAATTGTCAACAAAATATTACCCAAATTGTCAACAAAATATTACCCAAAAAAAACTTTATATTTTCCAACACTCACCAAAAAAACTAATATTTTTGAGGTGAGTGCTAGAATCGTGGGTACTACTCCGCGTCGTCGCCCGCAAAAGGAATAAATAGCGCAAAAGGAGGTTGAGCCATAGTCGGTGTGAGTCCCATACCACCCTCACAGGCAGTGGTATTGATTTCCCGTTGCACAGGAGCGGATTGTTGGGGTTTGAGGTTTTTCTTAGTCATGGTTTGTGTCTCCACATTTAGTTAGTTGAACTTGAGAGAATCTTAATTTAAAGCTAGGCTATTTGTTAATATTTGTAATAATTATTAACCTAATATTTTGGGTAAGATTCTATTCAATAATTAAACCCAAAATACCCACCCCAAAAAATCTAAGTCCCGTTTTACTTCCCCACCGATGCCCACTATCGGAAAGTCCCGAACTGACTAGGATTGTGAGTCAATTCGTTGAGGCGAACCGTGCGCCTTGGCAAGTAGAAAAAGACTTTTGACATTTTTTAAGGTGAGTGCTAGAATCAAGGGGACTACTCCGCATCGTCGCCCGCAAAAGGAGTCATCGGAATCTTCTGCCCAGAGTCCCCTATTGTAATCCCTGGTGTCAGCCCTGTACCACCATCAGAGGATGTGGTATTGATTTCCCGTTGTACGGGTGCGG
>CAITND010000117.1 GCA_903893625.1 uncultured Oscillatoriales cyanobacterium
AATCCCCCAAAATTGGGGGACTTTAAGAGGTTGTCCTGTTAAAGCGATCTCGTTTGAGTTACGAGCGCGATCGCTAACTCATTAGTACGCTACATATAGCGTAACTGCGTAAGTCCTGATCAAGTAATTTGGGATCGGTAATTATCCTGAAGTTGAGTTCAAGTAATTGTTAGGGAAACTTTAAATGATGTTAACAGATTATATTCACGCGGCGATGAATCAGGCAAAATATGAAGTCCTAGATGATGGGATATTTTATGGAGAAATACCCGACTGTCAGGGAGTTTGGAGTAGTGGTAAAACCTTAGAAGAATGTCGAGAAAATTTACAAGATGCGTTAGAAGGATGGATCATTTTAGGGTTACGTTTGGGTCATCAATTACCGATTTTAGAGGATATTAACTTAAACATTAAAAACGAGAAGCAACCACAAAGACACTAAGACACTAAGAAATAAAGATTATCAAGGGAAAATAAGGGGAAGTGGATCATCTCTTTTAGGTTTTACCTTCAACTATTTTAATTTCTGCTTCTGTTAATCCATACAATTCATAAACCAGTTGGTCTATTTGTTGTTCTAATATTGTTGTATCTGCATTAGGGTTGGATTGTTTGGCGGTGACAATTTTATTGACTATTTTTTCAAGTAAGGTTTGTTGTATTGCTGTCCCAATTGCAATAGGAAGTTTAGATAATTGTATTGGCTTCACTTCGGGAAATATTCTAGCTTCTTCATTGACTAAATCTTTATATAAAAAATTCATTAATTTAGAGTTTAAAATACCGAGTAAATAATAATAACTGATTGTTGATTTGTCTGACAATTGAATTATTAAGGCACTTTTTAAACAATACCATTGTTCTTCATCATAAGCAGCAATAATTCTGTTTGCAGTTTGACGTATTAATATTTTGGGTTCAATAAAGAGCTTTTCACGTCTAGGTCTTAGCATTACATAATAAGGAATTATGCCACTTTTAGTTTCTGCTCTATTTTCTAAATTTTCTTGATATAATCTTAAATGATTGATAATGTTCGGATATTTATTGATATCTATTTTTGAAGAAAAATAAATAATAAATTTTTGAGATTTTGGCTGTAAAAAATAACAGTTTATTTCACCTCCAATTATTAATTTTTTTATTTTATCCTTTTCTAAATTTTTTCTCTTAGCTTCATCAGATTGAATAATAAAAGCATCAGCTAATCCTGGGCTAATACCTGTAGCTATATCTTCAGCAACATTTCCTAGAGTTGGATGATCAATATAGCATTTATGTATTAACGTTTGAAAATGTTTATAAATAAAGCTATAAGAAAAATTAGATATTATTTGTGATTTATACACTAAATTATCAATTTTATTTAATAGTAAGGGTAATTTATTTCTTTCAACTTTTGATAAGTCTGAATATAACATGGAATCATTCAACGAGTTAGTGAAATCATCTATTTTTAACCACCCCAGAATGCAAGTAGGAGTTGCAACATCTTCAAAAACGCTATCTCCAAGATTGATATTGATAAAAAGGCTGCAATTGTTTGAAATTAATTCTCTTGTTTTCTCAAATTCAATTTGGTTTAAAATACTTGAAGGAATTATAATAGAAGAAATACCTTTTAAACAAGTAATTTTTTTAATTCTATAAAGAAAGTAATTAAAAGATTCTGGAGTACGAACATGAACATCTGAGTAGTGTACTTTTAAAAAATCTTTCTCTTTAATTGAAAAATTAACTCCATAAGGAGGATTTCCCATCACAACATCAAACCCGATAAAATTACCATCATCATCCAAAATTTCAGGAAACTCAAACCGCCATTCAAACGCATTATCATAAATTTTACCGCTTTCGATTTCCTCAATTTCCACCCTTAACTTATCAATCTCATTATTTAACTTAACAATTTTTTTCTCCCGCGCTTTTTGTTCGGTTTTAGTTTCCTCAAATAACAAAAGTTGATTCTCTAAATTATAAACTTCTCCCTCTAACTGTCTTAATTTAGTTTTATTGGGGTCAATTCCTTGAAGTGTGGTTTTAAAATTACTTTTAATACTATTAATTAACCTTTCCATCTCCCGCTTTTGCTGTTTATTATCCGCATGGCGATAGGTCTGGACAGCATTTTGATAGGTTTCAATATCAATACCACTTTTCTTTAACGCTGGTTTTAAATCTGCATCCAAGGGAAAACGACTAATTAAAGAGTTACCGCATTTAATATTAATATCAATATTCGGTAGGGTTTCCAGTTCGCTATAATTACTATCCGCTTTATAATAGGCATTTTTTAGCAATTCTATCCATAACCGTAACCGACAAATTTTAACCGAATTGCGGTTAATATCCACACCAAACAGGCAATTTTCGATAATCGTTTGCTTTTCGTGAAATAGGGTTTCTTGGATGCGTTGACTTTCTTTGTTTTGTGGTGTATAGGTAAACGGTTGATGATCTTCATCGGTGATGATTAATTCATCATTTTCTACAATAATTTGATATTCTTTTAATCGTCTCCCGTTTTTATCCTGTAGAATATTCAGATCATGTTTAATCGCAATAATTTCATTTAACGCTGAAACTAAAAAATGTCCTGACCCCACCGCCGGATCACAAATTTTGAGACTATTAATAATTTGATTAGCTTCGGTTCTATCTTCTATTTTATCATATAAATCATCAAGAGTTTGACAATTCCAACTTTTAATTTCATTGAATTTCTGGACAACTGCTTTACGCAAAGTTTCCCGACACATATACATAGTAATAAAACCAGGGGTAAAATATGACCCGTCTTTATAACCGTTAATTTTCTCGAAAATTAGTCCTAAAACCGAAGCATTAATTAAGGTTTTCTGTTCTTCTTGAATACCTTCTAAACCTTCGCTACTAAAATCATAAGCATCAAGAAACTCAAATAAATATTGTAGGGTATTGAGTTCTCCGGTGCGTTTATTTCCGTTAGGATCTTTTAAAACAGTTGTTGATAAAATTGGGAGTTGTTCGGCTCTCAGGTTACTAATAACTAGGGTTTGATGTTCGAGTTCGGTAGGTTCAAATAGGGAACTATTCAGATAGGGAACATTAGCAAAAATCTTTTTTACATCCGGTTTTCTCTCATTAGATTTAACCGCCAATACCTGAAAAAATAACCGATCTAAATCATCAAAATTATGAATTTTATCTAAATTTAGGAAAGCAAAATTTTTATCGCCTTTATGGTAAGTAATTAGTTGAGATTCTAGTAATTTTAAGAATAGAATCCTGTTAATCCAAGTAATTGCTAACTCTAAAGCAATATTAAAAACCTGTTCTGGTTCAGTTTCTCCAAATTGTTCGGGTTTTTCCAGTCGGGAAATTTTATCTAAACTATTGAGTTGTAAAATAGCATTTTCTAGGAGTGAAGCTGGATTTCTTTGTGCTTCGGGTTGACGTTTGATCAGTTTTTTATTCTTTTCTTTGGTTTCTGTTAGACCGATAAGATAGAGTAATTCACTATAAAAGCCTTTATCCAGGGTATTACTATCATTAGCTGTCGGTAATTTTAATAAATGTTGAGGGGAAAGTAACTTAAATAAACCGATCAGTTTTTCATCATTTTCAGGGTTATTATCTCTAACAAATGTTTCATAGTCTTGAATATTAAAATAAGTGAATTGTAGTTCATTTTTAATTTTTTCTATGGCAGGTTTGGCAATTTCTTTATAGAAAAAATCGGTGGTTTTACCCGTTAAGCGTCCGGCTTCAAAATCTTCAAATTGTTTAATAATCTGTTTGTTATCACAAAAATATTTCTCAAAAATCTGAGCATCAAAAATAAACCATTCATTAATATTAGTAGCAATTAAATATTTAATTTCTAGGTTATTATTGGTAATTCGTTCTCTTAAAAAATATAAAACCAACTCTTGTAAAGCTTTAGCATTCAGGTTTTCAATCTTAACCATTTCCGCTTTATTTTTGGGTTTCTTGACTTCCAGAATAACACCTACACTGCTTTTAGAATCTTTTTGATTGTGAATAACTAGATCGTTGCGTTCTCTTGTATTAATAAAATAGTTGGGACTATAATAGGTGTTTTTGAGGAAATCAGCCATGAGATTTTTATGAAATTCTTCTGACTCCTTCTCATTGATGTGTTCGAGGAGATTAATCAAATTAGCCTTGAATTTTTCAATGTCGCTGCGGCTGACTTTGACTTTCAGAAACGCTTTATTTAAGGATTCTCTAGGTTGTTTTTGGTTATTGTTCATAATCAGCAGAAAAAGTAACTCAACACAGATTAGGGATATTTAATATTATACAGGTAAACGTCAGCATTAACGCTATGATAGAATATAGATATAGCAATCCTCTTTCAATTTAGCTGGATAGGTTAGAGACATGATTAATTCTCTCAACATAGCTCGCTATTTTATTGTAAAAGCTTATCAGGATGGGATAGAAGCAGAAATGACAAATATGAAAGTACAAAAACTTTTATATTATGCCCAAAGCTTACATTTAGCCCTGTATGATCAGCCTTTATTTTCAGAAGAAATTCAAGCTTGGCGTTATGGCCCTGTTTGTCCTCCTGCTTATCAATATTATAGTGAATTTGAAGCGAATCAACTCCCCATTCCTAGCTCAGAAATTATCTTAGAAATTCCTGATGATCAAAAGCTAGTTTTAGAGGAAGTTTGGGATTATTTTGGAGGATATCACGCCTATCGATTAAGTGGGATGACTCACCTAGAATTTCCTTGGAAAAAAGCGCGTCAAGGTTTACCCCCAGAAGCAAGATCAACCCAGCCGATTTTGCTTGAAGATATGAAAGCATTAGGACATCAAAAATTAGAGGTGATAGAACGGGATCATATTGCTTATAAACCTGTGATCTCTGAAGTTTTGAAAGAGGCTTTGACTACCGTACCAGAGCAATCAGAAACTTCAACTCGTATTCATAAAGGAGAAGTGCGTGACTGGATTAACTCCCTTCTCGATTGAAGCTTCTGATAATTTTAAACGTTCTTTCAAAAAATTAGCAAAAGCTTTAGGATCTAATTTTATTCAACGGGTAACAGAAGTTATTGAAAATTTAACGGATGATCCCTATCCGATTAATTCTCGTCAAGAACCCCTCCCCGGAAAAATTCATTTACCTCAAGAATGGACATTTCACAAACTAGAGTTAAGGATTTCTAAAGGTGCTTCTGGACAAGTCAGATTAATGTATTTAGTCAATACAACTGATTTTGTAATTAGATTAGTCTGGATTTATAATCATGAACAATTTGCTAAACGTCCTCCTGATCAAGATCTTAAAAATATTATTCAGGAAATTGTGGATGATTAAAATGGCTGTCTGAACCCACCTTTACGAAATCGTTAAAACGGGTTAATGAAACTAATCTTTAGATCACTAAAGATAACGTAGAGATACCCCAGGGCGAAACAATGACGAGAGGTTATTGGCGCATCTCTACGCCGGAAATTTAGATCCCGGTGTCTGTTAATCGACAACGAACAACCAACAACCCTTAAAATAATATTTTGCTGTGATGTTTTTCGAGTATGGCTGGACATAGTAAGTGGGCGAATATTAAACGCCAAAAAGCGAGAGTGGATGCGGTCAAAGGTAAAGTATTCACTAGAATTTCGCGTGAAATTATCGTAGCGGCACGTCAAGGTGGAGACCCAACCGGAAACTTTCAACTGCGAACTGCTATTGACAAAGCAAAAGCGGCGGGAATTCCCAATGATAATATTGAACGGGCGATCGCTAAAGGTTCGGGTAAACTAGGAGCAGGAGCGTCTGAGTTAGAATCGATTCGTTATGAAGGTTATGGGGTCGCAGGGGTCGCAATTTTAATTGAAGGACTCACCGATAATCGCAATCGCACGGCTGCGGATTTACGAGTTGCTTTTAGTAAAAATGGCGGTAACTTGGGAGAAACCGGATGTGTGAGTTGGATGTTTGATCAAAAAGGCGTTGTCACCTTAGCAGGGCCAATTGATGAAGAAAAACTCCTAGAAGCTTTAGTAGAAGGGGAAGCTGAATCCTATGAATTGACTCCAGTTAATGATACTGATGGGGCGGAGGTGTCTACAACCATCACCAATTTAGAATATTTAACCCAAGTGTTAAAAGAACAGGGATTTAGCGTTGTTGAAGCGGAATGGCGTTGGATTCCTAATAATACGATTGAAGTTGATGACATTGAAAAAGCGCGAATGCTAATGAAATTAATGAATGCGTTAGATGATGTTGATGATGTCCAGAATGTCACCGCTAATTTTGAAATTTCTGATGCTTGTTATCAAGCTCTTTATAACTAATTTGGGGATGCTTTCTCTGGCTTTTTACAATGAAACGTTTCACTGCTTTTGTGGCGACTTTAGTTTGGGTTTTGCCCTTTAGTGTTAAGTGCTGGGCAAGCCCAACCTTTACTTTCTACCCAGGTTTAGAACCCCGATTAGTTCGTACCGATTTGGGTTTAAATACTACAATGTTGTTAAGTGTTTTTTCTTTAAATGCGATCGTGAAACTTCAGGGTTTAAATTTACCACCGCCAAAAACCGTAGGAGAAACTACTATCCCACTACAATTGTTAGAAGGAAGTCAAGTGTTTACCCTACAACTTTCGATTGGGGGAAAATCTGGTAGCTTTTTATTAGATACGGGTGCGTCTACAACGATGATTACTACTACCCTTAGCCAACAGTTAGGTTTAAAAGGGGAACCGATTTCTAATCAAGGGTTAGACTATGCCGTTGCTGGGGATGATTGCCCCAATATGAATGCGATTTTGCATCATTTACCTCCGTTGGTGATTAATCAAGTTCGAGTGGAAGAATTGCGAGGATTAGAATTTTTAACTTCTGTGATTCCAGAGGATTTATTTGGGGTTTTAGGAATAGATTTTTTAAGGAATTTTGATGTTAAATTAAATCCTAAAACTCGTCAATTACAATTACTTCATCCTTCTCCGTTACCTCCTGAATCTGTAGCAGACGCTATCCCCTTAAAAAGCCGTTTAGGAGTGATGTTAGCTGCTGTTAATATTAATGGCAAGGGGCCGTTTACGTTTCTGTTAGACACGGGGGCGGATACTATTTTTATCTCGGAACAGTTAGCCAATCAATTGCAATTGGATACAGCAACTCGTCAAGAAATTCAAGTTCAGGGTTTTTGTGGTTTAGAAGATGCAGAACGTTCTCGTTTAGAACAAGTTTCTGTTCAGGGTTATGATCAAAATAATTTAGAAGTGGTGATTTTATCGTCCCCGGTTTTAGATTTATTACAAATAGATGGCATTATCGGTCAAAGTTTTTTGAATCACTATCAACAATATTGGCGGTTTAGTTCTACTTCCAAATCAGGAGATTTTCAAGGCAGTTTATTATTAGTTCCCATCCCATAAAGTAGGATGGGCATAGCCCATCAAAACTCTAATTATTTACATAATTAACTTTAAGGGATAAACTTCTACCTGGGTTAATACCTCAGAAATAATCCGTTTAACAAATTCAGTTCTTAAGGGTAATTCTTCTACTTCCGTTAAGGTAAACCATTTCGCGTCCAAACTTTCGTGATCCGGTTGACTTTTCGGTTGATTATTACCTTCAGGACGGGCCAAAAAAAACACCCCGATCCGGGATTGTCCGGTAGGTTGGGGAAGATGCTGAATTCTTAAAATTCCTTCCAGGATGATCGGGATTCCTGCTTCTTCCAGGGTTTCCCGTTTGGCGGCAGCAACAAAGGTTTCCCCAGGTTCCACCCGTCCGCCGGGAAAATACCAGGGACGGTTGCCCTTGACTTCCTGAATCAATAAAAAGCGGTTGTCAGAACGCACAACAACCACAACAAACAATCCTGTTGAGATCGGATGACCAAACATAAGCGATCAAAGCTTAACGTTAATTTTCTTTATAAGAAAAGGATGGGAGATTGAAAACTCAGTGTCTTCAGACCTGAGATGAAAAGCGACCCAGGGGAATTTATTCCCCGTGAATATTTCTCCAATCTATGTTAGTATATCCAGTAACAGGAAAGGTAAACAACCTGTA
>CAITND010000118.1 GCA_903893625.1 uncultured Oscillatoriales cyanobacterium
AACAACTTAAAGATCAAGTTCGTTCTGTAATTGAAGGCTTCTCTCCAGAAATTATAGCATCTTTGACTGGATGGGATTACATTTTAGAAGCCCTAGCTACTGTTGCATAACTTTTTAGAAATGGTATAAGATTTTAGCTTCAGCTAGTGCTGATAAAACAATTAAACTGTGGAACCCCAAGAAGGGTAAATTATTAAACACTCTTACGGGTCATAAAAACTTAGTAAGAGATGTGAATTTTAGCCCAGATGGAACAAGAATTGTCTCTGCTAGTCACGATCAAACTATTAAAATTTGGAATAATCAGGGTAAACTCCTAAAAACTCTTTATGGACATTCAGGAGAAGTTGAGAGTGTAAGTTTTAGCTCGGATAGTCAAATGATAGCCTCCGGTAGTAAGGATCATACTATCAAGATTTGGAGTCGGGATGGTGTTTTACTAAATACTATCAATGTCTATATAGGGCCGATTTATTCTGTTAGCTTTAGTCCAGACAATAAAAAGCTTGCTGCTGGCAGTGATGATGGTAGATTAAGATTATGGGATATAGATCTTGACCAATTAAAAGAAAAAGCTTGTAATCAGGTGAGTAATTATTTGCACAATCCTGATGCTAATGTTGATGAAAGTGACAGACATCTTTGTGATGGTATTGATATTGAGTTAAAAAAACCGCCTTCTCATTAATATTCAATAGTCTACGCTGGTTTGTAACCTAGATTGAATTAGAGAAATAACCTGATTATGAATACAGAACCTAACAATCAACCCCCGTCGAATCAACTTCAGAGCGCTGGAGATCTCAATATTTCGGGTGACGAAAATCCGATAGCAGTTGTAGCGATTTTAGCTTATAATCAAGCTCAAACTTGGGATTCTAAGTTAAAAATTTCAGCTTCCTCTTGGAATACACTCTGTTGGAAGGGGAGCTTGAATTCAAAAGCCAAAGAGGTAATATTTGCCTGTAATAAAGCCGTTGAACTTGATTCTAAAAATGGATGGATTTATAATAGTCGGGGTTTAGCCAGAGCGTTAACAGGTGATTTTAAAGGTGCGATTGAAGACTTTGAGGTGTTTGTGAAATCGGCTGGAAATGCTGAACAAAAAGCACAGCGAAAAGCTTGGATAGACTCTCTGAAACAGGGTAAAAATCCGTTTACAGATGAGGTATTAGAGAAACTTCGTAACCCATAATCATCAATGAAGTCTCCAATAAACAATATAGCACTACGCATTACAGTTAAAACATTTCTGAATCCTAAAACCCTTTCACTGCCTACTCTTCCCTGTTCCCAGTTAAGCTGTTCCCTACTCGTAATTCGTAATTCGTAATTCGTAATTCGTAATTCCCAAAAACTGAGAGGAGAAACATTCAGACCCTTAATGTTTGCCTGAACGCTTCTCCTCTAATATTTGACCTTAACCCCTAAATTGTATTGATCTATAAAAGTGATGATTCCTGTTTTTTAGGGGAGTAGCCAATATTTAAAATTCAGAGAAAAACGAAAGTAGTTTTGAAATTTTGAAAACTTTTTATTTGAAACCAATTAAGCACCGATCGCTTCTTCAACACCGGGCAAACGTTGGGCGGAATAACCTACACCACGCACTGTTAAAATATATTCAGGATTGCGTTGATCTTCTTCAATTTTTGCGCGTAAACGAGCAACGTGAACATCCACAACCCGCATATCCGCAATGCGTCGGGGTGTATATCCCCATAATTCTTTGAGAATTTCAGAGCGAGAAATCGCCTGTCCAGACCGTTTAACCAACAATTCCAACAGATTGAATTCAATATAGGTTAATGGAACCACTTTATCGCCTTTATAAACGCGACGTTTGACGGTATCAATTCGCACAGCTTCAATTTCAATCACTTCCGGGCTCAGATGATGAGATGAAGTCGTATCTTTAAACCGTCGTAAAATCGCATGAATTCGGGCTTCTAATTCTTTAGGAGAAAAGGGTTTGGTTAAATAATCATCAGCCCCTAATTCTAAACCCGTAATTCGATCTGCCACGTCCCCTAATGCTGTTAACATAATGATCGGAACGTCAGATTTCGTGCGAAGTTCTTGGCAAACCCCATAACCATTTAGTTTCGGCATCATGACATCCAAAACTAAAAGGTCAGGATTTTCTCGTTCAAACATCTCCAGCGTTTCTAAACCATCGGCGGCGACTACAACATTGTAGCCAACCATCGAAAGACGAGTTTTCAAGATGCGCCGAATCGCGGATTCATCATCAGCAACAAGGATTTTTTCACCGTTGCGTTTTTCTTCAAGTTGGGGTTGTACACTCATATCGGCTTTAATAATGGATGGATTGGCTGTTGAGGGAGCAACGCCAAAGCGAATCATATCGACGGTTGCAGGTTCCCAGGACTGCTTCAACCCACAAATCCCGATAACCTGCACAGTGACATGACGGGACAGAAACTCACTCGCTCTTGGGGTGGGTGATTCAGTCTAATGCTTAGATTGCTATTTATTATGATAACATACGTTTTCATTTTGTTATCAAACTTAATATACCTCCCGCTTATTGTCATATTCAGTTACATAGGTTAATATTTTTTAAACAAAAAATGGTTTTCACAGATACTTAAACAATTAATATAGGGTAAATGATCAGTTTTAACAAGAGGCTGATAAAATCAAATTCGTTAATAAAATTGATTGTCCAAATGTAGTTTAGTAAAAACAATGCCGAATCCATTTCTAGGAGTCAGGATTCCTCCTGAACTGCATGAAGCAATTATGGCAAGAGTAGAAACAACTGGGCAATCTAAGTCAGATATTGTCATTCATGCTTTAAGTGCTTACATGGGAATAGCCACGCAGCATCAGAAGCTTGAAGATTTAGAGACACGACTGTCTACATTAGAACTAAAGTTGGAACAACTGACTCATCGAGTTGAGAACTAGGAATTTAGGAAAGAGGGAATGGGAAATTAATCGGAGGTTCTGAAGATTTAGAGCAATATTTTAGAGCCTAATTATTCTTTTTAATCTCAAGTTCAGACTCAAACTTCTGTTTTGATCTCTCTAAATTCCCCTTAAAAATGAGGGTTAGGGGAGATCAAACCGGATTTTTCTATTGTTTTCGGTAAACTTTAATTAATTCTGCACCAATACTAATAGCAATTTCTTCGGGAGTTAATGCCCCAATTTCTAATCCGATGGGAGCTTGAATTTGTTCGATTTGATGAAGAGAAACACCCGATTCTTGTAAGTGCTGGTAAACCAGTTTTATCCGCTTTGTACTACCAATCATCCCAATATATTGATAAGCTAAATTCCAATTTAAAATCCATTTTAACGCTTCAATATCGTAAATATATCCCCGTGTTACTAAGGCAATATATAAGTTATCATGAGAGGTTAATTGTTCTAAAACGGTTGTAATACCTTGATTAAAAATCAGAGTATTAGGAGGAAATCGTTCTGGATCGGTGAGTTCAGGACGTGAATCTTGAATCACGATTTGAAAACCAATAAAATCAGCAATTTTAGCTAATTTCTCTCCGATATGACCCGCCCCAATAATTAATAACGTGGGAGGCGGTTGTAAGGTTTCTATAAACGTTTGATCAGAGGTGGAAATGGGATGATCACAAGCAAGTAAATAGGGAGAAGCTGCATCAAAAGAAGTGACTAAGAAAATCGATTTTCCGGCTTGCAAATGATGTAAAATTTGATCAGTAAGGGAGATCGCTTTTTCCCCAGACCATCGTTCTAATAAAACCTGCATTAAACCCCCACAAACTCCCTGCGTTTCGTGTTGGGGTACGCCCGATAAATCAATTTCAACACATTGTTTTTCTCCTGTGTTTAAAACTTCTATTGCTTGCTGAATAACTTGCGCTTCTCCTAACCCACCTCCAATGGTATCAAAGGTTCGACCATCAGCACAAATGATCATTTTTGCACCTATTTCTCTCGGAACTGAACCTCTAACACGGGTGACGGTTGCAACCACCGCATCCCCTTCTTTTAAAACTTGAAGAAGTTGTTGATAAAATTGGATAATCATGCAGTTAAAAAGGCGAGTGCTGAACAGGATATCTTATCGAAAACCGAGAGGGATGACCTGTTAAATAGGTAAATGTTCCCAGGGGTTAACAGACTTTAATTGTACCTGTTCAATGGCGTTTAAAATTGCTTCTGGTGTAGCAGGAGATGCTAAGAAAATAGAATCTGTTTGACCAAAAGCTGCGATCGCTTCTCGAATCGCTTCTCGCACTGATATTGCTAACATAAAAGGCGGTTCTCCTACGGCTTTACTTCCATAAATTACCCCATCCTGTGTTGCTTTTCGTAATAAATGAACATTAAAATTTTTAGGGATTTCTTTAATCGTTGGAATTTTATAGGTACTGGGTGCAAAAGTTCTCAATCTTCCCTGTTCATCCCAGACTAATTCTTCCATTGTTAACCATCCCATTCCCTGTACAAAACCTCCTTGTATTTGTCCGATATCAATTAACGGATTTAAAGACTCTCCTACATCATGAACAATATCCACTTGACGCAGTTTAAACGTTCCTGTAAATCCGTCTATTTCGACTTCACTCACAGCCGCCCCGTAAGCATAATAATAAAAAGGTCTACCCTTACCTATTTTCGGATCATAATAAATATTAGGAGTCCGATAATAGCCCGTTGTGGATAAACTTACTCGTTGATTATAGGCCTGTTTAACGACTTCATTAAAGGCTATTTTATGACTGGGATAATTTTTACAATAAATCCAATCCTCCTCAAATATTAACTCTTCCGGTTCATACAAATTTAACAATTTTGCAGCGACTTCTGATAATCGTTTTTTCAAGATTTCACAGGCATTTTTAACCGCTTGACCATTCAAATCTGAACCACTAGAAGCCGCCGTTGCTGAAGTATTAGGAACTTTATCGGTACTGGTAGGCATAATTCTAAACTGTTCAATATTAACGCCTAATGCTTGTGAAGCAACTTGTAACATTTTGGTTTGTAAACCTTGACCCATTTCTGTCCCGCCATGATTGAGTTGAATACTGCCATCGAGGTAGATTAAAATTAAAGCACCCGCTTGATTATATTCAGTTTTAGTAAAGGAAATACCAAACTTAACGGGAGTGATTGCTAACCCTCGTTTTTGATAATTATGATTTTGATTAAATTGTTCAATTTCTAGTTTTCGGTGTTCAAAATTAGATTTTATTTTAACTTCTTCCCAAACCCAAAATATTCGATGATCAAAAATTTCTTGACCATAATGGGTTGTATTTGTTTCTCCTTCTCCGTGATAAAAATTCCGTTCTCGAACAACTTCAGCAGGTAAACCTAATTTTCGAGCAATTCTATCTATAATTTCTTCTATAATTGCCATTCCTTGTGGCCCTCCAAACCCTCGAAAAGCCGTATTAGAAACTTTATTAGTTTTGACGACTTGACCCCGAACTTCTAAATTAGGAATATAATAACAATTATCAATATGAAACATGGCTCGTTGTAGAATGGGGAAGGATAAATCCGCACTCCAACCACCATCGGAATATAAATCAATATCTAAGGCTAAAAGTTGACCGTTTTGGTTAAATCCAACTTGATATTGAGCTAAAAAAGGATGTCGTTTTCCGGTTGTAATCATATCTTGATCGCGTTTGAGTCGAATTCTAGCCGGACATCCGGTTTTTTGGGCGGCTAAAGCGGCAATAGCTGCGGTGGGGTTAGCTTGGGTTTCTTTCCCTCCAAACCCGCCTCCCATCCTTAAACAAGTGACAACAATTTGATTTCTAGGAATTGCTAAAACTTCTGAAATAATCGCTTGAGTTTCGCTCGGATGTTGAGTGGAAGAATAGACTTGATAATTGCCTTCAACATTAGGAATAACCCAACTGACTTGAGTTTCTAAATAAAAATGATCTTGACCTTGAATTTCAATATTTCCCGTTAAAATAAAGTCAGATGATTGTAAAGCGGTTGTAGAATTTCCCCGACGCATAATATTTTTATCGCCGTGAACACTATTATTTTTAATCGCATCCTGAATGGTTAAAATAGGCGTTAAGGGTTCGTAGTCAATTTTGATCATTTTTGCCCCATTTTCGGCAGCTATTTCTGTTTCTGCAACCACCCAAACCACAGGTTGACCCCAATAACTAACTTCATCATGGGGTAATAAGACTTCATCATGTTTAATTGTTCCGGTGTTATTAATTCCAGGGATATCATCAGCCGTTAATATAGTAATAAACCCTGGAATATTATTCAGATTTGAACTATCAATCTTTAAAATTTTTGCCTTAGCATAAGCAGATAAAACGGGCCACAAATATAACATTCCATTGGGTAGTCTTTGGTCATCGGTATAAATCGCTTTTCCAGTAACATGACCAACAGCACTTTCATGGGGTTTAGATTTGGAATTATTGTTCATATATTTATCCTTAATCTTAACTCTTGTTCCCAGACTCCCGCCTGGGAATACTTGATTAGATGCTCCGCCTCCAAAGGTTGCAGAGCCACCTTTTAGCATTTATAGGTAGAACCTAGAAACGAGGATAAAGAGAAAATTCTATGAAGAATTTTTCAAATAAATTAGCAACTAATCGTTTGCGATAATCTGCACTTCCTCTTAAATCACTTAAGGGGTTAAAGGTTTCTTTTAACATCAGTTTTGCCTGTTGAATCGTCTCTATATTCCAGGGTTTTCCGATTAACATTGTTTCAATATTAGTCGCTCGAATTGGAATTGCTGCTACTCCACCATAGGCGAGTCTGGCATGAATAATTGTATTATTTGTATCTAAATCAATGGTAAAAGCTGCGGACACAATACTAATATCATCAGTCCCCCTTTTTCCGACTTTATAAGATTGGCTAAAACGACGAACAGCATTAGCCGTAATAATTTTAGGAATAATAATAGAAACAATGACTTCCTGGGGTTGTAATTCCGTTTGACGATAGCCTTTAAAAAAATCAGCAATAGAAATAATGCGTTCTCCGGCTAAACTTGCTAACCGCAGTTGAGCATCTAAAGCTAATAAAACAGGTGCTAAATCTCCAATGGGAGATGCTGTGGCAATATTACCTCCAATGGTAGCCCGGTTGCGAATTTGTCGGGCGGCAAACAGAGATAACATTTCATCTAAACTGGGGAATATTCCCTTTAAGTTTTCTTCAATATAACTCAAGGAAATTGCCGCCCCAATTTCTACATCATTTGAAGTTTGTTTAAGTTCTTGAAGTTCGGTAACGGATTCTAAAGATATTAGGATAGGGAATTCTTGACGATGATGACTCATTTCTAAGCCTAAATCCGTTGCTCCTGCTACTAATTTAGCATCGGGATACTGTTGTAAAAGTTCTAAAACCTCAGAAAGTTGAATCGGACGATAAAACTGTTGACAAGGGGTAAGATAATGAATATAATTAAGTTGTAAATCAATGTGTTGTAAACGCTGACTAAATTGATCGGAAGCATCAGCATTTGTAACGGTTTCTGCAACACGACGAATCGGTAAATAACCCGTACATCGACATAAATTTCCTTCTATTGATTGATCATCAACCTGATTGTTGTAGTACGCAGCAAATAAACTCATAATAAAGCCTGGAGTGCAATAGCCGCATTGAGAACCCCCCAAACTCACCATCGCCGCCTGTACCGGATGCAGACCGTCTTTCCCAACCCCTTCAACGGTGATCACCTCCCGTCCCGCCATCGTCGCCAAGGGAATTAAACAACTGTTCATCGCCAGATATTGGGGCTGTCCGTCCGCCCCCTGACCCACAACCGCCACCGTACAAGCTCCACAGTCCCCATCTCCGCAGCCTTCCTTCGTCCCCACCCGTCCACTCCGGCGCAAATATTCCAATAACGTCAGGGTGGGGGAAAGGTCTTGAATCACAACCGTTTCACCATTAATTGTTAGGCTGAAAGTGTTATTTTGCATAGGCTGTAGCCTTTAAAGGTTGAGATTTGCTATTATTCCCATCTCTGCACAATTATAGAAATTTGTCAAGCGATTCTCAGAAATGACTGGAGCAAAAATTTTTTTCATCCCCCTTGACAACTATGTAATGTTTATGTAGTATATTAATCAGAAATAACAAATATCAAATTGCAGGCGGGATGGAGGTGATCTTGTTTGAAATTAGCTGAAGCCTTAATTTTACGAGCAGATTGTCAGAAAAAAATAGCCCAATTAAGACAACGTTTGTCGAGAGTTGCTAAAGTGCAGGAAGGGGAACAACCTGCGGAAAACCCGGCAGACTTATTAGCTGAATTAGAATCAGTTACGGCTGAATTGGTAATCTTGATTAAACGAATTAATCGCACTAACTCAACAACTCCCTTTCAAGGAGAAACTTTAGCAGATGTCTTAGCAGAACGAGATGTATTAATGTTGAAGCGAAATACCTATGCGAATTTAGTTGAAGAAGCAGCAATTCGACAGGATCGATATAGTCGTTCTGAAGTGCGATTTGTCAGTACCATTGATATTGCAGCAATTCAGCGACAAGTTGATAATTTATCGAGGGATTATCGAGAACTGGATGCTCAAATTCAAGCCTTGAATTGGCAAACTGATTTAATAGAAAACTGAACACTAGCAGGTAGCTAAAACAACAGAAGCGAGTATAACCCGTCAACTGGGTTAAGTTGGAAACACTTCGCCTAAAATGCGAATTATGGTGACAAGGGGCAATGTCAATGGGTTCGACTCCCTAACAACTTACGCCCAGTATTGTTACAAGAGTAACGGGTAATGTTAATGCTTATTACCATGTACTGATCTGTTGTTGAAGTGAGGGTGGGTTTGGGGTTTTTAGTGTTAAGATTTTCGATAATTGTAGGGTGGGCTATGCCCACCTTATTGATTTCTCTGTATTCTCTATATTCGACCTCATGCGGGATATGCGATCGCTTAATTCGGGATGCTGGTGGGGGTCAAAAACCGAGTTTCTCAACTGATCTTTTTGTTAGTAGGAAAGGTTATTGTAGAAACCCGGTTTCTTGGTATCTCGGTTCAAACCGCTATACTATAGAATCAATTCTAATGTTTAAACACCTTATTTCTATGTCTACTCCCGAAAAACTCTACGAAGGCAAAGCTAAAATCATCTATCCTACAGATGATCCTGAAATATTACTCGCCTACTTCAAGGATGATGCGACTGCTTTTAATGCCCAAAAACGCGGTACAATTCAAGGGAAAGGGGAAATCAACAACGCTATTTCTAGCCATCTGTTTCAAGGGTTAGAAGCTAAAGGGATTCCTACCCATTATATTGATTGTCCCACACCCAATGAAATGCGAGTAAAACGGGTGAAAATTGTTCCGATAGAAGTGATTATTCGCAATATTGCGGCGGGAAGTCTCTGCAAACAAACTGGGATTCCAGTGGGAACAATTATCAACCCCCCGATAGTAGAATTTTGCTATAAAAATGATGAATTAGGTGATCCATTATTAACTCGTGAACGACTGTTATTAATGAAGTTAGCCACACCGGAACAATTGCAACAAATCACCCAATTATCCTTACAAATCAATCAAATTCTCTCAGAATTTTTTAATGAGTGTGGGATTACTTTAGTCGATTTTAAATTAGAATTCGGTATTACCTCTGATGGCCAATTGGTACTAGCGGATGAAATTAGTCCTGATACCTGTCGTTTGTGGGATCAATCAGAAACAGACCCCGACCGTCGAGTATTGGATAAAGACCGTTTCCGTCGAGATTTAGGTAATGTTGAATCCGCGTATCAACAAGTTCTTAAACGGGTTTTAGAACATACATCCAACCCCTCCCCATAAATCAATCAGTCTTGATCCCTCTAAATCCCTTTCTGATCGGGGTTATGGGGATCACGACCAATGATCTTAAAAGCTTTTAGCTGTAGAAGTGTCAAAGCTTGTTAAGATGTCAGATGTCGCAGCGCCAGCGTTGAGTGTAATCATCACCCTAACGTTTAGCTGAGGATTGACAAATTTTAGGTGTGGGACTGTCTAAAAGAGTGAGTATCATGCGTTTATCTCCTGTCTTAGTTGCGGTTTTTGCTGCTTCAGCTACGTTTGGATTATCAAACTCTGCAAGTGGTCAAACCGCCTACCCAGACTCAGAAGGTTTATCAAATTCCCAAGAAACTTTTGATCAGGTAGATCCGACTTTAAATCCATCGGAAACCCATGAACAATCTTTAGCTGTTAATCAAATTCCCCCCTCTACACCGCTTCATTCCTTTGAAGAAATAGTTTTAAATAAAACTAAATCGGTTAATTCAGGTCTGGCTTTTTCTCTGGGTGAATCGATTGGAAAAAATATTTCGTCTCCTTGGGTTAATACTTTATCTTCCCAAAATTCAACAGCGTTTAATCCATCTCAACCTCTCACTAACGAGTCTTTAAAATTTCCCTTGAATTCCCCAGAATCAGATGTTTTAACAGAACGTCCTATTGCTGATGATCAAGCGAAAACACTTATTCTTAATAAAGGAAAAGCGACAGGAGATTTAGAAAAATTAGCTCAATTTCCGATAGAGGTTTCGCCAGAAGTAACGAATACAGAAATTAATCAGTCCCCGAATTCCGAGATTATATTAAATAAATCAGCTACAGAAAAAGTTGGGAATTTTAGCTTTGGGGAAGTTCCAGAAACAGCGATCGCGTTAAATGCTTCTGAAACGGAATCTAACTTATTTCAACCCAGTTTAAATAAAGATTTAGGAAAAATCGCCCGATTTCCCCTAGCAATTCCTGAACAAATCGCTAGTGTAGATTCTAATTATTCTTCAAATTCCGAGATTTTATTAAATAAATCAGCTACAGAAAAAGTTGGGAATTTTAGCTTTGGGGTAGTCCCAGAAACAGCGATCGCGTTAAATGCTGCTGAAACGGAATCTAACTTATTTCAACCTAGTTTAAATAAAGATTTAGGAAAAATCGCTCGATTTCCCCTAGCAATTCCCGAACAAATCGCTAGTGTAGATTCTAATTATTCCTCGAATTCCGAGATTTTATTAAATA
>CAITND010000119.1 GCA_903893625.1 uncultured Oscillatoriales cyanobacterium
CGATGACGGCTTGAAAAAAACACCCCAGTTCAGCCAATTTGTGAAACAAATTAATCAACCCGTAACCTATCTTAAAGCTGCATCCTATTTAATGCACAGACCTAGTTTTTCAGCAATTCGATCCTTAATTCTTGATCAAAGTCAAGCCATTTTACAAGATGATTCTGGGATTCCACTTAAATATTTTGCCGAAAAACAATGGAATTTAGACTTTTTTGGAACCTATACCGCCCCAATTTCCTTATTTAGTGTGCGCTATCAACCGGATTTAAGAAAAGTTTATCAAAGCAATTCATCTGTAAAACCGTTTAATTTTGGAGTGGGTTATAAGTTTGGGGTGAATCAATCGAATATGATGTTAGCCACGAAAAAGGAAAAACCTTAAGGCTGATTTTATCAAAAATTTTCCCATGTCATCCTGATAATAATAAATTTGTAGGTTGGTTTTTTAATCTTAACCTAACCTACAAAAAATTGACCAGAATCTGCTGGCTAATAACAATTCGTAATTCGTAATTCGTAATTCGTAATTCGTAATTCGTAATTCGTAATTCGTAATTCGTAATTCGTAATTCGTAATTCGTAATTCGTAATTCCTAATTCGTATGAGTTTGTGCGGAAATCCAGTTTAAATAATCCGCAGATCCTTTAATAATCGGTAAAGCAATAATTTCAGGAACTTCGTAAGAGTGAAGTTGTTTAATTTTTATTTCTAACTGCTCAAACTGTCTGAGATCTGTTTTGATCATTAATTGCCATTCATCCTCCTGACATAATTCTGATTTCCAGGTATAAATTGAATGAATTGGCATGAAGCTCACACAAGCAGCGAGTTTTTCTTCAACTAATGCTTGGGCAATTTTTTCCGCTTCCAACCTAGAACTTGCCGTAACAAGCACTACAGCATAATCTGTTATCATTGATGCTCTATTAATTCTTTCTGTTAATTATCTTAACTCAACAGCACACTTTTGAGTGTGAGCTTGATATAAATTAGAACAGGTGATCGCTAAATCCAGATACAGTTTTAAAGATTGCGGTAATTTCGCCCCTTGAAACTGAGTTTCTTCAAGGGTTGCTCCTAATAAAGACGCATCTCTTAAATCAGCATCTCTTAAGTCAGCTTGTGGTAATTTTGCCCAGTTTAAATTTGCCCACATCAGACTTGCTCGTTCTAAATTAGCTCCCGTTAAATCCGCTTTTGTTAATCTAATCCCTTGCATTTGCGCTTCACAGAGGTTCGCATTCGTTAACGTTGCAGCCTCTAAATCTGCACCATTAAGTTTGGCTTCACTCAGATTCACACCCTCAAGATTAACTCGACTTAATTTAATGCCATTCATGTAGGCTTTTTGCAGATTAACTCCAGTTAATTCCGCTCCAAATAGATTAGCTCCACTGAGTTTTGCCGCAACTAAATTTGCCCATTTAAAGTTAACTCCGGTTAAATTTGTTTCTCTCAAATTGGCTGATTGTAAATCCGCCGAGCATAAATTAGCGTTGGGTAATGAGGCAGATCTTAAATTAGCTCCCGTCAGAATTGCACCGCTTAAATTGGCATTCGGAAGTTTAGCTTTGACTAAAAAAGCACCACTCAAATTGGCTTTCGTCAGGTTAGCATCCCCTAATTTGGCTTCGCTCATTTTGGCATAACTAAGATTCGCGCGATGCAAACAGGCACCATTCAATTTGACCCGACTCAGGAAGGCTCGACTTAAGTTCGCTCCAGTTAGGTTGGCTCTGGACAAATTGACGCCAATCAAAATCGCACCGGATAGGTCTGCTCCCTGAAGGTCTACCTCTGTAAAATTTTGTTCGCCTTCCTCGTACTCCCTCAAGAGTTGACTAACTTGCATAGGTGTATCACACTCCGGTTGTCTTGGCTTGTATTTTCAATATACCCGGAAATCTTAAGAAAGTTTTTATATTTTTGTGTTTAACATTCAACACTTCTATGAAGAGGCAACATCACTCGGCTGTTGTCTGCCAAATTCGCACGCATATCGTATCTGAAGGGGAGATTCAGTAGTGCCACTGCTTCAGGTGGTAAACAAAGCTCATCGGTAAATCCTGTGTCTATCACGAATTCAATGGGGAAGTCAGCGCGATTTGGAATCCGAAATGGAATGGTAATAATCGGGTGTCCATCAGCCACAATCCCTGAAATCACTTGACTACACGCTCCATAACACCCCCACCAAAAGCGGCAGCAACGTTGTACCCAATTTTAATCCCAAAGAGTCGAGTATGGGGGTGCTTCTCGCTCAAGAAGTCAGCAGCGCGTAAGCCATTTGCATCAATCCTATAGTCACCTGTCTCAATGTCTATGATGACCATCTTGCCAATATTTTCTTCAACTTCCACTTCTTGGCGGATTCTGCTTTCGTACAGTTGCTCTGCACGTTGAGCAACTTCTTCGCGGCTTAAAAGGATGGCTTGCATAAGTTGACTCCCAATCGCTAGATTACCTGTTCTAACCCCACCATAATACCCTGCAAATAGTAGGAATTAGGGAAAGGGAATGAAAAGAATCTGACCTTCGTATTCATCTAGCTGACTGCAACAAACGAATAAATATAAGTCATCAATGACCTGCCCAAGTGGAGCCGTTGCAATAACTTCAACAACTCCGGGCATGGGTAATCCGTTTTTAATTCTCTCGTAGGCATAGACAGTAATTGTTGCTACATCATGAGTAAGCAAAATTCGCTGTTCATTGGCTGCCCATTCCAAGATAGTGGGATCATCCGCATGAATTAAGCCTACATCCTGAATACGGACAACATCTAACTTAGGTAAGCGTCTAATCAAGCCTCGCAATATCGAACCGTTGAAATTCTCATCCGTTAGTAAACGCACTGGTTGCTAGTTCTCCTTGAGGCTAATATCGAGCAATCGCTGCCTAAGATCAGCCAAGTTATACTGCTGGACAAATTCACTGCGTTGTTGCTGAGATTTTCGGTGACGTTGCTCTAAGTAGCTATCAATTTCCTGACGATGACTAAGGTAGTAAGCGATCGCTGAGTATATATCCTCTAAATGGAGAACAGAATACTGAACTGCAATTTCTTCAGGTGTAGAGCCACTATGATATGCAGCTAAAAGGCTATCGAGGGTAACGCGGCTCTGACCAATGCGAATACCCCCAGCTTCATCCCAACGAAATGGTGGAGCAGAAACTTTAAATTCAACTTGAATACTCATACATTTATTCTCGGCACAGTTGTGTTACGCGATCTCTACCTCACCTCATTATACCTAAAAGCCCCATTGCTCTTAATTCAGCACAATAAGCGCTTATTATTTATCAAATACCCAATACAAACAGAAGATAAGGTGCGTTACACTGCATTAACGCACCTTACAAGATCAACAATCATTTCCCACAAATTTTGGAATTGGTGAGCATTGAGCAAATTTGTGAACAACAGCGGATCTATTCCCTGCCCGCCAAATCCAGGTGGTAGCGCGTGAGGTTGACTTCGCCCGTTTGAATCAATGCCACCACCATCCACACGCAGGTGGTGAGATGTCCCAGGTGTGCCCAGTCATCCGGTTGACTCAACCAACGCTTCAAGGCATCGTAAAGGCTCGAAATCTCCCGACAGTCCGCTCCAGCCGGGTTGTTAGCCAGAATCATCGGAATTATCCCAACTATCTGGTACCTCGAAAGTAACTTCGTTGTGACGCACGAAGTCAATGAACTCCTTGATACGTTCGATGTCGTATTTAGGTGAACTAGAGTTCATCACGTGAAAACCAACCTCCTCAATCTCGTTACACATATAATCTTGCTCTCCCGCAGACATTGGATAGAAGACAACTGGGTCTTTCGACTGTGGTTCCATCTCAGGAATGGATGACAGATGTTTTCGATATTTTCGGATTTCTCGCTCAAGGTCGCGTTCTTCCCACGTCAGAATGTCAAAGGGACAATCTTTCCGTCTGGCTTCTACCCAATCGCGAACATCGGGAGAGAGAGTTGAGGTAACGATAATCAGCACCGATCGAGGAGCGTGTTCTCTACTTGATACAAGAAATTCCTCAATCTCAGTCTTGGTGAGTCGTTTACGTGTATATCGCTTGCATTGAACAACCCAGCGCTCAATTCGGCGAGTGCCAGACAGGGGTTCATAGATACGATCTACAACCAGATCACGCCCCTTGTCGCCACCGCCGTTTCCAAACCACTTCAGATTGGTGAACCCACTCTGCTCAAGAAGTTCAGCGCACAGTTTCTCGAATGCCTCTGGTGAAAGCTCAGACCACTTGAACATGGAGATCTCCGCTTAGTTTAGTCTGGCTAACTATGTTATTATACTGAAACTTTCTGTCCTGTCAACCACTAGGGGACAAAAAGCCGAAACTTTCGGTATATTCACCCCATAGAGAATGATAGCCAGAAATTTTCTGGCTATCATACCATATAATTATACTATCAAGAAACATTCAGGATATCATATTATGGAAAAACCTCCTAAAAAACTACTCGAACAAGTTAGTGATGTCATTCGTCTAAAGCATTACTCTTACAAAACCGAAAAAAGCTATATCAATTGGATTAAACGCTATATTTTATTCCATAATAAACGCCATCCTCAAGAAATGGGTGGAAAAGAAATTGAAGAATTTTTAACTCATTTAGCCGTTGAAGAAAATGTTGCTGCTTCCACTCAAAATCAGGCTTTAAGTGCTATTTTATTTCTGTATAAAGAAGTTCTCAAACAAGAATTAGATTTACAGGTTGATGCAGTACGAGCAAAAAGAAGTCGCTATGTGCCAACTGTTCTTATAAAAGAAGAAGTTCTGGCGGTTATTAATCATTTATCAGGGGTTCATCAACTTATTGTTAAATTGATTTATGGGACGGGATTACGTCAAACGGAATGTTTACAATTACGGATTAAAGATATAGATTTTGCTCAAAACCAAGTGATTGTTAGAGATGGAAAAGGAATGGAAAGTCGAGTAACTATGTTACCAACAAGTTTAGCTGAAGATTTAAAGTTTCATTTAGAGATTGTTAAGCGTTTACATCAACAGGATTTAAACAAGGGTTATGGGTCAGTTTACTTACCTTTTGCCTTAGAAAGAAAATATCAAAATGCAGATCGAGAGTGGGTTTGGCAATTTGTTTTTCCCTCAGATCGCATTTCTCAAGATCCCCGTAGTGGAATTACTCGCCGTCATCATCTTCATGAAAGTGGATTACAAAAAGCCCTCAAACAAGCGGTTAAAATGGCGGGTATTAACAAGCGTGTGAGTTGCCACACTTTTCGCCACAGCTTTGCCACACAACTGCTACAAGATGGCTATGATATCAGAATAGTTCAAGAATTACTGGGACATAAAGATGTTAAAACAACCATGATTTATACCCATGTTTTAAATCGAGGTGGTAGAGGTGTAAGAAGTCCCCTTGATTCCTAAAATCTAAGCTAAAACTCAGAAGTGTTGAATGTTAAGAAAAAACCGACAAAAATAGCCCAAAATTAACAGATTTTGGGCTAAATATTAAAATATCACCATTTAATCTTAGAATTATTAGAGGGTGACAAGTGGCAATTTAGGGAAATAGAAAGCAATAGTTAAATTCTTTAACTAAACTGAAAAAAGCAAAATAAAAAGATCCATAAAACAGATAGCAATCCTAAATATATTGAAATACTTTAAAACTTCTATAAAACAGCCAAAAGTATTACCCTTGTTCCCTGCTGTTCAAGATTATTTTTTCAATAAAAGAAATTTTTTCTAACTTTATCATCTCTAGTCATAGTACGTTAGTCTGAATTTCGTTAAGAATTGTTACTCAGGACTTCAAAAAAAAGAAGATTTTTATCACCGTTTCTAAATCTTCTTAACTTAACTTATCCCGTAATGTTCTCATCCTCCTTCTGTCCGATCAATGTCATTGCTAAAATGCTAAAGTCTGAATTGCTTCTATAATATTGTGTTGATTTACTCAGAGCCAGATTTGAGATGACTAATTCTCCTAATCCCAATTCTGAACCGATTTTACATCCCCGACGACGGTTAAGGCGCATCCTGGTTTGGGGGGGTGTAGGATGCGGAGTTACATTGTTAACGGTGGGAACAACAGCCGCCTGGTTTATTCGATATCGGTTAGCTCCCATTATTGGCGGTGTCTTAGAAACGATTGTACAACGGCCTGTTAATGTTGGCCCCATTGAACGATTTACCCTCAATAGTATTCGTTTTGGAAACTCATCGATTCCCCCGACAGCAACGGATACGGACAAAGCAGAAGCGGAAGCCGTAGAAGTTAATTTTTCCCTTTTATCTTTATTTAAACCGAAAGTTCAACTGGATATTACAGTCATTAAACCTAATGTTTATATTGAGGAAGACGCATCAGGAAACTGGATCAATACAAAACTTAATTTAGATCCAAATCCTCCCATTACTTTAGTTTTTAGAACGATTGGGATTGAAAATGCTGAAATTAATTTAATGCCTTATGAAATTTTGAGAGCTAATTCTAAAGGTGCTAAAACCCAAAAACCCGTTTTAATTGCGGTGGATCAAGTTAGAGCTAATTTAACAGAAGATAATCAACGCATTCAAGCAGATTTAGCCGGAAAAATTGGAGAAAATGGAACCTTTGCCATTAAAGGGGATGCCTTACTAGAAGGAGGAAAAGTCAATGCTCAAATTCGAGCCAATCGTTTAGATTTATCCCTGGTAAGGTGGTTCGTTCCCACTCCAGGTATATCAGTAGAAAGGGGAAAACTCAATACAAATTTAAGCGTTAAATTAGACAATTATAAACCCTCAGATGTTCGCGGAACCCTGAATTTAGATCAAATTCGAGTTGCCGTTGAAAATCTTCCCGATCCCGTTAATCTAAGCCAAGCTAAATTGCGATTTGCAGGAACTCAACTGATTATTGATCAGTTTAACACCACAATGGGAGATTTAGCTCTAAATTTGAAGGGATCAGTTTTCACAAATTCCGATTTAGAATTGGCTAAAACTCAAGTTAATTTAGCGGCTAATTTACAACCTGTTCAAGTTTCAACGCTGTTAAAAACAGTAGAAGCCATTCAAGAAGAACCTGTAAAGCTTCCTTTTCCAGTTACGGGAGAATTAAAAGCGGATGTTAACTTAAAAGGAAATTTACAAACCCCTCAAATTTCAGGAACAATTGCTACCACACAACAAACTTTAGTAGATCGGGTTTATTTTGATACGATTCAAACGGATTTTAATGTATTAGCCAAATTTGATCCCAATTTTAAAATTTTAGCTGATCCGGTTATTGGAATTAAAAATTTATTAATTCAACCTTCCGTTGGGGGTTCTGTCAAGGGAAACGGAGAAATTCAATTAAACGGATTAACTGCATTATTAGAACCTCAACCTCAACTGCTTAAACCAGGGGATAAAGTCATTATCCGTCAACAAAAACCTACTCCAAATCAATCCCTTCCAACATTACCACAAAACCCTGAAATTACAACCCGAAAAGTCGAATTTAATCCGACCGTTAAGTTGGATTTTATAGTAGATAATATTCCAGGGGATGCGATCGCTCAATCCTATGGACTCTTACCCAATTTTCAAGTTGGGAATTTATCAGCAAACGCTCAAATTGCGGGAAATTTAGATAACTTAAAGGGTCAGGCTAAATTTAGCTTACCCTCAGCAACCTATCCGATTTTAGGTCAGGCTCAATTTTTAGGAAATACCGCCAAAGCTCAAGTTGAAATTGCCAATGGAAATCTGAATCTGATTGCTCAAAAAAATAATAACGATATTTGGAATGCGGAAATATTAGGAAATCAAATTGCTATCACACCTTTAATAGATTTAGGATTATTATTCGCCTCCATACCCAATGCGACGAAACAACAAATTCAATCCGTTAATTTAACCGATGGACGTTTAAATCTAGCTGCAAAATTATCAGGAAATCTCCAAAATTTCTCTCTCAATACCTTAAATGCTGATAGTCAAATTCAACTTAATTTTCAGGATAGCACCATTAATGCGATCGCTCAACTGCAAAACGGACGATTTCAAACCGACTTTTCTAGCGATAATTTAGCCTTACCTCGATTAATTAATATCGGATTACCCTTAGCTAATTTACCCAAGGCTACAACCGTACAAATTCAAAACTTAGATTTTAGTCAAGGAACTCTACAAATTGCAGGTTCTCTCAACGGTAATATAGAAAATTTTACCCCCAATAGCCTTAACGGAACCGCAAAAACAATGATTAATTTAGGCAATTTAGGGGGAATCATTACCGCCAATAGTCAAGTCAACCAAGGACAGTTTCAAGGAGAATTTAACGCCAGAGACGTTCAACTCAATCCTTGGATTAATTTAGGCTTACCCCTGGCTAATTTACCTGATAATATTCAGACCCAAATTCAAAGTATTGATCTTCGGAATAGTCGTTTAACCGGAGGCGGAAATATTGCCGGAAATTTAACGAATTTAAACCTAAATAGCCTGATTGCTAACGGATCAGGACAAGTGAATTTAGGCAATTTTGGAGGCACGATTAATGCAGAAGGACAATTACAAAATAGTCAGTTAATAGCGCAAGTTATTACGAATCAAATTCCTCTCCAACCTTTAATCAATTTAGGATTACCCTTAGCGGATTTAAAACCGAGTTTGGTAGCCGAAATTAATGCCTTAAATTTACAAGGAGGTTTCCTCCAAGGGTTAGCAAACTTTCGGGGAAATTTAACTAATTTTTCGCCGAATAATTTAATTGCAACCCTTGATGGAAAAGTGAATTTAGGTCAAGGAGGAGGCATACTTTTAGCAACCGGAGAAACCCAACAAGGACAATGGAAAGCAGGCGTTAAAGGAGATCAAATTGCTCTCAGTCGGTTCTCTCAATTAGTGGAATCTCAAATCCCCGAACTAACAGCAAGTTTACGTCAAAATGGACTGTTAGAACAAGCGGAAAATATGCCCTTATTGCGAGGATTATTAAATACTGAAATCATAGGACAGGGGAATATTGCTGCTTTTAATCCTAGCACAATTAGGGCTTTAGGTCAATTACGGCTAACAGAATTACCGATAATTAAACAACCGTTTGATGCCATTGCGAGTTGGAATGGTCAACAAATTAATATTCAAAAAGCCGAAACCCCAGGATTTTCAACCGATGGGTTAGTTGGCGTTGAATTTCAAGGAAATGGAATTCCCCAATTATCAAATTTAAACTTAAATATTCGGGTCAATAATTTTGATTTACAATCGCCCTTAGCTCAGAACCTCTTAACGGCTTTACCCCCAGAAGTTACAACGGGAGATAGCCCTTTAGTGGCGGGAATTGTTAACTTTAATGGTAAGTTAACTGGAACCCTTTCCACCTTAAACCTAAACGGAAATTTAAGATTAAATAATTTTGCCCTTCGGGATGTAACTTTTGATCCGATTTTAGCCGGAACTGTTAATATTAGTCCGGGTCAACAGGTGAATATTGCCTTAGCAGGAGAACAGGATAAAATCGAACTGGTTTTAGATGATCAATATTTACCTGTTTCGTTTTTAGTTAAACGGGATGAAAGCCTATTAATTGGACAATCACAAGGAAATAATTTAAACGTTAGTTTAGAACAATTTCCCCTACAAACCTTAAGTCTTGCCCCCTTAGCCGAGTTAGATATTGGACTTTTAAAAGGCATAGCATCGGGAGAATTAACTATCTCTAATTTAGCCAGTTTCAATGTTAATAAAATTGGGGTGACGGGAAATATTGCCGTTCAAAACCCAACATTAGGATATATTGAAGCAGATTCTTTTATCGGAAATATTAATTATAAAAATGGAATTGCCGAGTTAACCAATGCCGAACTTAAGAAAGGCATCACTCAAGTTTTAATTAATACTCAAGCCAATGTTTCTGAAATTTTAGCGAGTCTTTCTAACCCCCAAACTCAGAATTTATCCACTGTATCCAATCAGTTTCAAGGAACGATTAAAATCCCTCAAGGGAGTTTACAGGATGTCTTAACCGCCTTAAAAATCTTTAATTTAGAAGATTTAGCCAGAGGATTAAAACCCCCGAATTATGCAACAGCTACAGAAGTCACCCCTGTTCAGATTCGTTTATCGGAAGATGCTACTTTATTACAACAATTACGACGATTTGCAGAAATTAGAGCACTTTTACAACAATCAATTCAAGCAGCGGCGGAGGAACCTTTACCTCCCTTAAAAGATTTACAAGGAAAATTTAGCGGAGAAATTGCCTTTCAAGGTTCAATTCCATCAGGAATTCAAGCCAATGCAACTGTTAAAGGTCAAGATTGGAATTATGGAAAATATATCGCCAATCAGTTTTTATTGGAAGCTAATTTTGCTGATAATGTATTGCGAGTTGAACCCGTACAACTGCGTTCTGGTGAGGCATTATATGATTTTCGTGGACAATTAAATTTAGCCAATCAACAACCCTCTGGTCAGTTGCGGGTGAAAAATATCCGCTTAGAAGAAATTGAAAAAATTGTCGATTTACCGAATGTCGATTTAACCGGACAATTGAATATTCGAGCCAGTGTTGGGGGAACCTTAGAAAATCCTCAATCATCGGGGGAATTAACCTTATTAGAAGCAACGGTTAATGGTGATCCGGTTCAAGAAGCTCAAAGCAGTTTTAGTTATAATAATGCTCGCTTACGATTTGGCGGGAGCTTATTAGTAACGGAAACCGATCCGATTGCATTTAAAGGGACTTTACCGTTTAAATTACCCTTTGCTAAAGTTTCCCCAGAAAGTGATTTAGTCGATGTTCGAGTTGAGATTAAAGATGAAGGATTAGCGGTGATTAATTTACTCAATCCTGAGTTAGATTGGCAGGAAGGAAAAGGATTAGTAGAATTAAGAATTCATGGCACATTGCAACAACCTGAAGCGGGAGGAATTAAACTCGATCTTCAACCCGAAGGATTATTTAAAATTCAAGATGCAGTCTTAACCGCCCGCAGTTTAGAACAGTCAATTGTCGGATTAAGTGGAACGGCTCTATTTACAGGCGATCGCATTCAAGTTAAAGATATTCAAGGGGAATTAAAAGGAGATAAAGGAACAGGAAATATCCTCTTAAGTGGTGTTTTACCAGTGTCTCATCCCTTCACTGCTAATGATCCTGATCTTCAAACTCCCCTGCAATTAGGTTTAAATCAATTAACATTAAATTTACCCGATCTTTATAAAGGAAATGCTTCGGGTGTAATCACAATAACAGGAACCGCTTTAAAACCAAAATTAGGAGGAGAAGTGATATTAAGTCAGGGAAGAGTGATTTTACCTTCCCAAGAAACCGCCACATTACCAACAGATACAACAACAACCCCTCAGCCCCCTGTCAATGTCAGTTTAAATGGATTAAAACTCACTTTAGCCGATAATATTCAAGTCATGACTCCTCCCATTTTAGATGCTCCTTTAATTAATTTTGATGCCAAAGGAACGATTCAATTGAATGGAAGTGTAGCCAATATTAATGATATTCGTCCTCAAGGAACCATTGAACTAACGGGGGGACAAGTGAATCTTTATACCAGTCAATTACGCTTAGATCGAGGCTATCCCCAACGAGCAATATTTGTACCTTCGGAGGGACTTGACCCGATTTTAGATGTGCGCTTAGTTACCCGTGTTCCTGAAGCGGTGAGGTTTGTATCTTCTCCTTCGGCTTTTCCTTCTGAACAAACGGAAGCTTTAAGTCCTTCTAGGTTTGGAACGGTAAGAACTATCCGTATTGTTGCTATTGTGCGTGGCGCTGCATCGGAAATTAATGATATTATTAAGTTACAAAGTTCTCCTCCTCGTTCTCAAAATGAATTACTGGCTTTATTAGGGGGAAGTGTGATTCAAGGTATTCAAGATGATAGTACATTAGTATTAGCAAATATTGCCAGTACAGGATTATTTGGTAGACTGCAACGGAATATTATTAATGCAACGGGTTTAACGGAATTTAGAATTTATCCCTCGCGGGTTGCAGAACGAGGTTCGAGTGGTAAAGCTTCAGCATTAGGAGTGGGAATTGAAGTCGGTTTAGATGTAACTGATAATGTTTATGTTTCTTTAAGTCGGGTCTTGGCGTCTCAACAACCGTTTCTTTTTAATATTAATTATCGTCTAAATGATAATTTATTGTTACGCGGGGTAACTAATTTTAATAATGAAAGTGAAGTTCGGTTTGAGTATGAAACGAGATTTTAAGTTAATTGTTAATTGTTGACTGTGTAGAGACGTGCCATGGCACGTCTCTACTGGCAGTTTTTAAGTCGAAACAGCCTGGTTTTAAATGATAAACTTTGATAAATCCTTCTGAGGGAGTCGGAGGACAATTTGCGATCGCATTCCCCATCTGTTCAATAATAGATTCAGGAACCTAACGGGGCGATTTTGATTCCACTGTTTGCAAGTTTCTATAGGGGTTTCTACAGTAAGGACGGAATTGACGAAAGTGGCGACTTCTGCACTGTTGTATGGGTTGAACCACCAGACCAGCGTAAATTTAGGTAGGGATATACGTTAGGATAATTATGTTTTCTGAAATAATTGTTACACCAGAACAAATTGCTTTATATCGGGAACAACTAGCAGATAATCAAGAAGCATTAGCCGATCTTGATGTGCTTGAAGAGTGTGAAGGCGATTTAGAATTTGCACTGCGTTCGACGTATTCGATCGCGGCGGTGTAGTTTTTGAGTTCTATACAAACTTCTACCATATTTAGATAAAGTTTATTCCATTCTTCGGCTAATTTCTGCTTAGTTGCATCACCAGAATAAATCTCACCTCGGAGGAACTCGACAGTATTAATCGCATCCGCAAAGGTATCATAAGCTAACTGTAAGTTGGGAACTTCTCGATAGGCAAGCCCCAAATTAAATAAGGTTTCAGCATGGTTTTGGGGAAAAGCTTCACGGGTGTAGACTTCGAGTGCAGCAGTGTAAAATCCGATCGCCATCTCTAGATTATCAGCCCTCTCTCCCTTGATTCTGTCACTGTAGGCAACTGCCAGATTATTTTGCGTCATTGCCCATTTTTCGGGAAAAGCTTCACGGGTGTAGACTTCGAGTGCAGCAGTGTAAAATCCGATCGCCATCTCTAGATTATCAGCCCTCTCTCCCTTGATTCTGTCACTGTAGGCAACTGCCAGATTATTTTGCGTCA
>CAITND010000120.1 GCA_903893625.1 uncultured Oscillatoriales cyanobacterium
TACTGGATATACTAACATAGATTGGAGAAATATTCACGGGGAATAAATTCCCCTGGGTCGCTTTTCATCTCAGGTCTGAAGACACTGAGTTTTCAATCTCCCATCCTTTTCTTATAAAATATGGCGATAAATATTTAACGGTAGTTTCGTCCGGTTTTTAAAATCCAGAAAAGACTTATAACCGCCACGCTGTTGACGTTCTAAAACAATAATTTTAGCTGCATTAATATGTAGTCCTAAACTCACTAATTCATCAATAGATAAAACATTTAACCGCCGCCAGGAATGATGAATTTCTTTATTAATATCAAAGCTAGATAAAACTAAGGGTGCGATTCGTTGCAGGGTCGATTCAGGAATGCCAATCAATTCCGAAAGTTCTTCTAAACTTGTAAAATTATAACCTTCCCGTTTCATTTCTTCAATTTCATTGGCATAAACAATGGGTAAATCCAATCCATATACTAAATCATGCTTAGAACAATTATTAATATCAATTTTATCTCGATTTTTAGCAATTAATTGGAGCAGATGGGATTCATTAGAATTGGCTAAAGAATTAGGATAAGTTTTGGCTAAAAATTCTTTTCTCAGAGCGATCGCTGTAATAATTTGAGCGACCCAAACAATTCCCCCCAAGGACGTATTTGATAAAATAAAAGCCACAGCAACAAAACCTAAACCCGTATAAATCCAAGATTGAGTTTTTGTTTTATTTCCTGCATAGACAATTGCTAATCCTCCTAATACGGGAAATAAAGACCAATATAACCACTGGGGGATTTTCTGAAACCATACTGATAAATTGGACACCTTTAATGTCACTCCTACTTGATGTTTACAGTTCTTTTAATAATTTCCGGCGTTTTTCTTCGTATTCTTCGGCGGTAATTGCACCTTGATCATAGAGGGTTTTTAATTGAGACATTGCTGCGGTTACATCCTGCGCCGAACGGCTGCCATTTAAAGCAGAGTAGTCAACACCTGGATTAAATTTAGCATTAAAGGTTTGATCGGACATTAACAGTAAACCCAGAAAATCAAAAAAGGCTAAAATTGACGGAATAAAAGTCCAAAAAAACAATAAATAAAGAATCCCTCCAAAATTTTCTCCTAAA
Organism: uncultured Oscillatoriales cyanobacterium; assembly: GCA_903893625.1. Classification (GTDB taxonomy): domain Bacteria; phylum Cyanobacteriota; class Cyanobacteriia; order Cyanobacteriales; family Microcoleaceae; genus Planktothrix. The sequence goes on from CAITND010000120.1 coordinate 1,119, forward strand.
TAAAATTTATGAACTCCAAAACCACCTAAAAAGAAAGCTAATAACGCTGCTGCGATTTTATTTTTCATCGAGTGTTCTCCTGAAATTGAGGCATTTAAAAGGTTAATAAGATTAAAATGAGTACCAACTAGAGATCGATTTTACGGTTCTGGCTTTTGGAAAGCCTAGCCATAAGAAAGTATAACAAAATCATAGCAGTTTGGACTTCAAGAACTGTCAAATATCCTTTAACAAAAAAGTTAGCATCCCAAGTGGAATTAACATAAAAAATTAAAATACCGAGTATACCGTAGGGAAGAAAACGGAATCGACTCCAGAAGGGTCTGGGTTGATCTGTCTTAGCAGGAGTCATCGGAAAAATGGGTAGAAACCCCTAACTTTTAGTTAGGCTTTATATTTCCCCTTTCGGGGTAGAGGGGTATGGTTGCCCCTCTGTAGAGATCCGGTTGTCTCAAACACACCTATTTCTAGGGTAA
>CAITND010000121.1 GCA_903893625.1 uncultured Oscillatoriales cyanobacterium
CGTGCGTGATCATTATGTGAAAAAATTGGCGGGGATTTTGGAAGTGGATGAAGAGGTTGTTTTGAGGCAAATGGAAGAGGTGGGGAAGAAGCGAAGAATTACGAATTACGAATTACGAATTACGAATATAAAAAAAGATTTATTCCCTATTTGCAGTTAATTCGATAAAGGGTGTCTCGTTGTTGATCAGGACGTCCCAGGGATGCGATCGCCTGAACTAAGGTTTCGGGTTCCATAGAGGTTCCACCTTTTGCACCCGCCATTGTGGTGATGTGTTCTTCCATTAACGTTCCGCCAATGTCATTACATCCCCATCGCAAGGCTTCTGTAGCACCTGCTAAACCCAATTTCACCCAACTGGGTTGATGGTTGGGGATATAATTACCGAGAAAAATTCGAGCAACGGCCGTTAATAAGAGGGTATTAGCTAAAAGGGGTTGATCCCGTCCTACTCGTCGCCGTAAGGGAGCCGGAGCCGTTTCTCCGACAAAAGGTAACACAATAAATTCTGTAATTCTAGCGGGATAATTCCGTTCAATGGCTTTTTGTTGGAGCGATCGCAACTGTTGTAAATGGTGCATTTGCTGTTGAGGGGTTTCAATATGACCCGATAACATCGTGCTAGTGGTGGGAACACCGAGACGATGGGCTGTTTCAACAATTTCTAACCAAGTAGCAGTATTAATTTTTTCAGGACAGATAATTTTTCGCACGGAATCTTCTAAAATTTCAGCAGCAGTTCCAGGCATTGAACCGACTCCGGCATCCTGTAAAGCAATGATCACATCTGCATAACTGAGATCATCTTCTCTGGCGATAAATTGTACCTCTTGGGGGGAAAAAGCATGAAGATGCAGGTGAGGAAATTGAGTTTTAATCGTTTGAATTAAATGCAGATAATAGGGTAAGGATTTCCCCTGAATTTTGGCTTCCCGGTTTAACCCACCCTGCATACAAATTTCCGTCGCGCCGAGTTGAACTGCCTCAGCCACTTTTTCTAAAATTTGATCAACTTCCAACCAAAACGCCCCTTCATCCCCAGCATCTCGACGAAATGCACAAAAACTGCAATGCTGTTCACAGATATTCGTAAAATTAATATTACGATTAATCACATAAGTAACGGTTTCTCCCGCTTGTTGCGATCGCAAGCTATCACTCACCACTCGAATCTTATCAAGAATGGCCGGGTCAGTTTGTTGAAGCAAAACCACCCCTTCCTCCAGGGATAAATCATCACCCGTTACAGCCCGGTTAAGAATGGTATCAACAGTTAAATTTAGTATCATAAATTGTCAATATAAAGATAAGTGACCTGAATCGCTCTTGGACGAAGGGAACAGGAAACCGGGAACAGAGATCAATCCTCTGTATTTCCCCCTATCCGCCGATTTACTTTGTGATCTTGCTGTTTACGCTTAAAATCTCGCCATGAACAATTTGTTATTTTTTCAAAAAGGGTTCCTTTTATTCAAGCCTTTTGGTATTTTAACTGCTGGTGCTGGAGTGTTGCAAGTTTCCCTCAGTTTAGGCATCAGTTGGTTTTTGCTTCATGCAGCGCCTTTAACTTTTCTATTCGGAGAATCAACGGTCGCTCTAGCTCAAACAACAGTAGAGTCTAACCCTAATTCTTTACTTAAAACCGGAATTGACCAATTTCGTCAAGGGTTATTTTCTGAAGCCTTAGTAACTTTTAAAACGGTTTTAGAACAACAACAGAAACAAGGTAAAAAAGCTGAAATTGCGGAAACCCTGACTTATATTGGGGAAGTTTATACCAATTTAGGGAATGATGCCGAAGCATTAAACGTTTTACAACAAGCTCTCAATTCTTATCGACAATTAAATCAAGAAGCCGGAAACAAAAGTCCAGAATATCAAAGGGGAATCAGTCGCAGTTTAAATTTGCTAGGATTTGCCTATCGCAATCAGAATAAAGTCTCAGAAGCCCTGAAATTACATCAAGAAGCGTTACAAATTTCCCAGTCTATTAATGATCGGGTGAATATTGGCGAATCTTTACATAATTTAGCTTCCGATTATACCAGTTTAAAACAATATGATCAAGCCTTAAACTTGTATCAACAAGCCCGAAAAATTAGGGAAGAAGTCGGAGATAAACGGGATCTCAGTCGCACTTTAAATAATTTAGGCGCCTTGTATTTAGTCCAGGGAGATAATCAAAAAGCCTTAGAAATTTATCAACAAGCTTTAGCTTTGCGTCGCCAAGTTGGAGATCAAGCCGGAGTCGGGCGATTATTAAGTAATATTGGGCTATTGTATCGTCAGTTAGGAAATGATCCTCAAGCCTTAATTTATTTTCAACAAGCTTCAGAACTGATGATCCGAATTAAGGATAATTCTAGTGCGGCCAGAATCTATAATTTAATGGGGGAAATTCAGGAAAAATCTAAACAAACTGACCGAGCTTTAAATTCCTACCAAAAAGCCATTGAATTGTCAAAACTAGCGAATGATCAAATTAACTTAAGTACAGCCTTGAATAATTTAGGAACTGTTTATTATAACCAAGGTCAATATTCCCAAGCATTAGAAGCCTACCAAAATGCGTTATCTATTTATCAAACCCTCAATAATAAACCTGAAATGGGTACAACCTTAAATAATATTGGACAAGTTTATGAACGTTTAGGAAATTATCCCCAAGCTTTACAAACTTGGAAAGAAGCCTTAGCTATTCTCCAACAAACCGGAAACCAAAAAGCTGTTCAAGAAACCCAACGCAGTATTGACTCGGTGCAGAAAAAACAAGAAGGTGGGGTGTAGGATGCGTTGTCTGTTAACTGTTAACTGTTGACTGTGATCCTTCGTTCTTCTCAGTACCAACCGCCAACTGTCAACACCCCATACTCCTCTTCCCCGAAACCTGAAACCCCTTTTTTCCTATGAATCAAACGGTGATTTTAATTCTGGCTTTTGCTTATTTATTAGGTTTGCTAGTGGGTGTAATTCCTTGGGGAAACTATGGAATATTAGGATTAGGAATTCTATTAGCAATAGCGACAGCCCTGCAACAAATTTATCAACAGAAACAATCTCGTAAAGCCCGAATTCAACAATTTATTAAACAAAAAGAAACCCGCAAAGATGCCCTAACAGACCCGATAGAGTTTGCTGCCAAAATTCCTAAACCTCCTCGTCCTAAACTGCCCTTCTGGGTGTGGTTATTAGCGGGAATTACGGCTTTTTTAGCCAGTCTTTATCTGCAAATAAAAACGCCTCAACCTGCTGCAAATGATATTAGCCAGTTAATTCTAAATAGTGGAAATAGTCAAGATTTATTAATTACCGTTCGCGGAGAAGTTAATAGTATTCCTCGGTTAACTCGTTCAGGACGGGGACAATTTTGGTTAAAGGTAAATCAAGTTAATGAAATTACCAATAATAATACTCCGATAGCTGTTAGTCGAGATGTTAGTGGTCTAGTTTATGTTACCATTCCCCTATTAAAAGCAACGGGTTTATATCCGGGGGAAAGTATAGCCATTACCGGAAGTTTATATAAACCTCAACCCCCTTCAAACCCCGGAGGATTTAATTTTCAAAACTATCTCGCTCAACAAGGATCATTTGCAGGACTACGGGGACGTTATATTAGTCATGATGATAGTCAACCTCCTCCTTGGGGACTGTGGAAAATTCGCCAACGCATTACTCGCGCTCAAGCTAAATTATTAGGAGTTCCCGAAGGTTCACTATTAAGCGCGATGGTGTTAGGACGTTTAGCCGTTGATTTACCTTACGATATTCGAGATATTTTTGTCCAAGTTGGACTGGCTCATATTCTAGCAGCTTCTGGTTTTCAAGTATCGTTTTTATTAGGTATTATTTTAGCCATTACGCAAAAATTTTCTCCGACGGTTCGATTTAGTTTGGGATTATTAACGTTACTAATTTATTTAGGATTAACAGGAATTTCCCCCTCCGTCTTACGAGCAACGTTAATGGGATTAGCGGTATTAATTGCCCTTTTAACCCAACGTCAAACGAAACCCTTAAGCGTTTTGTTAATGGTAGCAATATTATTATTAATTGTCAATCCAACCTGGATTTTTGATATTGGATTTCAACTCAGTTTTTTAGCCACTTTGGGATTAATGGTAACGGTTCCTCCCTTAATGCAAGGGTTAAATTGGATGCCTCCCTTTTTCGCCTCTTTAATCGCCGTTCCTTTATCTGCTATCATCTGGACATTACCCTTACAACTCTATGTTTTTAAAGCCTTATGTCCCTATAGTATTCTAGTCAATATTATCGCCTCTCCTCTGATTTCTATTATTACATTAGGAGGCATGGCGAGTGCATTAGTTTCCCTATTTCTGCCCGGTTTAGGAAGTGCGATCGCCCAATTACTACATTATCCAATTCTAGGTTTAATTGAAACGGCAGACTATTTTAGTCAACTTCCTGGAAATTCTATCGCTGTTGGCAGTATTTCCCTGATTCAACTCATCGTTCTCTATAGTTTAAATCTTTTAATTTGGGCTTATTTTGCGCTTGTTAATCCCCAATCAAACCCAAAATTTTCTACCTCAAAAAAAGGTTTAATTCCCATTTTATTTACCGTGACTATCGCTGTATTAATCGTTGTTGCGCCGAGTTGGTATACTAAAACGTCTCAGTTTCAAGCCACGATTCTCAGTACACCGAAAGAACCGATTTTAGTGATTGAAGAAAAAGGAAAAGTCACCTTAATTAATAGTGGAAGTCAGAACACAGCCCAATTTGCGGTTTTACCCTTTTTAAATGCTCAGGGTATCAATGAAATTCAAGGGTCAGTGGCAACCCATTCCCAACTCGGTTTAAGTATTGGGTGGCCGTTAATCTTAGAAAATATTCCAATTAAAACCTTTTACGATAATCCCGCCCCGAAAAAAACCTATCAAGCAACAAATGAAGTGATTCTGAAAACATTAGCCGAACAAAAAGGCAATTATGTTCCTTTAAAATTGCGTCAACCTGTGATGTTAGGTTCTGTTAAAATTGAGTTATTAAATGCTCAACCTCCCGTTATTCAATTTCAAATTGGTCAAAATACTTGGACATTATTGGGGAAAACTTCAGCCTCTGATCAACAACAATTAATTCAAACTCAAAGTGTCAGTTCAACTCAGGTATTATGGTGGTCAGGAGAACCCTTAACCCCAGAACTTTTATCCGTATTAACCCCTAAAATTGCGATCGCTTCTTCCAATTCTATTGATCCTAAAACCGTAGAAACCCTGAGTAAACAAAAAACTCAAATCTTCTGGACAGGTCGAGACGGAGCCTTAAGATGGACACCGACCCAAGGTTTTGAAACAACTTTAGATTTTGATCAAACAGATGGTTCCCTTCTTTGATATAATCAAATAATCGGTTAAAATGCGATCGGTTTGGAGAGGTGGCAGAGTTGGTCGAATGCGACACACTCGAAATGTGTTAGGGGCTTTACGGTTCCTCGTGGGTTCGAATCCCACCCTCTCCGTTGAAACTCTATTAGCCCAGAAATCAATTTCCGGCTGTAGAGACGTGCCATGGCGCATCTCTTAAGTTTACTAACTCGTTAAAACGGGTTTGTAGGGGCGGGTTCGGTACAATCTTACAAATCCCACCCATAAACTTAATCAACCTGCCCCACCCCCAGATTGAATTTAAGCTATTATTGCGATCGCTTAATGAATCTATAAACCATTTAAAATTTGTTTAGCAGTTAATTTTAATTCAGGAAAGCTGGGAGAATTTATAGTATTTTCTTCTGTCAATTCTTCCCCTTCATATAAACCCGAAACTAACGTTAAAATCGATATTTTTAAGTTTTGAGGATCAATAATCCAATATTCAGCAATACCTAACGCGGCATATTCTGAACGTTTATAACGATAATCATCATCTGGATTATTCGGACTAACAATTTCAACCACTAATAAAGGAGGTTCTTCGAGAATAGCTGAGGGTAATGTTCTGAGAAATTGACGTTGAGTTTCCGTCATTATTAATAAATCAGGAATTCGTGATTTTCTGATTCCTGTTCTCACTCCCACAGTTCCGGGTCGCACAACCCAATCTAAATTTAAGCGGCGGATCTCTATTTTAAATTGTTCTTGTATAAAATCAACAATATCCGAATGCCATCCGCTTGCGGGAGTCATCTGAATTAATTCTCCATTAAACAGTTCAGACTTGAGATCTGTATCATCTCTATAATTGAGATAGTCTTCAAAGCTATACTTTTTAGTAACGGTTTGCACCATCATAAGTTCCTAGCCTCTAATCAGGGTGTTTAAATAGCCGATGACTTCCTTCTGTCCTTGCTAAATTAGAGAAAATTTTCTATCCTATCGGGGTAATTTCTATTTTATACGCATTCTGAAAATCTGCCAACGCAGGATGTTACAGTTCGCCAACATTTTTAAGAGCTTCTTGATATACTGAATAACTCAGGCGAAATTTTCCCACTGTTTGCAAAGCATCAAGTTGTTCTTTAAGAGTAGAAATTAATCCATTTTGTTTCGCCCAAATTAAAATACCGACTGTTCCTAATGGAGATAAATTCATCCGTTTAGCAACGCGCCTAGCATTTTTTTCATCGAGTAAAATCGCTGAATTCGGTTGTTCTAAAGATAGGGCGATCGCTTCTGATTCCCCTTCATCTAATTCTAACCTGAGTAAAGAGACTAAATTAAGATTATTAACCGGAAAAATTGTTAACCATGAAGCATTTGCTACTTGGTTAGCTCCAGGTCTTCCTGATCCAGTTTCTACAACTTCTTTCCAAACAGCTTGGGGAATAAATACACCATCGGAAAATCGTTGATTAATGAGTTCTAATTGTCCAATACTACTCAGAGCAATTAAAACTGATGAATTACTAACCGCTTTCATTGCAATTTCTCTAAATTATATAAATCAGTTTCTAATTCTTCTAAATCATAACTGCGTTCAATGTTTTCTTGACTCAGTAACTCATGAAATTCCCATTTACTTAATTCGGCTAATTGTCGTGCTTTACCGAAAGATAAAATTCCTTTCTGATAAAGTCTGATCGCTAGTTCTCTTTTAACTCTTGAAAGTCTTTCCGATGGTGGCAAATTTAAAGTTTCTGCTAAATCTTCAGGAATTTCTAAGATGAGTTTGCTCATTGTTTTTTTAATGTGATTGATTTCATTGACTTTAATATCATAAATACAAATAATTAATCAGGCTATAACCAAGTTTCCGAAAAATTCATTCTAGCCAATTGTTATAACCCTCAATTTGTAGGTCAGATGTTACAAGATTCTCGGCTTTATTCTTCCCTTGACCCGTGCGGTGGTATGGTCAACCCGCAACCCTATTAATCCTCTGTAGGGGGACGGCGCGCCTCGCCCCTACGCTGTCGGGTTAAAAGCCTTATATGTTACAATCTACAAGTCTCGACGCGAGAGAAGAGATACTCCCCCAACCAACTCCCCACAATCATATAACACAAACACAAAACCCAAACCCACATCCCCAAACCAAATTCCCCCACTTACAGAAGGCAGTTGGCCACTTGGTGCTGTCTGATTAAAATTTAGATCTTTGTAATACAACCAGCCACCTCCAACACGCCAACCCACCTGATCACCAAACGCTTCCCAGATTTTACTATCATAACTCCGGGTTCCTCCCAGACTTTGATAGATGCGCTTCTGTACCGAAAAGCCGAAGCGCCCATTGCTATATTTTACCCAAAGTTGGTCAATAGTGCGTAAATCCTCACAGGGAAATTTATCAATATCTTCAGTCCCTAAATATCCCTCCTTTGTTCTTCCTGCCACTTCTAACATTTTTTTATCCGTTTCTTCGTCAGCTTCTTTCCAACTTCCGGCTTTCAAAAGTTGTTCTAATTGATGATAATTAACTCCTCTAGCTGATTTTAATTCGATATTGGGTTGTGGTGTAGGTTTTACAGTTGGTTGGGGTGTAAATTTTAGTTTTGGTGGTGATATCGGTTTAACGGTTAATTGTAATGCTTCTAAGACTTCTTGAGCAGTTTGAAAACGTTTTCTAGTTCCCTGTTGTAAGAGTTTATCTAAGACTTGACCCAAAGTATTATTGACTTTAACTGTTAAATAATCTCGCCACACCCAATCACTTTCACTGACATCAAATAAATCAAAGGGTTCAATATTAGTAAATAAATGAATACAAGTTACCCCTAAACTATATAAATCACTGGCAAAAGTCGGTTTTCCTGCCCATTGTTCGGGGGCCATATATCCGAATGAACCAATAACTGATCCTGTCCTCGCCAACGCCGTGTGGGTGGCTACTTTAGCTGCTCCAAAATCAACTAAAAATAATTTATTATCGCTCTTTCTTCTAATAATATTTTCCGGTTTAATATCTC
>CAITND010000122.1 GCA_903893625.1 uncultured Oscillatoriales cyanobacterium
AGCAGGGGGAGCAGGGGGAGCAGGGGGAGAAGAGGAGGCAGGGGAGGCAGGGGAAGCAGGGGGAGCAGGGGGAGCAGGGGGAGAAGAGGAGGGGAGTGCGAGCGTCCTCGCTCGCTGTCAACCGTCAAATGTCAACCGTCAACCGTCAACCGTCAACAGCCAACCGTCAACAGCCAACCGTCAACAAATGTTATTAATTTGTCCTGGAATTCATGAAATAGAATTAACAGAATTTTTTTTAAATGGAGTTTTGGAAGATTGGAGAAAGCAACAAAAATCAGGAGAACTATTTATTTTTCCAACTCATGATTATCCGGCTTACTCAAGTCTTGATATTTTTAAATTTATCTGTGAAAATAATCAAAAATCGGCTATAATAATCATAAGTTTTAGTGCCGGAGTTGTGGGGGCAATTGGGGCGGCGTTAGCTTGGCAACAATGGGGAGGAAAGATTAAAAGATTTATTGCTATAGATGGTTGGGGTGTTCCTTTAGGGGGAAATTTTCCCATTTATCGGATGAGTCATGATTATTTCACACACTGGAGTTCGGCATTATTGGGAGGAGGAAAAGAAAGTTTTTATGCAGATCCCGCCGTTGAACATTTAGAATTATGGCGATCGCCCCAAACCACAAAAGGATGGTGGATACATGAAACATCAACCGGATTAAAAACAGCAACTCCGACAACAGCAACAATATTTATTCAAAATATTTTAAAATCAAGAGATTGATTTAACATTTAGGAAAATGACTGTAGCCACAAATCTAAATAAAACCTTAATTTCTGTCAATGGAGTTGATCATTATTGTGAGTGGGTGACAACTTCCAATTCTACACCGGGCTCAAAACCTGTGATGGTCTTTATTCATGGTTGGGGCGGTTCAGGACGCTATTGGGAAAGCACCGCCCAAGCCTTATCGGATCAATTTGATTGTTTAATTTATGATTTACGCGGCTTTGGACGCACGAATTTACCCCTAGCGGTCACGGATACCGGAGCATCAGAACGTTATGAATTAATTGAATATGCTGAAGATTTATGTGCTTTATTAGATCAGTTAAAATTAGATAAAATTTATCTCAATGCTCACTCAATGGGGGGTTCCATTGCCCTATTATTTTTAAATCGATATCCCCAACGAGTCGAACGAGCCATTTTAACCTGTAGTGGGATTTTTGAATATGACGAAAAAACCTTTAATGCCTTTCACAAATTTAGCCGTTATGTCGTTATGTTTCGCCCCAAATGGTTAGCATTAATTCCAGGAGTCGATAAAATGTTTATGGCTCGATTTCTTCATCGCCCCATTCCTCAGCCATTGAGTCAAGCTTTTTTAGAAGATTTTCTGTTAGCAGATTTTGATGCTGCTTATGGAACAGTCTTAACTTCTGTTTGTAAAGAAGCAACGGAATGGCTACCCGAAGAATTTAAAAAATTAACGGTTCCCACATTATTAGTAGCAGGAGAATATGACCAAATTATTCCCGCAGAAATGGGACAACAAGCCGCCACTTTAAACCCCCAAGTCCAGTTAGCAATTCTCAAAGATACGGCTCATTTTCCCATGTTAGAAGATCCCGAAACCTATTTACAAAACGTCCGAGCATTTTTAAATCTGGTTGACCGTTGACCGTTGACCATTGACCGTTAACCCTTAACTGCCTCAAGATAGTTGCAAACGAACTACGATACAATTAAGATGTAAGAAAACCCGTTGTTTTTGGAAACTTCGTTGAGCCGGAATTGTCAGCACCCCGCGCTGAAGCGACGGGGCTTCGTGCCTTACCTTCAGTGATAGTTGACCAGCCTAAGTGCCTTGTGTACTACGTTTTTTGAGTCATGACACCCTGTGGATGCGAAGCTAGTCCCCGGCTCTGTCGTTAGTGGTTAAACATCTTTATCGGGTTAAGGAAGTGCTGCTAACCTAACAAGCTCTTAAAACCTTGGCGAAGCTAACTTTACCCTAGAAATAGGTGTGAGGAGACAACCAGATCTCCACAGAGGGGCAACCATACCCCTCTACCCCGAAAGGGGAAATGTAAAGCCTAACTAGAAGTTAGGGGTTTCTACCCATTTTTCTGATGACATCCTATGCAACCTCCACTGCCAGAGCCGAAATGAGCGAACTCCGGCGATTAAAAGGCTTACTTCCCCCTGAGTTGCAGAGTTGGGTGATGGTTGAGAAAACCGTCGAAGTTAACCCACCCCTCGTCCGTTGCGAAGAAATTGGCAAGGATCAAGTTGAAATTCAAATTGACTTGGTTCGTTGGGAACAGTTGGCAATGGATCAGCGCAATTTACTATTTTGGCATGAAGTAGCCCGAATTCAAAATGATACAATTCCCAGAGATGGTTGGGAAATGGCAGCCTTAGCCATTGGTTTAGGAGGCGCCGTCGGAGAACTCTGGGTACAAGACGGACTGCTGTTATTATTAGCCTTGGCATTATGTGGCGTTTCAGGCTATCGCCTCTATCAGAAAAATAATGGAGAACGCACATTACAAGAATCTTTAGACGCTGATGAAAAAGCCATCGCTCTAGCAACCCGTTTTGGTTATACTTTACCGAATGCTTATAAAAGTTTAGGAAGTGCGTTAAAAACTTTAGTCGATCAAACGCCGAAAAAACGCCTAAAATCCCGCTATGAAGCTAGACTCCAAGCCCTCAAACGCAGTGCAACTAAAGCCAAAGCTAGAGTTAAAGGGGGAAGTGATACCTCCTCTAGTTCAGAAAATGTATTTAATTAATTGATTGATTGATAGCGATCATTCTTTCTAGGGTGCGTTAAATTGAACGTTGACGCACCCTAGAATTTTGGTTTTAAAGTAATAGAAAATAGTGAATAAAGAGGATTACGCCGATTAACACAGATTAAAATCCGTGAAATCCGTGAAATCCTCTTAAATCCGTGATCCCCATTCCCCATTCCCCATTATGTCTATTATTATTGCTGAACAGCTAAGTAAAGTTTATCCTGTCGCCATCAAAGAACCCGGATTTAAAGGGACAATTCGCCATTTTTTCCAACGTACCTACCAGAATATACAAGCCGTTAAAGAAGTTTCTTTTAAAATTGAATCGGGGGAAGTGGTCGGATTTTTAGGGGCTAATGGAGCCGGAAAAACCACAACTTTAAAAATGCTAACGGGGTTAATTTATCCCTCTAGTGGATATGTTGAAGTTGCTCACCATATCCCCTTTAAACGTCAGTCTAAATTTTTACAAAAAATTACCCTAGTTATGGGTCAAAAACAACAGTTAATTTGGGATTTACCCGCCTTAGATTCCTTGAAAATTAATGCCGCAGTTTATGGACTATCTGATGCGGAATATCGCCAACGGGTCGGGGAATTAACTGAGATGTTATCCCTAGAAGACAAGTTAAAACAACCCGTGCGAAAACTGTCTTTAGGGGAACGCATGAAAGCTGAATTAATGGCAGCTTTATTACATCGTCCTGAAGTGTTATTTTTAGATGAACCAACATTAGGGTTAGATGTTAATGCTCAAGTCAGTGTTAGGGAGTTTTTAGCAGAATATAATCGTCGTTATCAAGCCACAATTTTATTAACCAGTCACTACATGGCAGATATTACAGCCTTGTGTAAACGGGTGATTTTAATTCATCAAGGACACCTAATTTATGATGGCAGTTTAGAGGGGTTATTAGAACAATTTGCCCCCTATCGAGAAGTTAAAATAGAATTAGATAATTGTTCGGCTGAGATATTAGAAAGCTGTCGTCAGAAATTATTAACTTACGGGGAAATTGAATTAATGGAGGGTCAAGTCGTGCGATTATTAGTCAAGCGCGATACCTTAACTACAACGGTAGCTAAAATATTAGCAGAATTTAATATACTGGATTTAACCGTTAGTGATCCCCCCATTGAAAATGTGATTGGGCGAGTTTTTCGCGCCGGGGTTGTTAATTAAAGCAGGGAATAGGGAATAGGGAATAGGGAATAGGGAATAAGAAATAGAGGAAAAACCTTTCATTATCTAAATTTCAGCCATCAGTCTATTTATTAACCGTTAGCAACGACTGTTATACTTATGAAAAATTGTTCATTTGCACCTGTTTTAACTTATTCTTTGGGATTTTGGTTATGGTTTAGTCTACCAAATTTTACCCAACAAGGGTTGACAGAACCTTTATCAAATTCTCCGGTTGTTGTTACTCAAACTAATCGAAATTATCTGATTCAAGAATTAGCTAAAGCCAGAGTGATTTATTTTGGGGAAACCCACAATCAAATTCAAGATCATCAAGCTCAATTGCAACTGATTCAGACATTATATCAACAAAATCCTCAAATAGCGATCGCTATGGAGATGTTTCAACGTCCCTATCAAGAGGTTTTAGATCGGTATTTAAAGGGAGAAATTACAGAATCACAATTAATAGAACAAACTCAATATAATCAACGTTGGGGTTTTCCTTGGGAAAATTATGCTAAAATTCTGCAATTTGCTCAAAATAAAAATATTCCTGTTTTAGCACTTAATACCCCCACAGAAGTAACCCGAAAAGTCGCACGGGAAGGGTTAGAAAGTTTAACTCCATCTGAACAAAAATATATTCCACCTCTTTCAGAATTAGATCTGAATTCTCCTGAATATCGAGAGATGTTATTCAAGATTTATCAACAACATCATCAAGGTGGAAATAGCAATAGCAGTGATTTTGAAAAGTTTTTCCTGGCTCAAATATTATGGGATGAAACTATGGCTGATGCGATCGCAAATTATGTTAAAATTAATCCTGATTCTCAAGTTATTGTCCTAGTTGGTCAAGGTCATGTCATCTATAATTATGGCATTCCCAGTCGTGTACAAAGACGGTTAGGAGACGTTAATTTTATTCAACGTTCTATCCTGTTTCAAGATCAAGATCAAGATCCAATTTCTCAAGATAATTCTCCTATTTCTGACTTCATTTGGCAACATTAGCAAAAGATTGATATATCAAACATCAAAAAGCCAGGGCGGGGGCTTGACAAAAACCCCTGCGTGGGCTAGTATATTTATAAGGGGTTGTTTGTACCTATTCTTGACTAATTAATCAATAAGATAAAAACGATCAGGTTAGTGTTTACAAATTCTTTGTGTCCTTGTGTCTTTGTGGTTAAACCATACTTTTTGCCAAGGCTGGTAACGGTAAACCCGGAGGATAAATCCCTTCTTCCTTAATCCGCCGAATACTGGTTTCTGGAATCGGAACTTTTAGATAATTTGCTACTGATCGGACTATATCCCCCCGATCAATCATACCTGCTACGGCTCCAGCCGGAGATAATACAGTAATCCGAGGAAGTTCTTTCTCTTCCATTGCATTAATTACTTCTACCAGTGAGGCTTTTTCTAATACCGTAATCAGTTCATTTAGGGGTTGAACAATTTGATTTAACGTTTGACGATCCCATTGACTCCGTTCAATAACTCGTAACGCATCTACAGAGACTAACCCCCGATAACGACCATCGGATGCTGCAAAATATACTGGAATTGTATCAACTCCAATTAAATATTCATCCGCAAATTGACGTAAGCTTAAATCCCCATCAACGACTCGAAATTCACGGGTCATTGTATCCCCTGCTTTAATATTAATTAAGGCTTCTTGTAGATCGGTCAGACGATTATAGGAACCAGCATTTTGTAACACAAACCACCCAATTAAAGCAATCCACAATCCACTATAACTTTTAGCAAAAAGAACCGCCGATAAGCCCAGAGAAATGGCTAAAATCCCTAAAAATTGACCCGTTTTTGCCGCCCAACGTACTCCCGTCAACCGATTTCCTGTGACTTTCCACACGGCCGCTTTGAGAACTTGTCCCCCATCTAGGGGTAATCCTGGAATTAAATTGAAGACCCCTAAAACTAAATTAATTCTCGCTAATTCACTAGCCAAGGAATAAATTAAACTCGAACTCGGTAACGTTTGTGCCAGAATATTGAGAATAAAAAATAAGCTAAAACTCACTAGGGGGCCAGCGATCGCCACTTGAAACGCTTGACCCGGTGTTTTTGATTCTTGGTCAATGGCAGCAACTCCCCCAAATAGAAATAGAGTAATGGAATTGACTCGAATTCCTTGGGATTGGGCGACTAAACTGTGACCGAGTTCATGTAACAGCACTGAAGCAAATAACAACAATGCGATCGCAAACCCAGCAATCCAAGATAAAGTCGGCCCCCATTGGGAATAGTCTTGGCGATTGGCGACTGTAAACAGTAAAACAATCACAAACCAAGAAGAATCAACAAACAGTGGAATTCCAAATAACGATCCAATCCGCCAACCTGCCTGCATGAGATGCTTTTGACTCCGTTTGTTTCAGTCCGTTTGATAGGGTCGGTTCAGCCTCCCCTCTAACAGTGTATC
The DNA here is from genome assembly GCA_903893625.1 of uncultured Oscillatoriales cyanobacterium. GTDB lineage: Bacteria > Cyanobacteriota > Cyanobacteriia > Cyanobacteriales > Microcoleaceae > Planktothrix. Next base: position 6,396 of record CAITND010000122.1, read on the forward strand.
AAGAACTCTTAGCGCCTGGAGGCATCGTTAATAATGCGAATCGCGCAAGCTGTGAAAATCTGGCCTGCGCTCAATTCGCATGGGCAGGTTAGAAGGTTGAATCGAGGATAACAGACGAAATTCTAGGGGGGTTAAAATTTCCTGATTCTTTTCAACTGTGGTCGGGAAGTTGTCCTTACAAAACCCCAGCATTACCTAATGCTAAAACCACCCCAGCCCCTAAAATATGTCCAAAGCTGGCGGTTGCCAATAATTCAGGAACGCCGAAACCCGTAAACATCCGAGGTAAACCGGGTAAACTTGGCCCTTGGCCCCGATTTTCTTTGGAAATGGCATAGAAACCGATGAAAATTGCTACCAAGTTACAGATAACCATCACAATTCCCACGCCGACAGACCAACTGACAGTGGTGGGAACATTGCTTTGTATCGACATCAGTAATGAAGTGTAAATCAAGTTTCTATCTCCTTATGAATCTACAAATTTGTTAATTTCCAGGAATTGACTGTATCCTCTTGTAATCCTTAGCCTTTGAGAAATCACAGTCAATAACCCCAAGCATTATAGAAATCCAATTGTAAAAACTCTCAATTTGTTGAAAAAGTTAATATTTATCCCTAGTGATTGTCACTTCCTCCGGTGTTCCCTATTCCCTATTCCCTATTCCCTATTCCCTATTCCCTATTCCCTGTTCCCTACTATAATGTAAAATTTTGATACGAATTGCCACCGGGAATCAGGCTGTAAACTCAACAGGAACAGGATGAATGCGAATTAAAATTTGTGGAATTACCCAACCGGATCAAGGTTGTGCGATCGCTCAACTTGGGGCCACAATGTTAGGATTGATCTGTGTCCCTGCTTCCCCTCGTTATGTTACATCCGAACAAATTCGGAGAATTTTACAGGATTTACCGATTTCTATTCAAACCATTGGTGTTTTTGCCAATGCCAGTTTGGATCAAATTTATCAAACTGTAGTCGAAACAGGGTTAACGGGTGTACAACTTCATGGTCACGAATCTCCCGATTTTTGCGATCGCCTGCGTCAAATGCTTCCTGAGACAGAATTGATTAAAGCCTTACGGATTCAATCTCAAGCTACTTTAGTCCAAACCCAAGACTATTTTAACCAGGTTGATGTCCTGTTATTAGATGCTTATCACCCTCAACAATTAGGAGGTACAGGTCAAACCTTAGATTGGCAAAGTTTACAACAATTTAATCCCCCCTGTTCTTGGTTTCTTGCTGGAGGATTAACACCAAACAATATTCAGGACGCATTACAACAGTTAAAACCTGATGGAATTGATCTATCCAGTGGTGTTGAACGTTCTCCCGGTGATAAAGATTTAGCCAAAGTTCGTCTATTATTTCAAGTTATAGCAGGAAAGAGGGAAGAGGAAAGATGATGTTATTTCTATTCCCTATTACCTATTACCTATTACCTATTCCCTATTTCTATTAATAATATGAACACTCCAGTTATTGATCCCTTAAATTCTTCCAGTTTTCAATTAATTCCTGACCCCGAAGGTTCCCTGCGATTATTAGGAAGTGATACCTCAGAATATATTAGTTTATTTCAAGGAGAGCTAACTAACTATCCAGATGGACTTTGGAGTTTAGCAGGAGACGATCAAATTATAGGAAGTGTGGATAATGAAAATATTTTTTCCAATCAAGGACAAGATAGTGTTTATGGCGGAGAAGGGAATGATCAAGTCTTTGGAGGTCAACAAAATGATCAAATTTTTGGAGAAGCAGGAGATGACTTTCTGCGAGGAGATATCGACAATGATTTAATCGATGGAGGAAGCGGAACTGATCAATTATACGGCGGAAAAGGAGACGATCAAATATTCGGTCAAGCCGGAGAAGATATTCTATCGGGAGATTTAGGAATTGATACCTTAACCGGAGGGGAAGGCAGCGATATTTTTATCCTCAGAACCGACGAAGCCAACTCCAATTTACAGCAAGTTGATATTATTACAGACTTTGAATGGTTTAGCCAAAATGATAAAATTGCGTTAACTGATGGGCTAACCGATACCGATTTAAACTATCAACAATTAATCGATTATGAAGGTGATGGTTTAGTCAACGATACTGTGATTACCCTCGTTCAAACTCAAGGGATTTTAGCCATAGTTTTAAACGTTGATGACTTTGCCCTTGATGGAGTATTCCTCGCCAGTAACTCCCTGAATGGGTTCTGAACTCCTTTGCGCCATACCCGATTGCTTATTCGTCCTCTAATATCGCTTCTGGAGACTCTATTTGTAAGTTTTCCATGACTGATTTGAGAGAATTTCGAGGAATATAGGGCCAACCGCCTTTGGATTCAATCTCTCGTAATAAATGATAGAGTTGCTGACGATTATCCGGTAAAGATTGTTGAAATAGACTATCTCGAATATCTTGGTGTAGCTGTTCTAAAAGCCTAAGTACCGCCAAAAGCTCCAGACTATTTCCTTCAACGGTCTTCGCTAATGTCCAAACCTCATCAGCTAGGGATTGAAGCTGAATCAACAGAGCTTGTGAATCAAATTCAGTTTGACTGTCCATAATTGCGATCCCTCATTGGCGGACACCGCTCAACTAAACCTACTCAAACCTACTCAAAGGCTGAAAGTCCAGTCATTCGTAGTGGGTCAAGCACCACAGGGTTAAACGGCAAACCCTTTATTCCTTGGTCTAAGACATCAGGAATTACTTTTCTAATGATATTAAATGACCCATTTACATCGGCATTTAATATCCTACCCTTGGCTGTTTTATACAATCCTCTAGCTATTCTCTTGCCCTGAAACAGTGGTTTTTTCTCTCCATAAGTAGGTAGAGCATCCCCATCTAACGCACTAGATTGAGATGTATAAGATTCTTCTGTGATGACTACTTTTATTCCTTTTAATTGAGCTTTATACGTCAACATTTCTATTAACCTATAATGAGGAATATTCACAAATTGTTGATTATTCCTTTTCCCTAAGTTAATTGATTGTTTACTGGTCGCATTATGTCCAATTACTAAGATTCCGATTTGATGCTGTGTACACCAATCTATGACTATACGGCTGGCTGTATGTAGATAATTTTCTACTCTACAGTTGCGTTTATGAGTCAGATTTTTTAATCTTTGAGATTGGTTTTGATTCTCTTTGATTTTTAGCTGGGATTGTAAACAGGAACGTTGTTTATTGTAAAAGGTGTTAATTGCTTTTAGTGGTCTGCCTTTAATCAAAAGAGGTCGTACACCTGTTTGATTGGTCGTTACAGCCATTAAGTTATTAACGCCTAAGTCTATACCTGCTATTTCTTGATGATGGGTTGTTTCCAGAGCTTTTTCATAAACTATTTCGATTAAATAACAACTACTTTTCGGCACTATCCTCGCCTCGATTATTTCCTTTTGTGATGTGGGAATTTTTATTTCACTCATCGAGAGGTGACAAATTCCTGTTTTTAAGGCTTTTTTCGAGATGGCTTCGTCAGGATAGGGGAGAAGATTGCGACCTTTGGTTTTATGTTTATACCCCGGAATTTTGGGTTGACCTAAGAAGTTTTCGGGAGTTTTCTGCCAAGTTTTTACAGCTTGAAAATAACTTGTCCAGGCTGAATCTAATCGGCGGATGATTTGCTTACTAACTTTTGTGGGTAAGGCTTTGTAGTCCGGGGTTTGTGAGAGCAGGTGGTAAAGTTGGTTAAAGTTTAATTTCTGGTGGTGTTGAAAGAAGTGTTGACGATAATGATAATTCGCCAGGTTAAACAAATTTTTCGACAAAAAAGCCTTGTGGTCAATTTCTGACCAAAGAAGATGGTTTTTTGTGATGATATGACGTTCAACTAGCTTCATGTTGTGATTATACTGTGAACAGGGCTTTCTGAAAAACCCCCTCGCCCAAATTGCTCATTATTGGCGTTTAGCTATCAAATTGACTAATATTGAGCAGAATTAGTTAGATTTTTGGCAACTGCATTTACCCCCGTTAGAGAGGGCGATTGGTAAATTAACTTAAGTAGTTTAACTGATCGTTGACCGAAAAACGAAACGCAAGCCCCTGGCTTTAGACATGGGGACAAGTCGGTAGGGATTTAAAAATCCCGTGAAACAATTGTGTGGCTTCAGCCACAGTGCTAAAATGAGCAGAACAAAGTCAGTAAGAATAACCATCTGCGTGTTGAACCATCCTAGTACGGAGTAATCCCGGCAACGGACAGATCCGGCTTCAGACGTGGGGAGTATCAAGAATTTGTACTTGTAGTAAAAAAAAGAATCACAAGCCGTGTAAAATCTCTATTGGGTTATCTTTCAGCTACCCAATAGATCCCTGATTCAACTTGACCAACCCTGTTGAAGCCATAATCCTCGTGTCTTTAGATCGAGGAGTTTTAGAACGCACCCCTAGAAGTGTTCCCACTTGTGGCTAGGTCGCCGACAACGATTTCAACGCCACAATTCTAATTTCACATATCAATTTTGGATATTGAGGTTGACAATGAGATATCGCGCTTTGGTTGCTGCACTATTAGCAATCTGTTTGACTGTAATCACAGCTTGTTCTGAACCCTCACAGGCTAAAGAAACCAAGCTCCTGTCCTATGATGATATTAGAAATACAGGATTGGCTGTAAACTGTCCGACTCTACCGGAAACAGCACGGGGTTCTATTCCCATCGATCCTAAACAGTCTTACACCCTCAGTGGTTTGTGTCTGCAACCCACTAACTATTTTGTTAAAGAAGAACCCACCAATAAACGCAAAGAAGCCGAATTTGTTCCGGGTCGTCTGTTAACCCGTTTCACTTACAGCTTAGATCAAATTAGTGGAAATCTTCTGGTAGGTTCCGATGGATCGCTGACCTTTAAAGAAAAAGATGGGTTTGACTTCCAACCGATTACCGTTTTATTACCCGGTGGCGAAGAAGTTCCTTTCCTGTTCACCATTAAAGGCTTAGTTGCCAATTCCCAACGGCCAATATCCAGCATTAACACCTCTCTTGATTTAAGTGGAGATTTTAACGTTCCCTCCTATCGAGGTGCTAACTTCTTAGATCCCAAAGCTCGTGGGGTGGCTGCTGGCTATGATAATGCTGTGGCTTTACCTGCAACTGCCGATAAAGCAGGTTTAAGCAGTGCTAATGTCAAGTTAGCCGATACCAAAGCCAAAGCGGGTCATATTTCCTTACAAGTCTCTAAAATAGACGGCGGAACTGGAGAAATTGCTGGAATTTTTGAAAGTGAACAGCCTTCTGATGACGACTTAGGAGCCAAAGAATCCTTGGCTGTTAAAGTTCGGGGTGTATTCTATGGTCGGATTGAGTCTGCTTCCTAAGCCAACCGATCCATGAATTGACCTCTTAATCAGAGACTTTGATGCAGGAAGAATGGGGGATTGACAGTTACCTGTCTCCAGTTTACTGTTCACCGTAACTCTAAATGGATTGACGGTTAACTGCTGAGGGGTAACGGTTTAACCCTCAACCTTCCTACAATCAGATCAAACACACCGCTTTTTTGTCAATTTCTTCAACGTTACTTTTACCTAGTGGCTTTATAGAATTCCCATTTTCAGAAAATAATATAGCAATTCTGATCAAAATCTTGTGTATACCCCACAAGTAGAGCTAAAATAGTATATTGTTGCCCTTAATCTGTATAAATTGATTCAAGCTAGGCTTCCAGGCAATTGCCCAAAAGTCCTCGTTTAGTGCATAGCCTCGACCTCACATTGACTATTGCATCTAGGTTAAGCGTTTTGTCTTCCCCAGGCATTACCCCCCTAACCTCACATCCCATGTTAAGCCGAGTGTGGTCAAGATTGATACTGAACTAATTAGCCAGCCCTACCAACGCAGGATCTTGTCATGCCTACTCAAGTCATCAACTATCCCAGAAGTGAAAGTTTAGAACTGTTGCGCCAGTATCAACAGTCTCCTTCCAAAGATGTCCGCAACCGGATTGTCCAGTTAAATATTGGTTTAGTGCGTAAGGAGGTACACCATTGGGTGAACCAGTGTACCGAAAGTTATGAAGATTTACTTCAAGTCGGGTGCATCGGCTTGATTCGTGCGATCGAAAGATTTGACCTCTCTAAAGGCCATGCCTTTAGTTCCTTTGCGATTCCCTATATTCGGGGTGAAATTCAACACTATTTAAGAGACAAAAGCCCATGCGTTCGAGTTCCCCGTCAATGGTTGGCTTTAGAACGACAATCGTTGAAAGTGATTCAACAACTCCATTTGCAATTCAAACGCCATCCAACGGATGCAGAAGTCGCCGAAGCATTAGGAATTTCCGTGAACGAATGGAACGAAGTTAAGTTAGCCTGTCGTAACCGTTCTTTACTCAGTTTAGATGCTCCCATTCAAGATGACGAAGATGGGACAACTTGTTTAGGGGAATTAGTCCCCGATAGCCGTTATCGCAGTTTTCAGTTAGCCCAAGAAGATCAAATTCGGTTACAGCAAGCTTTAGCTAAATTAGAAGACGGAACTCGAAAAGTCCTAGAATTTGTGTTCCTCTATGATTTAACCCAAAAAGAAACCGCAGAACGTTTAGGAATTAGTTCGGTAACGGTTTCTCGTCGGGTGAAAAAAGGCTTAAGTTCCTTACAAAAACTGATGGCGGGTGGTGAATAACTCAGTCCTGATTAATTCTTCCCCTCCCTAAAATCCCAAAAACACTAAAATAAAGACAACTTAATTTCAATTTGGGCATAAATTTAAAAGGGGACTGGGCTGTGGATTTAATTCAAGATCGGTTACTCACAACGATAGCAACCTACCGAAATCAGGTAGATTACCTGGAAATTCGGTTACAACAAAGTGAATCAACGGCTATTGCCTATCGAGGTTCCCAACTGGATGCCGTAAACCGTAATTTTTCCCTCGCTGGTGGAATTCGAGCCTGTCATCGGGGAGGGTGGAGTTTCGTTACGTTTAATGGTTGGGATGAATTAAACAACCGCATTGAAGAAGCGATTTCTCAAGCTCATTTAGTGGGAGAAGAAACCACTCAACTCGCCACTATTGAAGCGATTCAAGATTGGGTGAAAGTGGAATTTAAACGTGATCCAAGAGGAGTTTCACTCTCAGAAAAACGTCAACTGATTGAAAATTATAACCAATTGTTGTTAGATTTTGACCCGCGAATTCAAACAACGGCTGTTAGTTATAGCGATCAATTTGGAATTACCTATTTTGTGAATTCCCTGGGAAGTTGTATTACTCAAGAACGTTTGGATGTAAATGGACGGTTTGGGGCGATCGCCAGAGGAAACGGAGGCATTATTCGTCAGGGGTTTGAATCTGTTGCCTCTCGCTGTGATTATAACGTGCTGATAGGAATTGAAGATCGGGTGCAAAGTGCAGCAGCAAGGGCAATTCGGCAGTTAGAAGCCAAACCCGTTAAAGGGGGTCAATATACCGTCGTTTTAGATCCCTATTTGGCTGGAGTGTTTATTCATGAAGCCTTTGGTCATTTATCAGAAGCAGATTTTGTCTATGAAAATCCCCGAATGCAGGAGTTATTGCAATTGGGGAAATTGATGGGAATTGAACAATTAACAGTGGTCGATGATGCCACAATTCCAAACCTACCTGGTTCAATTCGCTATGATGATGAGGGAGTTCCAGCCCAACGCAAATATTTAATTAAAAATGGCATCCTCACCCAACGGTTACACAACTTAGAAACAGCCGGAAAAATGAAGGAAGAGCCCACGGGAAATGCTAGGGCGCTGAGTGCAACTTATCCTCCTATTGTGCGAATGACAAATACGGCCATTGAAGCGGGCGATCGCACCTTTGAAGAAATGATTAGTGATATTGAAGAAGGGGTTTATGCTGTCCGAATGTTGGGAGGACAGACCAATGGGGAAATGTTTACCTTTGCCGCCGCCGAAGGATATATGATCCGCAACGGTAAAATTGCTGAACCCGTTAGTGATGTGACTCTGAGTGGAAATGTGTTTCAAACCCTCAAAGATATTGAAGCCATTGGCAATGATTTACTTTACACCAATGGGGGCTGTGGTAAAGGGGGACAAATGCCCTTACCCGTCAGCGTTGGGGGGCCCCATGTCCGCATGAAAAATGTAGTTGTCGGGGGCCGTTAATTAGATAAACCAGAAAGCCTGGTGATCTGATTCAACCAGGCTTTAGAGAAAGTTTTAATCATATATTCCACTAGGACTAAGGTTAACACAAACAGGTTTCACCACCGCCTAGTCGAATTTAGGTATTGTTGGAATTTGATAACTTTTATATCTGGCGCATTTCGGCTTCAAGAGCACGGATCAGATTTTCATCCCCATTGGCTCTAGCGACTTCCAGGCGATGTTCTAATCTTTTTTGGATGTTAGCCCGATGGACATCGGAGAGTTTAACGGAATTTCTGAGTAAGTTTTTGTTCAGCATGGACTTTCTTTAATAATCTTTTGTGCTTACCTTCCTATTATATCCCCCCTTGAGTTAAAAATACATGACATTGGTGCAAAATCTTAAAATTTTGTAACGTAAGCTACAGATTTATTCAGAAAGTCTGGATCGAGTATTTATACTTAGAGTTTTTGGGTGATCATTCTGGGAAGCATCTCGTAGTGAGTCCTTCAGGACTCTTAGCCCTAAAGGGCTTACTACAAAATCTCGTAGTGAGTCCTTCAGGACTCTTAGCCCTAAAGGGCTTACTACGTTTTTTGAGGTGGGGCGATCTGATTCAGATCTGTGATATATTGCCGAATAACAGCAGGTAAACAGTAGAGATGGTCTTGCTTTTCTAGCCAACACCGCCTCAATAGAGATTGTAGGACATTGAGTAAATCTGAGGAAGGAATTTGTCCCCTGATCAAAAGTTGGGCTAAATTTACAGGTTGCTCTTGCTGAACTAATTCTAATAGAACTTGTTTTTCGGTTGGGGATAAACGATTAAATTGCTGTTGTAAATTATCCCTTAAACTTTGGGGTAAAAAAATAGTATTATTTTCGATGATTTTATCCCCAAAATCTTCAATTTCTGGGATAAAATTTGCTATTATATTTAACCATAAGGGATTTCCTTGATATTGATGAATTATATTGATTAATTTCTCATCTGCTCCCCATTCTTGATCTCGAAAAAACTCTGCTATAGCTGTTGTTTCTAATCCTCTAAGGGTTAGGGTTTTAAATTTAGGATTTGAGCTTCTAATTTCAGCTAATTCTATGGGTTGTTCCCAACCAATGAGCAGAAAGCAACTTTGATGGGGTAATTCTTCTATTTGTTTGAATAAATAGCGAAATTCTTCATATTCTGGTTGATATTGTCCTGCTAGTTGATTACCACAAAACAGGTAATGAATATTATCAATAATAACTAAACAGCGATGCTTTTGTAAATATTTAATCGGTTTTAAACGCTTTCCTTTTTTGGCGATTAATTCACTGTCTGTATTTGGGTCAAATAATTCTATTAATTCGGCTTTAAATTCAGTAAAACTTGAGGCGTGATCTAAATTGTACCAAAGAATATATTCAAAACTATGTTGGATTTTTTGTATAAGTTTTACCGTAAGTTGGGTTTTGCCAATTCCACTAATACCTGTAATTGTAATCAAGCGACAACATTCTTGTAAAATCCAGGTTTTTAGGGTTTCGAGTTCGGAAGTGCGATCGTAAAAAACACCTAATTCTGGCATTTCACTTAATTCGTGATTTTCAGTTGGGGGTTGTTGATAATCTGAATTTGAGCTAGGTATATCTGGCGGTTGTCTTGTTTTTTCACAAAAATTAATGTTACTAATCTGTACAGATTCTTGTAGGGAATTTGATGAAAATAGGGAAATTTGTAATCTCTGCATTGCTGATCTTAAATTTGATTTATTAACTTCTTCTCCTAATGATTCTGAAAAAATATGCCATAACTTTGATCCAATATCTCTAACATAGCTCTCGTTGCAATGAAAGTCTTCTGCAATTTTCTCATAAGTCTCTCCTTGTATAGTTCCCCATACAACTTTTTCCTGTAAGTCAGTAAGGTGCTGACCTGTTTTAGCAAATACCAAATCATCAGCCAGTTTTAACATTTCGTCCAGAGTCATACAGTATCGTAGATGTCATGATTACTCCTATTATACTAAACAATTACCAACAATTACCAACATTTTTCAAATATAAACATTGAAAACACTAACAAAACAGCTTACAAAATCATACTTTTAACTATAAAAACTCTAATTATATAGGATAATATAATGGTAAGACTTGTAAATAATAGTCTTTGAAGTGGTAAATATATGAAAAACAAAAGCCAAAAAATATTCCTGACTATATTAGGTATAAGCTCAATATTTGTGATGAAATCATCTCTAGCAGCACCAATGGGTGCGGATAGAGGATGGAGCGATCTCCCTAAATGGATGGTGGATGTAAATGCGGACGGAAAGCCTGATTTTTGCCGTTTTGTTGGTAATCAACCAAAAGTTTTCTTATCTTGTCATTTAGCAACTAATGATGGTTTTGACCCCAATAATCAGTTTACGTTTAATTCTGGAGTAGGAATTGATAAGGGATATAATGATATGCCTAGATCAATGCAGGATGTCAATGGAGATGGAAGGGCTGATTTTTGTCGGTGGGTCGGTAATGCACCCAACATTTATGAGTCCTGTCTATTAGCAGGTCAGAGAGGTTTTACTGGAACCGAATTTCGTCTTAATAAATAATGATTGATAGAAATATTCAGTTGAATAAAATCAACCCCACAAACCCGATTTCTTGAAAAAATTGGGTTTATTTCTATAATAGAATACTATGATAGCTTTTTATTTTCAAAGGAGATCGTAACTTGTTCAGAACTTATACAGCAACCAGGTTTAATAAAAAAATCTTGTTTCAGTCGATCAATAACGGTCAGAAATCCGGTTTCCTGAACTAAACGGAACTAAACTTAGGATATAATCAATAGGATTCTACCCCACCATTAGTTATGCTACGAGAAAAAATTAAACAAGAATTAGACAAACTTAATGAAGATCAACTCAAGAAAGTTGCCAATTTCATTAGTTTAATGGAATCTCAATCTAGTCAAGTGACATCATCTTTTGTTTCATTGTGGCAAAAAGCAACACCAACACAACGGGCTATAGAATTCCGTGATTGGATTTCTCAACTCCCTACAACAAGTGTGAGCTTACCCGATGAAGCCTTTAGCCGTGAGTGTATTTACGAAGAATGATTAGATATCTCCTAGATACCAATGTTATCTTGCGTTTTTGCAAGATTTACATTTTCAGAGTCATAAACCTATTCATTTGCTGCTATTAAAACATCTGCATAGAGTTTACTACTCACTCGAAAATTTGCTTGAGAGATCAAATCATCCATCATAGGTTTAACTCCTGTGATTAACCCTTGCTGTTTCGCACTCAACAGAACACCAAACACTCCAATAATTCTTAATCCTTGGTTTGTCGCTACTTGTCTACCTAAACGCTCATCGATCAGCAGTCGGCTTGCATTTACTTCAACAGCAAGAGCGATCGCTTCAGCCTCTCCCAAATTTATAACATTTCGTAGTTCGTTTACTAATTCTTGATTCTGAACAGGTTGTATTTTTAACCAAATTGCTGATTTAACTGCTTTAACGACAGTCTCTCCAGCCCTCTCATCCAGCAATTCATCATGAACCGCAGTAGGAATCATAACTGTTTTATATAGTTGTTCTAAAAGGTTAATTTGCCCAACTTTTGCTAAATTTGAAATGGGCGAAGTGTTGCTCACAATTATCATTACGAACCGACTTCCTGTAACGTTTTGAGATCTTCTTGAAATTCAGCTACATCATAATGAACACAAAGACCACGATCAGCCAGTAATTTCTGAAATTGCATTCGATGTATTCCAAGCAATTCACTTGCTTTTCCTAAGCTAATTTTGTCTTTTTGGAACAGCATCATCACAATTTCCAATAAAAGTTCCTGTTCTGATAAGCCACTGGCTTGTATAATTTCATCTGAGACTAACATACTCATGGTTGTTACTAAAGTTTTGTTTAAATTATAGCATTTTTAGGATTTTTATATTTTAACCGACATTCCAAATTTCTGGCAAATCTAATACAAACCCCGGAAGAACTTCTTCCCCCGATATACTAACAGGAGATTGTAAAATTTCAACTTCTTTTCCTAAACGATAGATTTCTACACGCTGATTTTGAGGATCAATTAACCAACCGAGTTGAGTCCCATTTTCCAGATATTCTTGCATTTTGTTTCTGAGGGTTTTGAGAGTATCGGTTTCTGAACGTAATTCAATTACAAAATCTGGACATAAAGGCAGAAATTTCTTTTTTTGTTCTGGGTTTAAGGCATTCCATTTTTCTAATTTTATCCAAGATAAATCCGGCACTCGATCTGCACCATTTGGTAGTTTAAAACCTGTTGAAGAATCAAAGGCTAATCCGAGTTTTGTTTGTTGATTCCAGATTCCTAATTTAACCGCTAGGTTAAAGTTACGGTTTCCGGTTTCACCCCCTGTTGGTGACATAATAATTAATTCTCCTGTTGCCGATCGCTCAAATTTATAATATCGGTTATTTTGACAAAGTTGAAAATATTGTTCATCTGTTAGATCTATTTGCAATTCCAGGGGATTAGGTAAATAAATTATTGTATCCATAACGGTTGCAATTGGCTAAGAATATAGGTTAGACTATAACACCTCTTTAGATCTTAGGAAATCTTTTTCATTTCTTCCTGTGCTTCTCGACGTAAACGAGAGGCAATTCTAAAGAATTCTTGACCTGTGTGTAGGGAAGAATCATCATAATTGAGGGTAAAGGTTTCTAATTCATTAAGTCCATCATCTAAATGATTCAGGGTATAATAAATATGGGCTGCAACTCCAGCCACCGGAGATGGATTTCGTTGAGAACGGAATAATTTTTCAGCTTGATGTAGAGCATTTCGACAAATTTCAATATAGGTTTGAAACGCTTCCATTAATTCATCATCAAAGGGATCGGCGGATAGTTTATCGACTTCCGATTTTAAGGGTTTTAAAATTTGATTAATGGAGCGATTAATCGGTTTATAGACTTTATTAATCCAGATGGTTAATTCTGCATCGGCATCTGTTGCTTGTTGTTGAGGTTTAGAAACATAAGGTTTTACAGGATTTGAATAGGGATTTGTTGCTAAAGAAAGTTGTCGATCATAGGATTGACGTTTTTGGGGATCACTTAATACTTCATAAGCCGCATTAATCTGAATAATTCGGTCATGATCTGCCGATTTTGTTTGGCTATCAGGATGAAAGATTTTCGCTAATCGACGATAGGCTTGTTTGATTTCTGCGGGTGTCGATGTGGAGTTAACTTGTAACGTACTGTAGTAATTTTTGAGTGGAGTCATACCGATTGATCTAAGATTGATTACAAATTCCTATAAAATGGGTTTCAGACCGTATTGATTGTAGCGCGATCGCTCCTAAAATGGCTAGTGTTTTTTCTCGAATCTCAAAAACTCAATTTTCCCAAACCTTACAAATTTTGAAGAATGCTATAATTGACAAACAATAAATGATATAGCAATCCTATTTGATGATCAGTTATTGGTTTTAGAGGTGGGGTGATATAATTTAGAGACGAATAGGCTGATTATTGATAATATAAATCGGGATTTAGAATCAAGATGAAATTAGGAAGTTTATCAAGATTAAATATTTTACACGGTTTTAGCCTCGGATTTACTCTTGTACTGACTTTAACCGGGTGTCAAACTCTGTTTAAATCGCCAACGGCATCGGATATTCATCTGAAACTGGGCAACCCTAGTCAAGCAACGGCTGATCCTCAAAATTCCTCTAATTTTTTGATGGAAAAACCTGAATTTGTTTTATCTTACAATAGTAAAACGGGAACTGCAAATTGGGTGAGTTGGCAACTGAATCAATCTTGGTTAGGAACCGTCAAACGTCAAAATAATTTTAGACCGGATGAGAATTTACCTCAAGGATGGTATCAACTTCAACCGAATGATTATCGCGGAACAGGTTATGATCGAGGTCATTTAGTTCCCTCTGGCGATCGCACCAATACCCCCGATCATAATAGCACTACTTTTCTCCTGACTAATATTATTCCCCAAGCCCCGGAGTTAAATCGAGGCATTTGGAGTGATTTAGAACAATACTGCCGAGATCTAGCTCAAGACGGAAAAGAATTGTATATTATTGCCGGGGTTTCTGGTAAACTTGGAACTATTGCTAAAGGTAATATTACCGTTCCTGAATGGAATTGGAAAGTTATCGTTATTTTAGATCAAGCCAATCAAAAAATAACGGAAAATACCCGCGTTATTGCTGTGAAAATACCTAACTCAAACCGATTAAAACATGATTGGCGAGATTATCGTGTTTCTGTTGATGAAATTGAAATAAATACAGGATTAGATTTTTTAACCAATATTCCTAAAAATATTCAAGATCAACTAGAACGTCAAGTTGATCAACTTTAATTGACTCCTGTGTAGAGACGTGCCATGGCACGTCTCTACCGAGATCATCCTGAATTTGAGGATAATTGAGCGAAACTGAGGAACAGCCAGGGTAAAAACACCTTCTACATTAAAAGTTAATATCCTGATGGTTATACCCCTTTCGCACTTGAGAGAACGTCCAAAATGCCCTTAACTCAATCTTCTTGTTCGATTAATCCTTGGAGTCTGATTACCGCGTTATCCTTAAGTTTAGGATTGGTCAGTATTCCCTTCATTGCTCCTGTTTTTGCCCAAGAACAACGGATCAGAACCCTAACAGTCAGTGGTGAAGGTGTTGTGGCGATCCCAACGACTCAAACCCAAGTGCAGTTAGGGGTTGAAGTCTTGGGGAAAACCGCCGAAGAAGTGCAAACAGAAGCCGCCAGACGAACGAATGCGGTGATAGAATTACTGCGATCTCGCCATGTTGAAAAACTGGAAACTACCGGAATTCGCCTCAACCCCACCTACAGTTATACCAACGATCAACAACGCTTAACGGGGTATTCTGCCACCAATACCGTCAGTTTCAAATTGAAAACCGAAAATGTCGGAAGTTTATTAGATGATGCCGTTAAAGCCGGGGCGACCCGCATTGATGGTGTTAGTTTCGTTGCCTCCGATGCTGAAATTAACGCCGCCCAACAACAGGCTTTAAAACTCGCCACCCAAGAAGCAGAACGTCAAGCCAATGCCGTTTTAGGGGCTTTAAATTTAACCCGTCGAGAAATTATCGGTATTCAAGTTAATAATGCCAGTTCCCCAGTCCCCATGCCTGTCATGTATAAAGCAGATGCGATGGTAGCAGCAGCCCCCCCTACTCCCGTTGTCGGAGGAGAACAACAAGTCAGAGCCTCCGTCACCCTACAAATTAGTTATTAGGAAGTCGGTTCAATTTCCCTCTGTTCCCCAATTCCCAATTCCCTATTGCCCATTCGTAATTCGTAATTCGTAATTCGTAATTCCCTATTCCCCATTCCCTAAAGTCAGGTAATGACAACACAGGACAAGATCCATGCGTTACTCTGGAATAATATTGAGGTGATTCCAGATTAAAGGTAGACCAAATTAAATGTCCCTGACCTCTGCACAACCTGCTTTACTTGTCCTTGCTGATGGAACCGCCTATACAGGCTGGTCATTTGGCGCTCCAGGCACCGTCATTGGGGAAGTTGTCTTTAATACGGGTATGACCGGATATCAAGAAGTATTGACTGATCCCAGCTATTGTGGACAAATTGTCACCTTTACCTATCCAGAGTTAGGCAATACTGGGGTTAACCCCGACGATGAAGAATCCGCTTTTCCCCATGTTCGAGGGGCCATTGCCCGTAATATTTGTCACCGTCCTAGTAATTGGCGTTCCACTCAGTCCCTACCAGACTATTTGAAACAGCACCATATCCCCGGTATTTATGGGATTGATACCCGTGCCCTTACCCGCAAAATTCGCACCGTTGGAGCGATGAATGGCGCGATTTCCACTGAAATTTTAGATGCTGGCGAACTGCGAAATTTAGTTGAACAAGCGCCCAGTATGGCCGGGTTGAACTTGGTGAAAGAAGTTACAACCAAAACAGCATATCAATGGTTAGAACCCACAGAAACCGCTTGGGAATTTAGTGACTCCACCAGTCGGGAAGAACAACCCCGCTATACCGTTGTGGCGTTAGATTTTGGGGTGAAACGCAATATTCTGCGACGGTTAGCGAGTTATGGCTGTCGGGTGATTGTAGTTCCGGCTGATACTTCCTCGGAAGAGATTCTGAAATATAATCCCGATGGGATCTTCCTCTCTAATGGCCCAGGTGATCCGTCCGCCGTTACTGAAGGAATTACCACGACTAAAGCCTTAGTTAAGGCTGACAAACCCGTGTTTGGGATTTGTATGGGTCATCAAATTTTAGGCTTATCCTTGGGGGCCGAAACCTTTAAGCTCAAATTTGGGCATCGGGGCTTAAATCAACCCGCAGGTTTAGCACAACAGCAGGTTGAAATTACCAGTCAAAATCATGGGTTTGCTATTGATCCTGATACGATTGCTGAGGATGTACAAATTACTCACCTCAACCTCAATGATCACACCGTTGCGGGATTAAAACACAAAACTTTACCTTTGTTTTCCGTTCAATATCACCCCGAAGCCAGTCCTGGCCCCCATGACGCGGACTATCTGTTTGAGCGCTTCGTTCAAGCGATGCAACAACAGAAAGAACAAAATTAAATCACTCTCTCCCTCCTAACTCAGTAGACAATTGATCAAAAAGCCCCTATACTGGATCGGCGATGTCAAGTTTTATGTAGTTAGGAGGGTATCATTCCTGAGCAACTTAATTTAACCGTGAGCTTACGGGGTACACGGGATGTAAAAGATAACTATCAACTCTTTCGCCTCACTGGACTGATGGATGCTTTCTCAGAAGGCACCTTTCGCAAGGTGGTAGGTAAATATATTGAAAAAGGCCCCAAACACATTATATTGGATCTTTCCCAGATAGATTTTGTAGACAGTTCGGGATTAGGGGCGCTAGTGCAGCTTGTGAAAAAAGCGCAAAATAGCGAAGGAACCTTACAGATTGTTTCCAATCCTCGTGTAACTCAAACTGTTAAATTGGTTCGCTTAGAAAAGTTTCTCTCCTTACAGCCATCTGTAGAAGAAGCGATCGAGAAAATCAACAAGGCCTAGTCTAGAGGTGCGAGAGTCCATTGGGTACTGTGTCTATACCCCGATAACGGCGAGGATAACGAGTCAATGGGATCAGGGTGAACAATTCGACTACTTTTTAACTGAAGAGGGGGTTTGGGGGAGCGGTAAGTCCCACGCTGAATTTCTCCAAGCCAAAAAATACTAGAAATCAGCGTGGGATACACGGACTCCCCCAAGTTAATGCAAGTTCGGTCAATCCCGACAAAATTAACAATAATGTGTTAGACTTTATCAAAGATTTTTGAAAGCGATAATGTTTCAAGCTTACAAGTACCGTATCTATCCAACTATTGAGCAAGAAATAGCCTTAGCCAAAAGCTTTGGCTGTTGCCGATGGTATTGGAATTACGCCTTAAACTTGTGCCAAGAAACATATAAAACTACAGGGAAGGGATTATCAAGAGCAGCCATTCAAGG
>CAITND010000123.1 GCA_903893625.1 uncultured Oscillatoriales cyanobacterium
GATTACTGATTACTGATTACTGATTACTGATTACTGATTACTGATTACTGATTACTGATTACTGATTACTGATATGTCTCGTTCCAGAGCTTTACAATATTACGTCTTTACTCGTTTACTGCTGGCTCCGTTAATGCTGTGGACAATTACCACAGTGGTTTTTTTGTTGTTACGCGCTACACCTGGAGATCCAGTAGATGCAATTCTTGGCCCCCGTGCGCCGGAAGCTGCCAAAGAAGCGTTGCGATCGCAATTGGGTTTAAAGGGTTCTCTGTGGCAACAATATTTTGACTATATGGGCAACCTCCTGCACTTGAATTTAGGAACGTCCCTCACCAGTCGCGGAGAAACCGTTTGGCAAATTATCCAAAATCATTTCCCCGCAACGGTTGAATTAGCTCTGTTTAGCATGATTGTGGCTTTAGCGCTGGGAATTACCGTTGGGGCGGTGGCGGCATCTCATCCTGATACGGTTTGGGATACAGGGGGGCGTTTATTTGGAATTATTACCTATGCAGTTCCTCCCTTCTGGGCGGGGATGCTATTTCAGTTAATATTTGCGGTGCAATTGGGTTGGTTTCCCTTGGGAACTCGGTTTCCCGTAACCATTCCCACTCCTGTTGGTTGGACGGGTTTATATACCGTTGATAGTTTATTTACGGGAAATTGGATGCAATTGGGGGTCGCACTGTATTACTTGTTTTTACCCTGTGTAACGTTAGGGTTATTGTTAAGCGGTATTTTTGAGCGCATTGTGCGGGTGAATCTCAAACAAACCTTAAAAGCGGATTATGTCGAAGCAGCCAGGGCGAGAGGCATTCCCGAATTGCGAATTGTTCTGGCCCATGCGTTGAAAAATGCCATGATTCCGGTAATTACGGTTTTGGGTTTAACCTTTGCAGCTTTATTAGGGGGGGCAATTTTAACGGAAGTGACCTTTTCCTGGCCGGGGTTAGCCAATCGGTTATATGAAGCGATTAGTTTACGCGATTATCCAACGGTGCAAGGGATTGTTGTGTTTTTCGCGGCGATTGTTGTTCTTGCCAGTATCTTAATTGATGTCCTCAATGCCTGTATTGACCCACGCATCCGATATTGATCACGGATTTAGAGGATTTCACGGATTTCACGGATTGTTGTAGGGGCGGGATTAACGGCGGAATTCAATTTTCTATCTAGGTATTTTCACTTAGCAGCAATAATGAGGAAAAGGGGACTGTGTTCCTTACCGAAGAAATCGTTCGTAATAATTTTTAACGTAACAATTGGCGACAGCATTGTATAACTAATATCTGAAGGGCAAAGACGACAGCCAAATGTTGGTCTCCCAACAATTGATTAACATTTGATTAAAAAAGTTTAATGTCCTTTCATAAAATGGTGTAAGATTTCTAAGGTTCTTCTAAGTGATGCTACGGTTACTCCAGAAAACGGTAACAATGGCCAAACTAGAGAGACTCTCAAGGGTCAGAATCGGGAAAACCCATCATTTTGCTTTGAGTCGAAAACAAAGTTAAGCAAGTCAAGTAGGAGATTAATCCATGTTTGATGCCTTTACCAAGGTAGTTTCTCAAGCTGATACACGCGGCGAACTGTTAAGCGCTGGTCAAATCGATGCTCTCAGCCAATTGGTTGCCGAAAGCAGCAAACGTTTAGATGCGGTTAACCGCATCACAGGTAGCGCTTCCGCCATCGTTACCAATGCAGCTCGCTCTCTGTTTGATGATCAAGCTCAACTGATCGCTCCTGGCGGTAATGCTTACACTCACCGTCGTATTGCTGCTTGCATCCGTGACCTGGAAATCGTCTTACGTTATGTCACCTACGCAGTTTTCGCTGGAGATGCTAGCGTTCTGGATGATCGTTGCTTAAATGGTCTGCGTGAAACCTACCTGGCTCTGGGCGTTCCTGGTGGTTCTGTCGCCGTTGGCATTGGCAAAATGAAAGCTGCCGCTCTGGCTATCGTTAACGATCCCGCAGGAATTACTCCTGGAGATTGTAGTGCCCTGGCTTCTGAAATCGCCAGCTACTTTGATCGTGCTGCGGCTGCTGTCGCCTAATTTTTCTAAAATCCGATTTTCATAACTCCATAGAAGTCTAATTAAACGACTTCAATTTGTACCTCAACTTTGTAAACCCATAGGGAGATAACTCAAGCATGAAAACCCCCCTGACTGAAGCAGTGACAACCGCCGATTCTCAAGGCCGTTTCTTAAGCAGCACTGAATTGCAAGTTGCTTTCGGACGTTTTCGTCAAGCCAAAGCTGGCTTAGAAGCTGCTAAAGCTTTGGCTTCAAAATCTGACAGCCTCGTCAGCGGTGCTGCCCAAGCAGTGTATAACAAATTCCCTTACACCAAACAACTGCAAGGGCCCAACTACGCTTCTAGCGAGCGTGGTCAACAAAAATGCTCTCGTGACATCGGTTACTACCTCCGTCAAATTACCTACTGCTTAATTGCTGGTGGTACAGGGCCTCTGGACGAGTATCTGATTGCTGGTGTTGATGAAATCAACCGGGCTTTTGAACTGTCTCCTAGCTGGTATATTGAAGCTCTGAAGTACATCAAAGCCAATCATGGCTTAAGTGGCGACGCAGCTGTTGAAGCCAACTCCTACATCGATTATGCTATCAACGCTCTGAGCTAGACTTAGCGCGCTTGATGCCCGGAACGGTAAATAGCTGTTAGCAACTGGGTTAACGGTTGTTTAACGCTCCGGGCATCTTTAGTTATTACCGTCGGTGTCCGACATTAATAAAGTTTTTCTTTTTTTGTCTTGTCTGTTTTGAAAATCTCTTACGGAGCATAAGGATATGGTTGGCTTGCTTGAAGGTAGCCGACTTGGTATCCGGGCCTTTGAAGAAACAAAACCCGTAGAACTGCGCCCCAACTACACGGAAGCAGACGTGCAAACCGTGATTGTGGCAGCATATCGTCAGGTGATGGGCAACGAACACCTGATGTCGCGGGAACGGCTCACCAGCGCGGAATCTTTACTGCGCCAAGGACAAATTACCGTTCGGGATTTTGTCAGAGCTATTGCTTTATCCGAGGTTTACCGGACTAAGTTTTTTTACTCTAATTCTCAGACTCGGTTTATCGAGTTAAATTACAAGCATCTGCTCGGTCGCGCCCCTTACGATGAGTCAGAGATTGCGTTTCACGTTAATCTCTACACCAATCAAGGCTTTGAAGCAGAAATCAACTCTTACCTAGACTCCCCAGAATATCTGGAGAATTTTGGGGAAAATATTGTTCCCTATTATCGGGGCTTTTCCACCCAAAAAGGAGATAAAACTCTAGGTTTTAACCGCTTGTTTACCCTCTATCGTGGGTATGCCAGCAGCGATCGCGCTCAAAACCAAAAGCAAAGTCGCTTAACTTGGGAATTAGCTCGGAATTTGGCTTCTCCGATTCAAACTCCTGAGAGTGGGGAAAGTTTAGTGGGTACGACGGGCGGTAGTCGTGGACAACTCTACCGCCTGACTGTGATTCAAAAAGCAACACAGTTTCAGCCACAAGTGCGCCGTACCACCACTGAATATACCGTACCCTATGAGCAACTGTCTACTCAGTTGCAGCGGATTCATCGCGCCGGGGGACGGGTGATGAGAATTACTTTGGCATAATCTCATTCATTAAAAGCTGAATAGCTGTTGATGTCTAAGGATTTAGAGTTCGGGCTGACTCTTAAAATGGAAGGCTTGGACTCTATATCTCTGATAGATCAATATCTAAAAGTGAATCGTTGTACGCTACATTCTTAACTCGATTCTCAATCATGTTCTTAGTAAGAGGAGGATTTTAGGTGGCTATTACAACAGCAGCATCTAGGCTCGGAACATCTGCGTTCCAAGAAACGCCTCGTGTTGAACTGCGACCCAATTGGAGTTCGGACGATGCTCAACAGGTGATTCGTGCCGTTTATCGTCAACTTCTGGGTAACGATTATTTAATGAGTTCTGAGCGCCTCAAAGGTGCTGAATCTCTGTTGTGTGATGGCAGCGTCACCGTGCGGGAGTTTGTGCGTTCCGTTGCTAAATCAGAACTGTACAAAACCAAGTTTTTCTACCCGAATTTTCAGACCCGTGTAATTGAACTCCATTCCAAACATTTACTGGGTCGCGCTCCCTATGATGAGTCTGAAGTGACTTTTCACTTAGATTTATATCAAAATCAAGGTTATGACGCTGATGTTGATTCCTATATTGATTCAGTCGAATACCTAGAAAACTTTGGGGAAAATATTGTTCCCTACTGTCGCGCCTTTGAATTTCAACGGGGGCAAAGAAGCGTTGGTTTTACTCGGATATTCCGGTTGTATCGGGGTTATGCCAATAGCGATCGCTCTCAATTAGGTGGGAATGCGTCTCGCTTGGCGACGGAACTGGGCGCAAATAGCGTTTCTACGATTATTGGCCCCAGTGGTGGTAGCGATGGTTGGTCTTATCGTGCTTCTGGTCAAGGTGTGGTTCCCTCTACTGGATTCAGCAAGGGTGGCGTTTTAGGAAAATCTGGCCGCAGCTATCGGGTTGAAGTGGCTGGAATTTGTGAACGTCGCTATCCTAAAGTTCGTCGAAGCAGCAAATCCTTTATTGTTGATTACGAACGGCTGACTCCTTTTCTTCAGGAAATTCGACGCCAAGGCGGTAAAGTCGCTAGCATTACGCCTGTTTAGCTTCTTCCGCAAGAAGCCCACACTGACTCTCAGAGAAGTGTGGGTAGTTCACGACTGTTTTCATGAAGACCAGGGTGCGCTGATTAGCAATCCCTGTTCATCTGGTTTGTAGAACTGTATTCAGATTAATTTAAACTCATGTTAGGTCAAATTGCAGTTGGACAATCATCG
This sequence comes from uncultured Oscillatoriales cyanobacterium, assembly GCA_903893625.1. Classification (GTDB taxonomy): domain Bacteria; phylum Cyanobacteriota; class Cyanobacteriia; order Cyanobacteriales; family Microcoleaceae; genus Planktothrix. The sequence continues at coordinate 4,850 of CAITND010000123.1, forward strand.
GCTTCCCCATCGGGAAATCGCTTTTTTCGCTATGAAGTAGTTGGTTTACGTCAATCGGATGAAACCGAAAAAACGGGGTATCAGATTCGTTCTAGCTCCAGCCAATTTGTTGTTGTTCCCTACAACCGCATGAACCAAGAAATGCAGCGTTTAACGCGGATGGGTGCAAAAATTGTCAGCATTCAACCTTTAACTTCTGAGCCAGGAAAACCTTTAACTTCTGAGCCAGAACAACCTTTAACTTCCGAGCCAGAATAATCACCATTATTCTCTAGTTCAGTTGATCGAAATTCAGAACTGAATTTAACAATTGAACTGATTCTAGTTGAATTTAAAAATCAAGATTTGTGGTTAGGTGTTTTAGATCTAAAACAACTAACCATTTTTTTATGTATAAAGTCAAAAACACAAAAAAGAAGACCTTTGAGTTGAATTTCAATCCTGATTCCGCCTTGATCAAACTCCTGGTATGATTAATAAGGTTGAAAATAATACACTTTAACATAATGCCAGACTTCGGATCTGAATCAACAGGGAATAATACTGCTCAAGAGGAGGAGTCTTTAACGATTGAACAAGCGATCGCTAATCTTCAGCATGAAGAATTAGGACGTCGCTATTATGCAGCTTGGTGGTTAGGACGCTTTCGAGTTAATGAACCTGCGGCGGTGGATGCGTTAATTCTAGCATTAAAAGATGAATCTGATCGCACTGAAGAAGGGGGTTATCCCTTACGACGAAATGCCGCTAGAGCGTTAGGAAAATTAGGAGATAAACGAGCAGTTTCTGCCTTAATTGAATGTTTAGATTGTTCTGATGTTTATGTGCGAGAAGCCGCCGCCCAATCCTTAGAACAGTTAGGGGATGATTGTTGTGTTCCCGCCTTAATAAAATTATTAGCAGGGGGAATAGAAGCCGCCCAACGGGTTCCCGGAAAACCCTATTTAGTCCAACCTTATGAGGCGATTTTAGAAGCATTAGGCAGTTTAAAAGCGACTGTTGCGATTCCATTAGTTCAACCGTTTATAGAGCATTCAATCCCTAAAGTTCAGTATGCTGCATTGAGGGCAATGTATCAATTAACCGGAGAAAATAGCTATGGAGAACGGTTAACAGAGGCTTTAAAAGGTAATGATTTAACCTTACGTCGTACTGCTTTAATGGATTTAGGAGCAATTGGGTATTTACCAGGGGCAAAAGCGATCTCTAACACCCTAGCAGAAAATAGTTTAAAATTAATTGCCTTAAAAGGTGTTTTAGAACATCAATTAACAGATACTCCTGATTTTAACTTATCAAAATCAGCGATTGAAGTGATGGAGTTAATGGATTCTCTTTTATAAAAAACTGTATTTACTATTCTTTGAAATCTGAAACTCAATATCTAAAATATGACCATACAAACCTTAATTCAAGCTGTTAAAAAAGCGGACTCTGCTGCTTCTTTATTTAAAGCAGTTTTTGCTTTAGCTCAAGCTAATTCTGTTGAAGCAATTCCGACATTAATTACTGTTTTAGGCTATAATAATCCTGGGGCTGCGGTTGCTGCCATTGATGGATTAACTCAACTGGGTGAACCTGCGGTTATCCCCTTATTAGAACAATTGGATGGTTATAATTATGGGGCAAGAGCCTGGGCTATTCGTGCCTTATCCGATATTGGTGATCCCCGTGCTTTAGAGGTTTTATTAGAATCCGCAGGCAGTGATTTTTCCTTAAGTGTTCGTCGCGCAGCAGCGAGAGGATTAGGAAATATTCAATGGGATAAATTACCTCCTGAACAACTTCCTGATGCTCAATTTCAGACTTTAATGATATTACAAAAAACCTTAGAAGACCCGGAATGGATTGTTAGATATGCGGGAGTTTTTGGTTTACAGAATTTAGCAATAACTATTCAAAAAACTCAGCCGGAATGGTTCATTAAAATTAAAGAACAGTTACAACAACTAGCGAATACCGATGATATTCTGGCAGTTCGAGCTAGGGCAAAATGGGCAATTCAAAAGTTAGGATAAGAGCAATATTTTAAATATTAGACCTCTTGCAAAAGTCGTTAAAACCATTATTAAAATAAACGGAATGACGCAGGTTTTAGCTAGGGTCGCAAGAGGTCTAATGGAGATAAAAACAGTTAACCCAGAGTAAAATCTGAAGGATTAATGTTTGTAGACGTAACTCCTTTAAAGATAGCTAAAACTTGTCCTGTATTCCCAATATTAACGATAGTATCATTGGCAGAAGCACCAGTACCTTGAACAATATTTAGATTAGAAATATTCTCAACCCCTTTGAGTAAAATACGATCAGTTCCCGGCTGAAAATCCATAATAACATCTGCAAAATCAGCGTTAGGATAACTAAATTTACCTGTCAATACAAAGGTATCAACACCAGCGCCACCAGTGAGAATATCTTTCCCACCACCACCATCTAATAAATCATTACCATCGTCGCCAGTCAAGGAATCAAGTCCTCGTCCTCCTAACAGAATATCGTCCCCAGAATTCCCCGTAAGGACATCATTTCCTCGATAACCTGTTAAATAATCATTTCCGGTAGTTCCCGTCAAAATATCATCTTGATTCGGAGGCAATTGGGAATTATTACCTTGTCCGTTAGTTCCCGGAATTGGAGGCAATTGGGAATTATTACCTTGTCCGTTAGTTCCCGGAATTGGAGGCAATTGGGAATTATTACCTTGTCCGTTAGTTCCCGGAATTGGAGGCAATTGGGA
>CAITND010000124.1 GCA_903893625.1 uncultured Oscillatoriales cyanobacterium
ATACTGTATCATCATCTTCCTATTTTAGCATTGATTACTGTCTGTTTTTAAATTGTTCAGTTGGGTTCCATACCCAGGAGTTAGAAAACGCGATTTTCCATACAGGGCTACGCTACGCATAGCGTAGCTGCGTAAGTCCTGTTTAGGAGAGTTGAACGAATTTTTGGTTAAGCTAGGTTATATCACTTTTCCATAATTTAGGAGCTAACTTCAGATGAGTAATCAAGATTTAGATATTATTCGTACTGAGCGCGGGCTAACTATTTCTGGTTCTCGGATCTCTTTGTATGATGTGATGGATTTACTCAGGGCTGATTATCCGCCGAAGTTGATCCGCGATCGCTTTAATTTGACGGATGCGGAAATAAATGTGGCTTTGGCTTACATTGCGGATCATCCTGTTGAGGTGGAGGCTGAATATCAAGAGGTACGGGCGACGCGGGAGGAGATTTATCAATATTGGCAAGATAAAAATCGTGAACATTTTGATCGAATTGCCACTAAGCCACGCACTGCTTCACAATTGGAGCTTTTAGCAAGATTGGAACAGCAAAAAAAGGAGCGTGGTTTGGTTTGGGCGTAAATTTTTTGGTTGATTTTAATTTAGATGGCTATGCTGTTGTCCTGCTTGGTATTTTGATTAAGCGTGGTTGGCTGGATCTAATTAATATTGAGTTTGTCACTTTTAGGGAGGCTGGTTTATCAAAAAATAGTAGCGATCGCGTCGTTTGGGATTATGCTCAAGCAAATCAAATGATGGTTTTGACTGCCAATCGCAATATGAAGGGTAAAGATTCTTTGGAGCAGGTAATGCGCGATCATAATTCTTTAAGTTCTTTTCCGATTGTGACGATTGGAGATATAAGTCGTATAGATGAGACTGAGTATCGAGAGCAATGTGTCGATCGTTTGGTGGAGATTGCCATCAATATAGATAACTATATGGGCGTTGGTAGGCTGTTTATTCCGTAGATAATGTGGAAATGTTAGAGGTGGAATGATCGCAAACTTTAACAGAGTTAAATGAATTTTTGGTTAAACTAGGATATGTCAGTTAGGCATAGGAGTTGATGGTGATTACTCTCTAGGTCAGAATCTGGATCGAAGTCTGGATCGAATTTAAACAATTTAGGAGCTAACTAAAATGCCAGCTATAAAAAAGCAAATTGTGACAGATGAGGATTTTAACCCTGTGGCGGTGATTATTAATTACCATGATTGGAAAAGGATTGAGGCGTTGTTGTTTGAACATGAACAGAATTTATCAGTTGATAAACAAGCGGTTTCTTTGTTCGCAAAATCACTCACAGATGAGGATATAAATGTCTTTCCCATTATGCAACTAGCAGAAACAGGTTTTGCTGAATGGAACGATCCAGAAGAGGATATTTATAATGATGTTGCCTAAAACTAATGAAATTTGGCTAGTTAGATTCCCTTTCAGCGATTTAACGTCTTCTAAGCTCAGACCTGCTTTAATTATTTCTGTTCATAGAGAAGAAGTTATTCTTGTTGGTATATTCTCCAAAATACCAGATATCGCTTTACAAGATAATTGGGTACTGATTTCTGAGCAATATCTCAATTTTCAGCAAACAGGTCTGAAAAAGAGTTCTTTGATTCGGACTGATAAAATAGCAACGGTGAGCAAAGAGCTATTTGTAAAACAATTAGGTTTTCTACCCGTTGATTTAATTTCTTTGGTTCATAATGCTCTGAAAAAATCTCTAAATTTATCAGATTAAAATATCCTTAAAAATATTTATTATGATTCTGTACAAATAAATGCAAAAACAACAGATTAGTTACACTTCACCTCTGGATGCGCTGGTTGCTGTGGCTAAACGCCTGAGTTTATATGAGAATCAGCACAACATGAGTTCTGAGGACTTACTCACCAAAGGCATTGATGAAAATGGCAACATCCGCAGCGAAGCTACCCATCAGTTTAAAGATTCCGCGATCGGGCGTATTCCTGTTGAGTGGGATGTGAGAAAGATTGGAGAATTAAGCTATATCGAGAATGGAACTACTCCTTCACGCGAGAATCCTATATTTTGGCATGAAGGAACAATTCCTTGGTTAACAACTGGACAAGTTCATGATCGTTTTATTTTCCAGTCAAATGAATTTATATCTGAATATGCTTTACGCTTATGTAGTTTAAAAATTCTACCTGTAGGAACAATACTTATTGCTATGATTGGGCAAGGATTGACTCGTGGAAAAGCCGCTTACTTAGGGTTTGAATCAAGCATTAATCAAAATTTTGCTGCTATTATTCCAAACCAATTATTCAATTCAAGATTTTTATTTCATTATTTAGATTTCAACTACGAGTATGTTAGAGGAGCTAGTCAAGGAAGTAATCAACAAGCCCTAAATTCCTCAGTTGTTTCCAATCTAAAAGTAGTATAGCGCTACGCGCTATGGTTAGGACAGAAGTATGATAAGATTCAGCAATAGCTTAATGGTGGAAAATAGTTATGCCAGCACCTTATAGTTACGATTTACGCTCTAAGGCGATCGCAGCCGTGAAAAGAGGAAAAAAGAAAATAGAGGTTAGTCGTTTTTTTAAAATTAGCCGTAACACATTAGATCTATGGCTGAAAAAAGAAAGAGAAACAGGAGACTATCAGGCTAGCCGACCTGTAGGAGTAGGAACTCAACCGAAAATTCAGGAGAAGCGAAAAATTTAGAGAATTTGTCAAAGAAAATAGTGACAAGACTCAAAAACAAATGGCCCAATTATGGGGGTGTGAGGCGACGCAACAGAATATTAGTTATGCTTGTCGAAAACTGGGTATAAGTCGAAAAAAAAACTTATGGGTATCGGGAAAGAGATGAAGAAAAAAGACGAGAATTTCTTCAAAAACTAGAGCTAATAGAGAAGAGCAGAAAAGTTTATGTAGATGAAGCCGGATGTGAAATTTGGTATCTGCCCCCATATTCTCCCGACTTGAACAAGATTGAAAACTGGTGGGCTGTTTTAAAGACATGGATGAAACAGAAATTAAACGAATTTCAAACTGTCAGAGAATGCGTGGATGCTGCA
>CAITND010000125.1 GCA_903893625.1 uncultured Oscillatoriales cyanobacterium
GAGTTTACTGGAGTTAGCCGGAGTGACAAAACCTGTTTAATTTTATGGATATTCTATCGGGAAAAAATCATGCAACAATCTGAAATGCCCAACAATTCTGTGATCATTCTATATCAACAAGCTTCTCGTTATCTGGCTCAAAAACAATATGAAGAAGCGATCGCAGTTTGTCAACAAATCTTAAAACTACAACCTAATTTTGCTTTAGCCTACAGTACAATTGGGTTAGCTAAACAATTACAAGGGAAACTGGATGAAGCCAAATTTTGGTATACCAAAGCCCTAAATTTTAAACCTGATTGGGCGGAGGTTCATGCTAATTTGGGGACGGTTTATGTTCAACAACAGCAATGGCAGGATGCCCTACAATCCTATCAAACCGCCCTGCATTTTCAACCGAATCAAGCCCGAATTTATCAGAGTTTATATACGGTTTTAATTAATCTGAATCAACCAGAAGCAGCCCATGATGCTTGGTATCAAGCTTTAATTTTAGAACCTCAATGTGTTTCTCCTCAAGATTATATTGATTTTGGGAAAACCTTAATTGAAAAAGGCAAATTAGATCAAGCTCTTGAACTCTATAGTAAGGGCGTAGAAATTTATCCAAATTTGCCTCAATCTCATTATTGGTTAGGAGAAGCTTTAAGTCGCAAACAACTAGGGAATGAAGCGATCGCAGCCTATCAACAAGCTATTAGTCTTGATCCCAATGTTAACTTATTTTATCAAAGTTTGGGAGAAGCTTTAGTTCAACAAAAAAAATGGGATGAAGCGATCGCAAATTATCAAAAAGCGATTCAACTCAGCCCCGATTTTTCTTGGACATATCATCAACTGGGAAATGCCCTATCTGAACAAGAGAAATGGCAAGAAGCCACCGTCGCTTATGACCAAGGAATTGCCCTAAATCCTAAATTTTTTGGCTCCTATTATAAACAGGGAGAAATTTGTTATAAAACAGGCAAACTAGAAGAAGCAATTAATTGGTATCGTCAAGCGATTGAGATGAATCCTGATGGATTTTGGTTGCATTTTGCCCTGGGAAATGCCTTGTTTGAAACGCAACAATTTGATCAGGCTTTAGCCGCCTATCAACAAGCGATTGAACTGAAAGCTAACGTTGATTGGTTATATCCCCCACTCGGAAAAGTTTTGACAGTTCAACGCCAATGGAATCAGGCGATTAATGCTTATTGTAAAGCGGTTGAACTCAATCCTAATCATCTTTGGTTGTTAGAGCAATTAGCAGAAACCTTAATTGAACAGCAGGAAATTGAAACGGCTATTTCAGTGTATCAGGAACGTCTTAAAGTTGCTCCTAAAACTGATATTTTACATTACAATTTAGGGAATTTATACAAATCTCAATGTCAATGGGATGAAGCTATCGCCTCCTATCAAACTGCTATTAATATTAATTCCAAAGTGGCTGAATATTATGGCGGGTTAGGAGAAGCTTGGTTAAAAAAACAAGAATTAGATCTAGCAATGTCCTACTTGATAGACGCTTTGCAAATGAAGCCGGATTTAATTCCAGCCTATGGAAATATAGGTAAAATTCTACAGGCTCAAGGAAAAACTCAAGAAGCTATAAATTGTTATACTGCACAAGATTTGCCCCAGTCAATTTTAGACCAATATTGTTTGATTAATCCTGAGCAATTGATCACGTCAGACTGTAGTTCTAATGTTACCTATATTCCAGTTTATCCCGCTAGTCAAATCTCTCTGAAACCCTCCCGAACAATTTCTCAAGATCATCCAGCGATGATTTTTGGTGGAGCAGATACTCGAAATGCGTTTGTGGTAAAGTTAGACAATGGTAGAGTCTGGGGAGATGCAGCGACAAGTGCAATTATGACTGCACAGAACGAATTATTGACCGATATTTCTACAGGATGTGCTGAACTGGTTTTATCCTCTAATAAATTACCACCTGTACATAAAATTGATGGAACTGTTGCCTTTTTATCGGTGCGTTGGGGGGCACCTTATTTTCATTGGATGTATGACGTTTTACCAGGTTTTCATTTAATCCAAAAGAGTGGTGTGGATTTAGATAATATTGACTATTTTGTAATTAATGCCAATTCTTCTTCCTATCAGAATAAAACTTTGGAAAAGTTAGGAATTCCGCTATCAAAAATTATCGTTAGTACGACTTATCCTCATATTCAATCGCGAAAAATAATTATTCCTTCCCCTAGTTTAATGTACAAAAATGTGGTCGCATCCCAATGGATTTGTGATTTTCTAAGAGCCGCATTCATTCCGCAAAATATAGTAGATATTTCCCCTCACCGTCGGATTTATATTAGTAGGGAAAAGGCAAGTTATCGGAAGGTTATTAACCAGGATGAATTATTCCAATATCTGAAACCATTAAACTTTGAGTGTGTTGTTTTAGAATCTCTAACTTTTTCAGAACAAGTCGAATTAATGGCGACCGCATCCGTTATAATTGGGCCCCATGGTGCGGGATTATCTAATATTGTTTTTTGTCCACCCGGAACCAAAATTGTTGAATTATTTAACCTAGATTATGTCCCCCCTTATTATCGAGTGATTAGTAATATCTGTCAATTAGAACATTACTATTTAATAGGTGAAATGGTAGAGGATAAAACGGAAAATGAACTCACTCATACGGGAGGCTTGAATATCCAAATTAATATCGATGATTTAATGAGTTTACTGGAGTTAGCCGGAGTGACAAAACCTGTTTAATTTTATGGATATTCTATCGGGAAAAAATCATGCAACAATCTGAAATGCCCAACAATTCTGTGATCATTCTATA
>CAITND010000126.1 GCA_903893625.1 uncultured Oscillatoriales cyanobacterium
AATGATGTCCTAGAAATTACACCCACACCCAAACCCACACCCCCACCCACACCCACACCCGTACCCACCCTCGCCCCCACACCGGTACCCACAGTCGCCCCCTCACTCACACCGGCACCGACACCCACACCCACACCCGTACCCACACCCACACCCACACCGGCACCGACACCCACACCCACACCGGTACCCACACCCACACCGATCTCCCTTCCCACACCGGACTTTGAGGCGTTGGCGAAAGCCCTGGAATCCTTACCTGTAACCGTCTCACCCCAGCCTACCCCTGAACCAACGACGGTGTTTGTGTTTGACCCCAGCCAGTTAATCCCTGGAATCGGAATCCCCATCGAGGCCTTTGTACCCCCGACGACCGCCAACCCGATTAACGGCACGGGAAATGCCGAAAATGTCCCCGCCACAGACAATCCCGATCTGATCTCCTCCGGTGCGGGTGATGATCAGGTCTTGGGTTTTAAAGGAGACGACTTTATTCATCTCGAATCTGGGAATAACACCAGCTATGGCGGTCAAGGTAATGATACCGTCCTCAGTGGTGAGGGCAATGATCTGATCTGGGGTGATTTAGGAGATGACCTGCTGCAAAGTGGCGGTGGCAATGATACCGTTCTCGGCGGTCAAGGCAATGATGTTCTTGAAGGACAGGAAGGAGATGATCAACTCTTGGGGGGTGACGGGACTGACCTGCTCAAAGGCAACGAAGGAAATGATCAGTTATTCGGACAAGAAGGCACTGATTTTCTCGAAGGCAATGAAGGAGATGATCTGATCTTCGGTGATACCGGCATTGACATCGTTTCTGGAGAGACTGGCAATGATACGATCTATGGGGGTCAAGACACCGACATCTTAGATGGCAATGAAGGTAATGATCTGATCTGGGGTGATTTAGGAGATGATCTCCTCGATGGTGGTACTGGAGAAGACCAACTCCTCGGTGGTGAGGGCAATGACTTGCTCGTCGGTGCTGAGGGTCTTGATACTCTGACCGGAGGCGGGGGCAATGATAAGTTCTATATTGCGACTCAATTTGATACCGAAACCATTACCGATTTCCAAGATGGTTTAGACCAAATTGTGTTCACCGGAGGATTAACCTTTGAACAGTTACAAATTACTGCCAGTAATGGTAATACGATTCTCACCGTTACTAGCACTCAACAACAAGTCGCTATTCTATTAGGGGTGAATCGGAATTTAATTACGGCTGATGATTTTTCTACCCATAATTCCTAACGGGGTTTGCTTTTGTTAATTTAGTGTTAAAAACTTTAGGCGAATTTTTGATGGCGAGAACGTAACTTTTTAGAGTCACGCTCTCGCTTTTTATAGCAACCGTCAAGGCTGTTAGGACATAGACTGATGCAGCAAACCTATACTGTGAAATCTTTTCCTCCCTATTGCCTTTTGCCTGCTATATATGCCTCTTTAAACCCTTATTCAACCGTGACCGACTTCGCTAAATTCCGAGGCTGATCGACATCCAAACCCCTTCTGGCTGCAATATAATAAGCTAACAATTGCAGGGGAATGACTGTTAAAATCGGGGATAAAATTTCATCCACAATGGGAACTGCGAGAATATCATTAAAGAGTTCCTTCGCTTCTGGTTCTTCTTTTGGCATTACCCCAATTAAACGCGCATCTCGCGCCTTCGCTTCTTGAGCATTAGAAATCACTTTTTCGTAAACCATTCCAGGCATTGCGATCGCTACAACAGGCACTTTTTCATCTAATAATGCAATGGGGCCGTGTTTCATTTCTCCAGCCGGATATCCCTCGGCATGAATATAACTAATTTCCTTTAATTTCAAGGCTCCTTCTAAGGCAATGGGAAAATTAATTCCTCGCCCTAAAAAGATAAAATCATGAGTTTCATTAAAATCATGAGCCAACTCCTCAATAGATTTTGCTTGATCCTGTAGAATCTGTTCCATTTGAGCCGGAAGTTGTCGCAAATCCTTGATAATTTCTTGTAACCGAGATTCGGGTAAACTTTGACGATGCCAAGCAATATCTAAGGCTAATAAATAAAAGGCAACTAATTGAGCAACAAAGGTTTTGGTAGCAGCAACCCCAATTTCAATTCCGGCTCTAGTATCAATAATATAGGGAACTAATTGGGCTAAAGAACTTTCGGGACGGTTAGTAATTCCTAATAGTTTGGGCGCGTATTTAGCCGGAGCATTAACCCGGCGTTGTTGTTCCATTGCTAGGGAGGCTAGGGTATCGGCCGTTTCTCCTGACTGCGTAACCCCAATAGTTAAAGTATTAGGTCTGAGGGGAGTTGGTGCGTAACGAGCCTCAGAAGCATACTGTACAACCGTAGGAATACCCGCTAATTGTTCTAACAAATATTTTCCCACTAAACTCGCGTGCCAACTGGTTCCACAGGCTAATATTTCAATTTGTTCTAAATCTTTATACCAGCTTGAAGGAACACTTAAATGAATTGGTGAAGGTCGATTTTGAGATTGGGATTTTCCCGTTATTTTTTCTGATTCTAACTCCAATTCAGGATCTAAATAAGCTTGCAAACAATCCCGAACAACTCCCGGTTGTTCATGGATTTCTTTTAACATAAAATGTTTAAAAACGTGCTTTTCAACTAAAGAGGGACTCCAATTAATAATCCGAGGAACTTTATGTAAACGTTCTCCAGCAAAACTATAAACCTCTACACCCAAATGGGTTAAACGGGCAATTTCGCCATTTTCTAAACTTAAAATTGCTTGGGTATAAGGAACTAAAGCGGGAGTATCGGACGCACAGAAAAATTCCCCTTGACCTAAACCAATGGATAAAGGAGCCTGTTGACGAGCAACAATTAATTCATTGGGATAATCTGCACATAAAACCGCAATGGCAAACGCCCCTTCTAAACGATTAATGGTTTTACGAACAGCCTCTAAAAAGGACGGTTTTTCAGGAGTCGCCGTAGCTAAAAAATCAGCAATTAGATGAGGAATAACTTCCGTATCTGTATCGGATTTAAACTCACAGCCTTTGGCTTTTAATTCTTCTCGTAATTCTCGATAATTTTCGACAATTCCATTCTGAACAACCGCTACCCGCCCTTTATTATCCATGTGCGGATGGGCATTACGTTCTTCAGGTTTGCCATGAGTTGCCCAGCGTGTATGACCAATACCAATACTAGAAGGCATCTCAAGATGGGCTAATTTTTCCCGCAAATTATAGAGTTTTCCCTTAGCCCGAACAGAATGAATATTCCCTTCCCAAATTGTTGCCAAACCCGCAGAATCATAACCCCGATATTCCAGTTTTTCTAATCCTGAAATTAGAATATCACTGGCAACTTGAGTCCCAATATAACCCACAATTCCACACATGAATCCACAACTCCTGCTTCAATCACTCATATCCCGAATTTTAATCCAGGTTCCTTCCCTCTATCTTACAGTTGAGGAGTCCTTGATTCCGTTATCGGGTGTAGGTTAACAGCCAACAGTCAACCGCCAACAGTCAACCGACAACCGACAACCGACAGCCAATAAAAAAAGAGGGGGTAAATCCCGCCCTCTGTGAAGATTGAACCAACTGTACCCTTTCTAGTAAAAGCGATAAGTTGGTATTGATGAGAACACCTGCTTTGGGGCAGAGTTTAATAGGCTAGACCCATACTGCGAGTCGTTTCAGCACCCAGATAAACCCGAATACTAAGGAAGTCTGTAGGACAAGCTGTTTCACACCGTTTGCAACCAACACAATCTTGGGTGCGGGGGGAAGATGCCACCTGAGCCGCTTTGCAACCATCCCAAGGAACCATCTCAAGGACGTCAATGGGGCAAGCGCGAACGCATTGGGTACAGCCGATACAGGTATCGTAAATTTTGACTGTATGAGACATTGAATGATTTCTCCAGTAAATATCAAAATGTTACAAGTTCTGCCCTGAATACAGGTTAGAAGTCCAGCTTGATATGACACTCCTACGAATTTAATTCGACGGACTCTTAAAAGAGTTAGACTCCCAAAGACGATGCCAACCAGCTAGTAACCACTTTGGCAAAACCATCGTGGCCTATTTTTTCTATGAGCGGAATCATCCCATATATTCCATCACAATACCGCAGTGAAACACTGCCAGTACACATAAGGCGATAAAACTTTAAACAATGTAATATTTCCGTCTCTGTTGTCCATTGTCCATTGTCCATTCTCCATCTATAGCAGGGAACAGGCCCCCCCAAACCCCCCGTGCACGGGGGGCTTGGGGGGGAGGGAACAGGGAACAGACAGGAAAACAGTTCTCTGCGCGCGGTTTTAGCATCAGTCTATGTCCTAACACCCCAGGCGCGACTGCTATAACTGTAAACTGTCAACAGTCAACAAATTATCTAATTTTCTCCAAAACAGACTTCGTGGAAACAACATGGCGGTCTAAACCGAGTTGTTTGGGGTCAATACCGAGGGCGAGAGCCACTAATTGGGGAAGATGGAGGACAGGTAAACCCAAGGGACGACCGATGACTTTTTCCACTTCTGGCTGACGAGAATCTAAATTGAGATGGCACAGGGGACAGGGCGTTACCAGACAATCTGCACCGTTGTCAATAGCCTCTTGAATATGTTTTCCCGTCATTTGAAAGGAGGATTCTGTGGCGTAACTCGATAGGGGCCAACCGCAACATTGGGTTCTACCTCGATAATATACCGGAGTTGCCCCAACAGCCCGAAACAGATTTTCCATCGATTCCGGTTGATGGGGATCATCATAGGGGAGATGGGTTTGAGCGCGTAAGAGATAACAGCCATAAAATGCAGCACACTTCAAACCTGAGAGAGTGTGACTGACTCGGCGTTCGATTTCAGCTAAACCATAATCCGCGACTAAGGCCCAGAGGAGGTGTTTAACTTCCGTTGTCCCTTGATAGGGTGAACATCCCTGTTGGCCGAGTAATCCATTCACCTGTTCAATATAAGCCGGATCAGTGTCCTGAAATTCTTTTAAGCGTTCATCGACGTGACCAATAACCCCCTGACAAGTGCTGCAATGGGTCAGTAAGGGTAAATTTAATTCTTCTGCTAAAGCAATATTACGGGCATTTACAGTATCCTCTAACAGTCGGGAATCTTCTTTAAACGTTCCTGAACCACAGCAGGACGCCTTTTTAAGTTCAATTAGTTCAATGCCTAAAGTTTCGGTGAGGACTTGCGTGGACTGATACAGTTCCCGACAAGCTCCTTGGGCAACACAGCCCGGAAAATAGGCATATCTCAAGGATGGCATAGAAATTACCTTCTCCACTAACGACAGGGGGATTTGCGATCGCCCGTTATTCTCCATCATCTCTCGGACTCAGGATGATTAGGGGAATTAAGAATTAAGAATTAAGCGATCGCAACTCAAGTGGCCCCTAATGGGACTCATTTAGAAGCAGCCCATCGTTTGGTGGGAAATAGTTAAGGAATAGTTACGATTCGTGATTAAATATTATGTGGGATTAAACAATCTTAGTAATGGAGCAATTGGCTCTGACTGATCTGTTCGGTGAAAACTTAGCCCCAGCCTCCCCGACCGTTTGGCGTCCACAGCTATCTATCGGCGTTTTTGTGCCGACTGTGGGACTGGCGAATATCGTCATGTCTCATTTGCAAAATGATAGCTATACGGTTGTGCAGATTCAGTCTGTTGAAGCCTTTTTCAAATTCATGGCTCAAGAAAGACACCAACTGGATTGTATTATTCTTGAGGATAATCAAGATTTGCCCGCCCTGAGTCAATACCTTCACAATCAGTCGATTTCGGTTCCGGCGGTCATTGTTACAGCACAACCCCAACCTGTAGACACTTTCATGACCGCCGATGATTCTGCGGACGCGGCTAAACCTGGGGAAGCGTCCTCACTCTATTTTTATCAATGTACCGAGGTGCAAATCGGAGACAATCAACTGAATCAGATTCCCGGTTATATTGATAAAGCCATCAGTCAGTTTATTACCAATGCCATTACGACTCGCCTCACGGAACAGTCTGCCAGTGGCAATGCTCCCACGGAGCTAACAAATTTTATCATTCGTCAACAACGTCGCCTGGTGAGTAAACTCCATGAGCGATTAGGATACCTGGGTGTGTACTATAAAAGAAGTGCTCAGAACTTTATTCGCAATATGGCTCCTGCGGAACGACAGGAATTTATCGATCAGCTAAAAACGAAATATCGTCAAATTGTTCTGAGTTATTTTTCAGCTGATCAAAGTCTGAATAATAAAATTGATGAATATGTAAATTTGGCATTTTTTGGTGATGTTCCAGTCACTCGGATTGTAGAAATTCACATGGAGTTGATGGACAATTTTTCTAAACAGCTTAAATTAGAAGGCAGAAGTGAAGATATTTTGTTAGACTACAGATTGACCTTAATTGACACCATTGCCCATCTGTGTGAAATGTATCGCCGATCAATTCCTAGAGATTCGTGAAGTCTTCAAGATTGAAACAGCACCAATTTGGTAAAGTTTTGACACTCTCAGGTCTGAAGACACGCTCGATTCTAACTTCAACCTGGATACTTGCTCGACCAGGGTTTCCCCAAGCAGAGTAGAGGTTTCCAGTCCATTAGCGTTACTTTGGGGATGCCCTCCCCTAGCTTGTTTGCCAAGATTAAGAATATTAATTGCAGCATTTGTATCTCTATGCAATTCACATCCACAATTACAAATATGGGTGCGGGTTGATAGAGATTTTTTCACTATTACCCCACAATTAGAACATTTCTGTGAAGTGTAATGGGGTGCAACCGGAATTGCTAATTTATCGAATTTAGCTGCAAAATATTCTATCCATTTTCTGAACAAATACCAACTAGCATCGCTAATTGATTTAGCTAAACAGTGGTTTTTAACCAAATTTCTAACACTTAAATCTTCGTAGGCGACTACATCG
>CAITND010000127.1 GCA_903893625.1 uncultured Oscillatoriales cyanobacterium
TTCCTTCTGTTTCTTTTTCGACCTCCTGGTATGCTAACATAAATTAATGGGAAATATTCACGGGGGTTAAAACCCCCTGAGTCGCTTTTCATCTCAGGGCTAAAGCCACTGAGTTTTCAATCTCTCAGATATGTCTTATAATTTTAAATATGACACGGGGAAAACGAACACAAGCCAAAGAACTGGAAGTTAGACTCCTGCGGGAAGGACTCGTTGAGTCTATCCATCGGGTTCAAGCGACCGTCTGTGATAACCGAGGACGAGTTTTGTCTGTTGCGGGAAATTCCGATACAGCAACCTTTATCCGTTCTGCCTTAAAACCCTTTCAAGCCCTACCTGTGATCACCACAGGCACACTCGAACGATATGATTTAACCGATATTGATTTAGCGATTATTTGTAGTTCTCACCAAGGAAGTATAGAACAAGCCCGACAAGCGTTTAATATTCTCTGGCGAGCGGATGTTGACCCCGTACAACTCCAGTGTCCCATTCCCGAAGGCAAAAATAGCCGTCTGCAACATGGCTGTTCTGGGAAACACGCCGGAATGTTAGCGGTTTGTCAACAATGCCATTGGCCGTTAGAAAGCTATTTGCAACGGAAACATCCTTTACAACAACTAATTATCGGTAAAGTCGGAGAATTATTAGGATTACCCCCCGATGAGTTCCTCAGCGCTAGGGATGACTGTGGCGCACCCACCTATTATCTGGAATTAAGCCAAATGGCGATCCTCTACGCTCAATTGGCATCCGGGAATAACCTCGATAGAGAACGAATTGTTCGCGCCATGACCCATCATCCTGAAATGGTAGCCGGAGAAGGACATTTTGATACGGAATTAATGCGCTTAACCGAGGGAGAACTCGTGAGTAAATCGGGTGCGGAAGGAGTACAGTGTGTTGGACGCATTGGCGAAGGTATGGGATTAGCGATTAAAGTTATGGATGGGTCACAACGCGCTAAATATGCCACCGCCATTCATCTATTAAAACAAATGGGATGGATTACCCCCACCATCGCCGAAACCTTGGGTGAAAAATTCTTCACCCTCAACGACTTCAAACGTTTAGATGTCATCGGGGAATTGTCGTTTCTGTAAAGTTGACGGTTGACGGTTGACGGTTATCGAACGAGAACGCTCCCCCTGCTCCCCTGCTCCCCCTGCTCCCCCTGCTCCTCTTCTCCCCCTCCCCAAAAAAATATTTTCCAAAAGGGGTTGCCAAATCCAGAATGTTGTGGTTATACTATGAAAGGAAGAAAAGCGACGCGGGGTAGAGCAGTCTGGTAGCTCGTCGGGCTCATAACCCGAAGGTCAGTGGTTCAAATCCGCTCCCCGCCATTTTAGAAGTTCTGGAATACGAGAGTTAATGTGGATTGACAAATTGTTATCCGCTTTGACGAAATAATCTTCTCTTTGTCTTTTGAACAAGAACTTGCTGATAGTATAGCGAGTTCTTGTTTGTGTTGGGTACATTAGACATCTCCTGACTTGATTTTGATAACGTCGCAAGGATTCCTCTAGCATTTCCGACAGTTTGCGACTTTGAACAATATTGGTTCGACTTTTCGCTTTAACCTCATCTTTCAGTAAACGAGTTAACAATTCAACGGCTAAATTTTTATGTTCCATTCCCTATATCATTGAGTTAAGTTATAGTGCATGGGCATTGTTGTGCTGCGCCGACTACAAAACTTTCAGGAACCTCCAACTTCCATTACTTTCCCCTGAACAACTGTATTTAGGGCGTTACGAACATCTGGTATCAAAGGAACTAAATCAGGTAGCCTATTACTGGGAGCCACAAGAACAATGACTGCTACTCCAGCTTGCTGCAAGTTTTGCTGATAGCGCAAATTTTGATCTGTGGTGAGCAGAACTGTGAAGCCCTCTTGACTCATGAGCCGTAGCAATTCACCGTTCTTTTTTCCTGACCATCCCATCTCGACAACTGTGCAGATCTCGTGATCAGCAAGTTCACGCTTTAAAGGTCGTGGGACACATTCATCAAGCAGGATTCGCATAGGCTGTCAGCATTTCCTTTGCTAATTCAAGGGCTGCGATCGCTTGCTCACGACTAACACTGGGAAAATGATCTAAAAATTCATCCAGTGGATCGCCTGCTTCGAGATAATCGAGCAACGTTTTCATGGGTACACGAGTGCCAACAAAAACAGGGGTTCCTCCTAATATGTCAGGGTCGCTATGAATAACAAGTGCTGCGGTTGTCATATCAGTTATCCGGTAGCAGGAATCTTTTGATCTTAGCCCACAACTTGAAGTGCGAATCTACTGTCCCTGTTCCGCCAACCAGACCTCTAAATCAGACAGATTAGAGAAATCCAATAATGCCTCCCCCAAGGATTCCAGTTGCATCAACGATAGAGTATCAATTTGTATTCTCACGGACTCAGGCAGTTCTCCCACTCGTCGAGTCAGTTGTCGCAGGATTAGCGATTTTGCTTCTTCTTCACGTCCCTCCTCTTTTGCCTCCTGGTACACCCGTGTTTGCTCAAGTGTGATTCCTAGCATTGCTTCAACCTCTTGCCGACTTAGATTTGTGAATTTATAGACCATTATCGTCGTTAGCATCTCCATGATGGCACGACTTGTTTCTGAGGGTAACTCCTGTTGTGAACGCGCCAACAAATTTCGAGCTTCTAAGCTGCTACGCAGCTTGATTGTATAATAGAAGATTAAGTATTTTTAGGAATATAACCCCCAATGCCCGCCAAAAATCATCTGTCTAAAGAGCAAAAAAGAAAATTACTTAAAGAAATGAATGAAAATGAAAATGCTCAA
>CAITND010000128.1 GCA_903893625.1 uncultured Oscillatoriales cyanobacterium
GCTGCTCCAAAATCCACTAAAACTAATTTATTATCGCTCTTTCTTCTAATAATATTTTCCGGTTTGATATCTCGATGAATTACCAGTTTTTGATGAATAAACGCTAAAACAGGTAATAAATCTCCCAACAAATTAACAATTTTATCTTCTGAAAATGCCCCGATTTCCGCTAATTCTTGAGCTAAATTTTGTCCTTCAATATATTCTTGAACTAAATATTGACGGTTATCTTGGATAAAATGGGCGAATAATTCAGGAATTTGTTGATGTTTGCCTAATTGTTCTAATTGTATCGCTTCTTGTTTAAAAAGTTCTTCGGCTTTTTGTTGATTATTCGTGCCTTGAGCTTGGGGTAAAAATTGTTTAATTACACAATAGGGTTGAGACGGTTTATCTTCATCCACTGCTAGAAACGTTCGACCAAAACCCCCTTGACCTAATACTTTTAACGCCCGATATCGTTCCTTTAATAGTAATTTAGAACCACATTTTTGACAAAAATTTGTGGTTTTTGGGTTGGGTTGAAGGCAATCTGGGTTAAGACATTGACTCATGGTTCAGGACTGGAGATAATGAGATCCTGACTTGATTCTAGCAGTCAATGGTTCTGCTCGGATCAAGAAATTCAAGAAACTGGGTTTCTGCAATATTTTTTGGGGGGTAAGATGGGCAGAGCCCATCCTACAGGTATTTATCCTAAAATGGTAATATTGGGATCATCTGCAATAAAGTTAGCTGCGGTGAGTTGAACCGGGGTTATCCCTTGTAATAACCCATAAAATGTTGTTCCTGATTGAATTGATGTGGATGCTACTGCTGTACTTCCATCGAGTTGTACAGTAACAGCCGTTAATGTCAGTTGGGCAAACGTTGTCCCGGAAGGTAACATAATTTTATCGGTTCCGGCGAGAAAATCCGTGATTAGATCGGCTTGATTTAAGCTTGTTGCTGCAACGGACGCTCCCGGTAATACAAAGATATCGGCATCTGCTCCTCCAGTGAGTTTATCTTGATCCGCATCGCCAATCAAGTAATCTGCACCTGCACCGCCATCTAAGACGTCTGCACCTTTTCCACCCCGGATAATATCATTTCCCACACCTCCCAATACGGTGTCATTGTCCAGGTTGCCATTGAGTAAGTCATCTCCGCCTTCACCATTGAGGTTATCCGACCCTTTCCCGCCACGAATGGCTGTGCGAATGGTATTGGCTGGAATGGTTACAGTGCGATCGCCATCATTACCGCCTCCGGCTAAAATGTTATCAGCCCCTAAATTGCCATTAATATTGTCGGCTGATGCTGTTCCCACAACGAAATCATTCCCATTTAAGGCTTGAATATAGAGGTTAGCTGCTGTTGCGGGGACAAAAGCATTATCGGCGGCGTTGGTAAACAGATAGGATGTAATTCCTTGGTCAACAAAGGTGGTATTTCCACCTCCGGGCGCCGGAACATCTGGCCCAGGATCACTCACAGAGGCGGTTGGTGTTGTCCAGGTGACATTACTGGTGGGTGGGGGTGCGGTGTTGGGAATATTAGAATTGAGAATATCTTCCCCTTTAAGATTAACAACGTTTTCAATTAACCCTATACCTGCGGTTTTTGCTGTTGTATCGGCATAAAAATCAACAATCAATAAATCTTTAGTCGAGTCAATTTTGCCATCGAGATCTAAGTCAATAGCCAGGTTTTTTCCTTGTCGTTCTAAACCATAACCTGTTGTACTCGGCCCAGAAAGTAACAGGGTGACACCGGGAATAAAAAGACTGTCTGCGCTTCCTCCAGTATCTTCGATTTGGGTGCCATTAGAGGTAGTAAGAACGGTGTAGGAATCATCGCCTAAACCCCCTTTAAGAACATCTTTTCCGCCACTACTGATAATAATATCACTGGCAGCACCCCCAATAATAATATTATCGCCTGTTGTTCCCGTCAGATTATTAGGAAGGCCGGGAGCACCAATTACATTTTCAATCGAAGTAATATTATCGGTGGCTATACTAACCAAAGCATTATTATAAACGTCTCCCTTGGTGTTTAAATCAACGATAACTTGACTAGCTCCTGCGGGAGAACTTGGCGTAACGTTTAGATAGGAAAGGTAGTCATTGCCATTTCCACCATCAACATTATTGACTCCTAAACCGCCAAATAAAGTATCATCTCCTTCTCCACCAAAGCCATTATCATTTCCTTCTCCCAGGATAATACTATCGTTCCCATCTCCGCCATTAATCGGATTATCATTTCCGGCTCCGGCATCGATAGTATCATTTCCGGCTCCCCCATCCGCAGCATCAGGCCCACCCAATAAAAGGATATTATCATTCCCGGCTAAATCAGATGGTTGAATGATAATCAGAGGATTCAGAACCACACCATCTTTGGTGATGTTGAGTGGAAAAGTACCAATTTGAAGAACGTCGCCTAAATCTGTTCCTTGAAAAGTAGCCATATTATTGTTACTCTCTATTTTTTTACAAAATCCAAAATCCAACTTAAACCTAATTAAAATATTCTCATCTGTCAAGATGATTTGGAAATAAAGTTATAAAATCAATCTTGACCTATTTCCAGATGAGAAAAAAGCAAAAAAGACCTGTTCCCTCAATTTATAGAAATAAATTGATTGACTAAACCTCCTGGATTAACATTGGCAATAAATCCCAGCAATTGATTAGACTGGGCAACAGTAATTAAAGTTCCAGGGGTTCCACTGAAAACAGTAGAAGTGAGAATAATATTAGTTTGATTAAAACCTTCGGTTAAACCAATTTGATCTTCGCCGACAATAAAATCTGTAATTATATCGACAGTATTAATATTAGTGACCGCAACACTAACCGGAAGAACAAAAATATCATTTCCTGAATTTCCGGTGAGCAAATCTTGTCCCTGGTCACCACTTAATAGATCATTTCCCTCGCCTCCAGTCAGAGTATCATTCCCCTGTCCGGCGAATAAAGTATCATTCCCGCCTTGACCATTGAGAACATCATTACCTTGTAATCCTTGCAAAGTATCATTCCCATCCATTCCCGTTAACTGATCATTTCCCGATGTCCCCCATAATAACTCTCCACTCGGTATGATTAAAGGGGAAGTGATCACCGTTATCGAGTCAAAATAGGCATCTCCAAAAATCGGATTAACTATAATTGGGGGTACAATAATCCCTTGAGTCACAGTTTCCAGACTCGGCGGGTTTAGTCCCCCAATGTTGATAATCGCAGCGCCACCATCATTAACAAAAAACGTAGACATTTTTGATGCTCAAGCAATCTTGAGAACTTTATTATGACTCTACTACACTATATTTTTTAATCGGATGGGTTGCAGTGGGAGTCATGAGTCAAACAGTGGTTAGGATGAGTATGAAGATTCGGGATGCAGTTGAGACGGACTTACCAACAATAGTAGATATTTATAATGCTGCGGTTCCGGGACGGATGGCGACAGCAGACTTGGAACCGATATCGGTGGAAAGTCGAATTTCTTGGTATCAGGAACATCAAGATCAAACTCGTCCGGTGTGGGTGATCGAGTTAGATCAACAAATTGTAGGATGGTTGAGTTTTCAGATATTTTATAATCGTCCTGCCTATAATAGCACCGCAGAACTGAGCGTTTATATTCATCCTGACTATCAGGGTCAGGGAATGGGAAAAAAACTATTAACGGAAGCACTGCGTCGAAGTCATCAATTAGGATTAAAGGCTTTAGTCGCGTTAATTTTCGCCCACAATCAACCGAGTTTAAAATTATTTGAAAGCTTTGAATTTGAACAATGGGGTTATTTGCCTAGAGTTGCCGATTTAGATGGCATTGAACGGGATTTAGTCATTATGGGATATCATCTGACTCCCTCTAAAATCAGTAAATCCGAAACTTGATTATCGACACGGGAGCAAAAAAAGTATTTTTGAGTCTATAGATTTGGGATTCTACATTAATAAAGGAGCTTATCCAATAAACTGCCGATCTTTACGATCAGCAGTTTTTTTGTTCAGCAGACAGAAGAAGCTAACTGAAACTAGACACTCAGAAACCGTGTTAGCGACGTTGTGCAGGTAACGCGGGTGGGGTCTGAAGGTTAAGATCGGTATAGGACGGTTGGGTCAGAATTGAGGTGTTATAGGGATTGATCATATCGGGAGTGCGAATAATGGGCTCACTACTCACTTGGCGCTGCATGGCTTCCCGATACAATTGATTAACGAGTCTCGCATCATTGGTCATTAAGGTTTCAGGAAAACCATTGATACTATTAGGCCAAGGGAAACTAACCCCTAAATAAGTGGACATTTGACCCAGTAACGATTTGTTTTTAAAGACATCCCCAGAGGTTCTGGAGGCGGCTCGCATAAATTCTTCCGCAAAGGGTTGATAGGTGGTGGGATAATCATTAAACATCGGTTCTGCTTTGACTCCAGAGGCGAACACCGTTGATGCGATCGCCCCAAAAATAGCATAGCTAAGGTATTTCAATCGTTTACTCATGATCCTAGTTCCTTGATAACTCGGTTAAATCTTAACTTGTTTTCACGGTCATACCCGACACTGGACACTGACACCCCGGGCTGAGATGTGAACTTTTTTGAAGCTTATGCTGATTTCTGTAACGAGATTGCCTATCCCTGCGTAAAATATGAGCTTAACAACTGCTACAAGTTCTTCAATATTAAAGGAGAAAGAAACCCCATGGCAGAATTGATTAAACCCTATAACGGCGATCCCTTTGTAGGCAATTTGTCCACTCCCATTAGCGATTCTGATTTTACCCGTGCATTTATCGGGAATTTACCCGCTTACCGCAAAGGCTTATCTCCCTTGCTGCGGGGTTTAGAAGTCGGCATGGCTCATGGTTACTTTTTGGTGGGGCCTTGGATTAAGCTTGGGCCATTACGCGATCATGCTAGTGCTGCCAACTTAGGCGGATTAATCTCAGCAATCGGGTTAATTCTAATTGCTACGATTTGTTTATCTGTCTACGGATTGGTTACTTTCCAAAAAGGCGATTCAGACGCAGGCGATTCTCTGCAAACCTCTGAAGGTTGGAGTCAATTTGCTGGCGGTTTCTTCGTCGGTGCAATGGGTGGGGCTTTTGTTGCCTTTTTCCTGCTGGAAAACCTCAACTTAGTTGATTCTATGTTCCGAGGCCTTGTCAATAACTAATTGCGCTTTGAATTAGGGAATAACATTGTATTCCTTTGCCAAAGGTAACACTTTCTAACATCCAATAGGAGAATTTGATATGACCGGAGCATACGCAGCTTCTTTTTTACCTTGGATTTTAATTCCTGTGGTTTGCTGGTTATTGCCGATTGTGGCAATGGGTTTGTTATTTATTCACATTGAAAGCGACGCCTAAATTTCTCGTTTGAGTCGCTCAAAATCTCCACCAAATGGTGGAGATTTTTTATAAGACATATCTGAGAGATTGAAAACTCAGTGGCTTTAGCCCTGAGATGAAAAGCGACTCAGGGGGTTTTAACCCCCGTGAATATTTCCCATTAATTTATGTTAGCATACCAGGAGGTCGAAAAAGAAACAGAAGGAA
>CAITND010000129.1 GCA_903893625.1 uncultured Oscillatoriales cyanobacterium
CTCGGCTGTGAAACGCTGATACGGCGAAGATACTTGGCGGGTAGCCGCCTGGGAAAATAGCTCGGTGCCAGGTTAATATCAAACTAAAGCCTGCTTCCAGTGATAAATCGGAAGCAGGCTTTTGTGTTTTAACACTCTCAGAAACCGGGTTTCTCGTCATAATCTGGGGTAGGAAAACTAAACTTGATACAGAAACCGGGTTTCTTTGACCCGTTTGATCCGCCAAACCCCCTCAGCAAGCTGGATCAGAGTATAAAAAAATTTTTTTGAAAAAGGGGTTGACATTCCCAGAGAAAAGGAGTACATTAGTAAATTGTGAGAGGAAAACAAGCGAACTGCAAAACCGCTAAATCCTCAACCATCACCGAAAAGTTTATAAAGCTTTCCTGGTGCCTATGGCTCAGTGGAACCACTCCGATCCATCTCGAACTCGGCTGTGAAACGCTGATACGGCGAAGATACTTGGCGGGTAGCCGCCTGGGAAAATAGCTCGGTGCCAGGTTAATATCAAACTAAAGCCTGCTTCCAGTGATAAATCGGAAGCAGGCTTTAGTATTTTACCATCCCCAGAAACCGGGTTTCTTTCAAGATTTAGGATGGGAAATCAGGGTTTATATAGAAACCCGGTTTCTTTGACCCCCGGTATTATAGGATGTTTTGAGATTCCTAATAGATTGAATATGAAGGCGATATTACCTCCTGGGATTATTTTAGATCCGCTATTGCAACAATGGTTATTAGAAGATATTGGACGAGGCGATCGCACGACCGCAGGATTATTAATCGAAAATCAGATCAAATCTGCCGATTGGATTGTTAAAGAAAAGGGTATAATTGCCGGATTATCTATTGCTGAAAGAGTGTTTCAACTGTTAGATGATCAGATGAAATTTACTTCTTTAGTTAAAGAGGGAGAATATTGTGAAAAAGGTACAAAAATAGCTATTTTAGAAGGGAGTTTAGAAGCGTTATTAATGGGGGAAAGAGTCGCGTTAAATTTAGCGATGCGACTGAGTGGAATTGCAACAGCGACAAGAAAATATGTAGAAGCGATCGCCGATTTACCTTGTCAATTAGTCGATACCCGCAAAACAACACCCGGATTAAGATTATTAGAAAAATATGCAATTCAAGTGGGGGGTGCAAAAAATCATCGCCTGGGATTAGATGATGCAATTATGATTAAAGATAATCATATTGCGGCGGCGGGAGGCATTGCAGAAGCGATTACAAAAATTCGAGAAACGATGCCTTATCCTTTAACAATTGAAGTCGAAACAGAAACCTTAGAACAGGTTAAAATAGCGTTAGAATATCAAGCGGATATTATTATGTTAGATAATATGTCCTTAGAGTTAATGAGAGAAGCTGTTAATATTATTCGTCAATATAACTCCCGAATTAAAATAGAAGCATCGGGAAATATTACCTTAGAAACAATTCGTTCCGTTGCAGAAACCGGGGTTGATTATATTTCAACGAGTGCTCCTATTACCCGTTCAAATTGGTTAGATTTAAGCATGAGAATCTAAATTAAACTGTAGGGGAGAGGTTTTCTCGCCCCTACATTTCACCCCAATTTTCTAACTTGATTGAATTAAGAAGATTTGAAGCTCAAATCCCTCCTACTTAGAAATGAAATGTACCCAAAAACTACCATCAGGAATGCAAAGCTGACTGATTAAGCGATAGGAATAATGTAAATAAGCACCACTCAAATCCGTGCGATAACCAGAGGAGAACCATTCCCCATAAGGATCATGAACAATAAACCCATATTCGTCATAACCCACCACAGCGATAATATGACCAAAGGCGGTAAAATATCCATGAATTACGACTGGATTTCCAGCAGCAATCCACTCTTTGATATCATCTATGGTGCCATTTTCAGCAAAATAATCCTGACACCCATAATCTCGAACAATTCGAGCTAAATCGTTGGGATCATGACGACTGTAGCCCTTATCAATGGCATATTCATAGAGTTCATCTTCAAATTGACCAGAACTGGTTTTACGACGAGCTTTGAAATATTCCAAACACATTGATATGGAGGTAACATTGCATGATCCCGTAGGATTAAACCAGTTATCTAATTGAGATTTATAGGGAACATTTAAACGGTAACTGCTAGGAATTGGTTTAGGATAAACCAGATTTCCATTTTCATAAATTTCGGCGTGTTCTCCCCAAACATATAAAACAGAATATCCTCCATAAGATTCATTCCGTAAAGCGACTCGTAAATGTCCGCGAATGGGGTCATAAGCTAAAATAGCAAATTCTTTTTCCCCCGGAATCGAAAATTTTTCCGAGTCATTCAGTTGAGAGGAAGCAATGGGTTTAACCTTAAAAACTGTACTTTTAACAGTTTTCAGAATCGGGGTAGTGACCGAAATTTTTTCGCGCTTGGTTTCGAGCAACTTTTTCGCGGTAATTGCACCGAGATAACCTGCTTCACCACACTCCATCAACTTTTGGAATTGATGTAATGCAGCCGTTGATTTAGGGCCAAAAACACCATCCGCAGGAGGATCAAGGAGTCCCAAATTAATCAGTTGGGTTTGAATCTGACGAGCGAGATCGTCATCTTCAGCAATGGCTTTAATATCATATCGAGTATCTTTACCGAGAAAATCCTGTAGTTTCATATTAGCTGGTTCTCATCAATGACTCAAAAGCATAGACATCAAAGTTGTCAGGACAATTTTACCGATATTCGGGAAGAATTTAGAGATTTCCCGATCATCCCTGTGAACTACCTACACCGCCCTAATCGGGTCGGTGTAGGCTTCCGAATTCACAGACCGATGCCCCTGACTTGAACTTCAGGTGGACTTACACAGCCTCCATCGGCAAAGACGGGGTTCCCTCCGCCTTCAGTTAATATCC
>CAITND010000130.1 GCA_903893625.1 uncultured Oscillatoriales cyanobacterium
GGATATTAACTGAAGGCGGAGGGAACCCCGTCTTTGCCGATGGAGGCTGTGTAAGTCCACCTGAAGTTCAAGTCAGGGGCATCGGTCTGTGAATTCGGAAGCCTACACCGACCCGATTAGGGCGGTGTAGGTAGTTCACAGAGAAGGTTCAGCTTTAATTTTAAGTTGTAGAGTATCAGGATCTTCAAAACAGAAGAAAGCCCTAAAGGGCTTACTACGAAAGTTAAGCTCTTTAAGGCTTTGAAATGGGCGGAGAGAGACTCGAACTCTCACGACCGAAGCCGCCGCATTTTGAGTGCGGTGCGTCTACCAATTCCGCCACCCGCCCTTGGGGTTAGCTTTTGTATTATAAACCATAAAGTTTCGTTTTAGCAAGTCCTGATAATTGGAACTACTCGACCAGCGATCAATTTCTCGCGCCCGCAGCACCGGAAGGGGATGGGTTAATTGGGCGGTTTGGGCTTGTTTGAGGAGTTCCCCCAATTCTGTCCGACTAATTTGATCATACGTCCGAGCTTGGTCAACAAAGGCATCTAAATTCAATTGCGGGGCTAAACTGGGAGAACCGCCCGACAGTTTCATTAATACCGACATCACTACTCTGGGATCTTGAGTGGCCAGTAATGCTGCGCGATCGCAAGTAAACTCAGCACAACGTAACCATTCCATTAATTGCGTCTGTAACCCCTGGGCCAAAATTGTCCCCCAAGGAGACAATTGATTCGCGGCTAATACCACTAAATTCGCTAAGGTTAAATACACCCCATGTTCACACTTTAAATGCCCTAATTCATGGGCAATCACCGCTTGAATTTCTTCCGGGGTTAATAATTCAATTAACGACGTATGCACCACAATAAACGGTTGTTTTCCCCGCATTGCAAAAGTATAGGCATTGGGAACCGGATGTTGGCGAATATAAAGTTGAGGCGGTTCTAAATCTAAGGTTTGGCAAGCAGATAATAATAATTGATGTAAATGGGGTAATTGTTGATCACTGACTAAAATACTAGAGGCAATATTTTCTAAATAAAAAAACTGTTCCCCCACACCGCCTAAAAGTTGCCGTACCAATAAATCTAAACCCGGCAATTGTTTCAGGGCATTCGTTGCTTGTAAATCTAAAGGATGACGGAAATGATCGGCTCGTAGTCCAATTAAAGGGGTCGTTGAAAAAGTCATAGCGATTAGAATAGAGAAATTCTATTCTAACAAATTCTAACCTCTGCCTTCCTCGGATTGAGTGGGTTGTGAGTTGTGATCAAAAATAAAACGCACCCTAACAACTCACAACAGACACTCCATTTTTGAGATTAAGTGGCTCTCAGCAGAGAGAGCAGTCGCTTATTCCTTTTCCGTTGGCGTATTATCAGTACGCTGGAGTTTGGCGCCCAAATGTCGGAGTTTAGCTTCTAATTGTTCATAACCCCGATCCAGATGTTTTAATCCCTGAATCGTGGTTTCTCCTTCCGCCGCTAACGCCGCTAAAACTAAGGCCGCAGAAGCCCGTAAGTCCGTCGCCGTCACTGGGGCTCCCGATAGCAAAGGAACACCTCGGACTAAAACCGTATTTCCTTTGACCCGAATATCTGCACCCATGCGACTCAGTTCAGGGACATGACCAAAACGATTTTCAAATACCGTTTCACTGATCAAGCTATTGCCATCACACAGCGTTAACAACGCCATAAAGGGGGCTTGCATATCCGTTGGGAATCCTGGGTAGGGAAGGGTTTCAATATCCGTTGCGGTTAGCCTTTCGCCCGGTTGAATGCGTAAATGGTTTAATCCTTCCATGACAAATTTGACTCCCATAGCCTTGAGTTTAGCTAGTACAGGAGTTAAATGTTCTGGAATAATCGGCGATAGACTAATTTCAGAGCGGGTGATGGCTCCAGCAATCAAAAAGGTTCCGGCTTCTATTCGATCAGGAATAATCGAATAATCCGCAGAGTGAAGACTAGGAACCCCAGAAATCACAATGGTTTTGCTGCCAGCCCCGTGAATTCTTGCCCCCATAGCACGGCAGAAGTTCGCTAAATCGATGACTTCTGGTTCTTGAGCGGCATTTTCAATGATAGTTTCCCCATCGGCTAGGGTTGCTGCCATCATCAAGGTTTCCGTCGCCCCTACGCTGGGATAATCCAGATAGATGCGAGCACCTTTGAGTCGGCGGTTAACTCCGGTGACATGAGCATGAACAATGCCATGCTCGATATGGACGTCTGCACCGAGGGCTTGAAGTCCCCGAACATGAAGATCCACAGGTCGGGCTCCAATGGCACAACCTCCGGGTAAGGGAACTCTGGCTACCCCTAAACGAGCCAGTAACGGCCCAATGGCAAAGAAACTTGCCCGCAGTTGGCTCACCAGTTCATAGGGAGCTTGTGATTCTGATAATTGACCCGCTTGAATATCGAGAATGTCGCCCTGTCGCTCGATTTTGACGCCAAGAGCCGTGAGAATTTCACTCATGCGGTTGACATCAACTAAAGAGGGAACATTCCGCAGCCGACAATCTTCTGAACAGAGTAATGCACCAGCCATTAAGACTAAAGCGGAATTTTTAGCTCCACTAATCGAAACATGACCCCGTAGGGGTTGACGCCCCCAAATTTGCAGGATGGACTGGTTAGCGTTGGACGCGGTTGAAGCAGTTGATGAACGTATAGCGAGTGTAATGGGCCTATCCTCCAAAAATTGGTTGTACGTTTACATTAGTTAATTTTTTGTTCTGATTCTACCGAAAAGATTTCAGATGTCTAGGGGTAAGAGGATCTGAATCATAATCCATTACCCGTAATCAGGCTTAGGGAAGGGCTTTATCAGAATATTAATCTGGGAATACCAAATTGCAAAATCATCAGGGAGATTTACAATCTAAGCAATACTTAGGAGAAGTAATGGGTTATGCAAATCGGTATTCCTAAAGAAATCAAAGATCAGGAATTTCGGGTGGGATTAAATCCCGGTAGTGTCAGAGTTTGCTGTGAACGAGGTCATCAAGTTTTTGTAGAAACGGGTGCCGGGGAAGGGGCAGGGTTTACCGATGAGGATTATACACGAGCCGGAGCCACAATAGTTGAATCTTCGGTAGATGCTTGGCGTCGGGAACTGGTGGTTAAAGTTAAAGAACCTTTACCTCCTGAATATGAGTTAATTCAAAAAGGGCAATTGCTTTTTACTTACTTACATTTAGCGGCGGATCGGGAATTGACTGAACAGTTAATCAATCGGGGTGTCCATGCGATCGCCTATGAAACCGTTGAACTTCCTGATGGTAGACTGCCTTTACTGACTCCGATGAGTATTATTGCCGGACGTTTATCGATACAATTTGGCTCTCGTTATTTGGAACGACAACAAGGGGGACGGGGTGTTTTATTAGGAGGAATTCCAGGGGTAAAAGCTGGAACAGTTGTGATTTTAGGCGGGGGTGTTGTTGGGACGGAAGCCGCTAGAGTTGCCCTAGGAATGGGTGCTAAAGTTCAGATTTTAGATGTTAATGTAGATCGGTTAGCCTATTTAGAAACAATATTTGGATCGCGTGTGGAATTACTCTACAGTCATCTATCTCAAATTGAAGAAAGTGTTCCGCAAGCGGATTTATTAATTGGTGCGGTTTTAATCTTAGGAAAACGAGCCCCTAAATTGGTTTCTCGTGAGTTAGTCGCTCAGATGCGCCCTGGTTCTGTGATTGTGGATGTGGCGGTGGATCAAGGAGGATGTATTGAAACCTTACGCCCCACTTCTCATACCCATCCCACTTATATTCAAGAAAAAGTGGTACATTATGGGGTTCCCAATATGCCCGGTGCAGTGCCTTGGACGGCAACCCAAGCCCTAAATAATAGTACCTTACCTTATGTCATTCAGTTAGCTGATCGGGGACTCAAAGCTTTGGAATTGAACCCGGTTTTAGCGAAAGGTTTAAATGTCGAAAATCATCATTTAGTTCATCCGGCTGTTCGGGAAGTTTTTCCTGATTTAGTTTAAGGGAATTACGAATTACGAATTACGAATTACGAATTACGAATTACGAATTACGAATTACGAATTACGAATTACGAATTAC
>CAITND010000131.1 GCA_903893625.1 uncultured Oscillatoriales cyanobacterium
AATAATCCTTGAATCGCTTTTCTTGATAACCCTTTTCCTGTAGTTTTATAGGTTTCTTGGCACAAGTTTAAGGCGTAATTCCAATACCATCTACAACAGCCAAAGCTCTTAGCTAAGGATATCTGTTGCTCTGGGGTTGGATATATGCGGTATTTGTACGCCTGAAACATTATCGCTTTCAAAATCTTTGATATAATCTAACACAGTTTTGTTGATTTTGTCGGGATTGACAAACGCAAAATCAACTTGGGGGAGTCCGTGTATCCCACGCTGATTTCTGGTGATTTTTTGGCGGGCGTGAAATTCAGCGTGGGACTTACCGCTCCCCCAAACCCCCTCTTTAGTTAAATGGGATTTTGATAGTTAATTTACAATTTGAAAAAAATCCGCTATAATCAATTTAAGGTTGTGCTGCGACGTTGGTGGCTTGCCGATATGTTTTTTTGATCTATAGCTTTAAGAATAAGGGAACCAAGAAAATTTTCGGACGGCAGTATACCGAGCTTGAACTCGGAAACTTTAAGTCTGGTCGAGGTACCCACCTGGTTTTACCCAGGTCAAAAGCTGAGGCGACACGGCGTTGCGGTCAACCTTATTTAAAAACAGAGAAATTTCTATCGGGTAATTATCGCTATTTCAGATTTCAATTAGCTTGAATCAAGTTATTTTTTGATTAAATTTGATCACCTCAGATGGAAATTATCAGAAAAATGGGTTTTAAACCCCAAGGTACTTTAATTAAGTGGTTTCGTTGAACCAAGAATCCCCACGCCTTCAGGCTGGGGAGTGTCAAAATAAACCGTCCATTTCCAAGTCTTCAATAATTTGTAATCCTCGCGGATCACCGACTCTTAATAAAGACGATTTAGCATCATCTCTAACGCCCATATCTTCGTCTTCTTCTAGGGCTTCAATTAAGGCATCAATTGCCACAGCATAAACAATATTTGAAGGCAGTTCTCGACAGAGTTGTCCTAAAGCCCAAGCACAGTTACTTCTAACTGCCGCGACGGGATCTTGACGTAAGGCTTCAATCATCGGGGGAATGGCTCGAATTACAATTTCATAACCGACTTTCGCCATTTGACCCAGGGAACTCGCCGCCCATAACCGTACCGCCGGAATATCAGTTTTCAGGGCATCCAATAAGGGTTCTAAGGCTCTGCGATCGCCACAGGTTCCTAATGCCCAAACCACCCCTTTACGGACATAGCCATTCCAGTCTCGATTCAGTTGTTCAATCAAAGCTTCAACGGCTTGACCATTAGAGTTGCGACCTAACGCATAGGCCACACTCACCCGAACTAAGGGACAAGCATCCTGTAACAGCCGAATCAAATCAGGAATAGCCCGTTGATCCTGTATTTCACAAAATGCCCGTGCTGCAATCATGCGCTGTTGGGGCTCAGGTGATTTTAACAACAGCAACATTTCCTCTGGATCAGGTTTGGCCACTTCGCCATCATCCAACTGATCCAAAGGACTCTCTAACGGGTCTTGGGTATTAATTACGCTCAGTTCTTCATCCTCCATATTATTAATTTACAGCAATTTGTCATCCCTATAAATTCTGAAACCCGAAACCTCCTCAGAAGAGCGAGGGAACTTCCGACACCCTCTTATAGAATCTTCTGCATCAACAAAGATTGAGGTTGATAGCCAAGTTTTTGATAGAGGTTGAGGGCGGGTTGGTTATTCGTGAAGACTTGCAGGCTAATTTTGCGATCGCCTCGTTGCACCGCCCACTGTTCAGCATGAGTCACTAAAGCTGAACCAATTCCTTGTTTACGGTGTTCTGGGGCTACATATAACAGGAAAATATGGGCGGTACGTTCTCCGTCCCCCTGATCAATAGCACTCCCTAACCATAAACAGGCAACAACTTCTGGAGGTGAACAGTCTGGGTTGCATCTGTCTACCCACCAGATGGGTGTCTGAGGGGAAAAATACTGCTCAACCGTTGGAGGGAGATGGCTTAAATCCTGATCCGGGAACTGCTCCTGATAGGTTCTATAGACAAACTTGAGCAATAAAGCCCGATCTAAACGCGACCCCTGACGCAGACTGTAACCAGGAATAAAGACCTCAGACACGGATGTTGTTGAGAAAATGTTGAGCGTATACCGTAGAACCCGAAACGTTGCTGATGGGTGCAGGAGCCATCATATCTTCAGGGAGAAAAATTCGCGCACTGACAACGAACAGAGCGAATAGAAACATCAAAACCACAATCAACGGGGCGATATATTGACGAAAGAAAGCCATATTTTACGATAACTCGGAGAAAAAGAGATCAAGGTTCGATTGAGAACGGGCAGAAATGTTCAACAATTGTAACGCTTTCTGAGACTGTACAATGGTCTTCTACCCGCAGAGAACACCCAAAGTCATTAAGATAGATAGAAACATAGACAACCCAAAACATAACGAATGACTTCCATCCTTGTTAAACCGTCTTCGCCTCGACCGATTAATACTCCAACTGTTCATCACCTTTCCAATGGTTTAACCATTGTGGCGGAACAGTTGCCCGTTGATGCCGTTAATCTCAATGTTTGGATTAATATCGGCTCGGCGATTGAATCCAATGACATCAACGGGATGGC
The DNA here is from genome assembly GCA_903893625.1 of uncultured Oscillatoriales cyanobacterium. Classification (GTDB taxonomy): domain Bacteria; phylum Cyanobacteriota; class Cyanobacteriia; order Cyanobacteriales; family Microcoleaceae; genus Planktothrix. Next base: position 2,607 of record CAITND010000131.1, read on the forward strand.
GCACTTTTTAGAACATATCGTTTTTAAAGGGACACCCCATCTGCAAGTGGGAGAATTTGAACAAAAAATTGAACAACGAGGCGCCGTCACCAATGCAGCCACCAGTCAAGATTATACCCACTACTACATTACTACTGCCCCTCAAGACTTTGCGGATTTAGCACCTTTACAGTTTGATGTGGTTCTCAATGCTAGTATTGCGGACGAGGCGTTTGAACGGGAACGATTTGTGGTGTTAGAAGAAATTCGTCGTTCAGAGGATAACCCCGGTAGGCGTTCCTTCCGTCAGTCGATGGAAATTGTCTTTGAACAACTTCCCTACCGTCGTCCTGTTTTGGGGCCAGTATCGGTGATTGAGCAGTTGCAATCTCAACAAATGCGGGACTTTCATCGGACTTGGTATCAACCTCGCTCGATGACGGTAGCAGTAGTGGGAAATTTACCTGTTGATTCCCTGATTCAAACGGTAGAGGATGCCGTGACTTCCGTTTATCCCTGCTTAAACGGCTCTACCCTCCCAGAACGGCAACAATGGGCTCCTGAAGCCAGTTTTAAGGAAATTGTCCGCCAGGAAATTATTGATGATAGCTTGCAACAAGCTCGATTATTGATGTTGTGGCGTGTCCCCGGTTTAGAAGAACTCGCTCAAACCTATCCCTTAGATGTTTTAGCTTATATTTTAGGTCAGGGAAGAACGGCGCGACTATTCCAAGATTTACGCGAAAATCGGGGGTTAGTTTCCTCGATTTCTGCGAGTAATATGACGCAGCGCTGGCAAGGGGTGTTTTATATTTCGGCCCGTTTACCTGGGTCGAATCTTGCCGAGGTTGAAGCCATTCTTGGTGATCATATTCGTCAAATCCAAAACGAACGGATTACAGAAGAGGAAATGGCAAAAGTGAGAACACAAGTGGCTAATCGGTTTATCTTTGGAAATGAAACTCCGAGTGATCGTGCTGGCTTGTATGGATACTATCAATCTTTAGTGGGGGATTTAACTGCGGGTCTCCATTATCCTGATCGAATTCAAGCGTTGAGTTCAGCAGAGATTCAACAGGCAGCACAACAGTATTTATCTCCTAATGCTTATGGAATCGTGATCCTGAAACCGCCTGTTCACAGCACAGATTTAGCTTCTTCCGCAATTCATCCCACGTCTGACCCGGTAGGGCAGCGTGGGATGAATTGCGGTCAGGGACTATGATTGTTTAATGATTGATTATCCTTAAAAAAGGAGGTGATTAAAAGTGTTGAAGGCAGTAAAGGTTAGACTATACCCAACACCCGAACAGGAATTAGCATTAGCTAAGTCCTTTGGCTGTGCGCGATGGTATTGGAACTTTACCCTTAATGCCTGTATTCAGCACTATCAAGAAACCGGAAACAGCTTAAAACTAGCAACCTATAAAGGAATGTTACCCCAACTCAAAAAAGAATATCCTTGGTTGAAAGAGGACTGCTACTCGTCGGTTCTCCAATGTGTAGCAATCAACTTAGACAAAGCTTACAAAAACTTTTTTGAAGGACGGGCTAAATTTCCTAGATTCAAATCCAAACATCATCAGCAATCTATTCAATATCCCCAGAGTGTTACCGTTGTTAATCAAACTCTAAAGGTTCCTAAGATTGGTGAAATTAAAGCAATATTTCACCGGGAAATTACAGGAACAATTAAAACAGTAACAATTTCTAAAACTCCGACTAACAAATATTTTGCTTCTATTCTTTGTGAAGTAGAAGCAATTGAGTTAAAGGAATCAGGAGATAAAATTATTGGGATTGATTTGGGATTAAAGGATTTTGCGATTGTTCATGATGGAGAAAATGTAACTAAATATGCCAATCCGAAACACTTCAAACGTCACCAGAAAAATCTAGCTCGAAAACAAAAAAAACTCTCTCGAAAAACTAAAGGAAGTAAGTCGAGAGCGGAATCAAAAAAAATTGTAGCTAAGGTTCATGAGAGAATAGCCAATTCCCGCCAAGATTTCTTGCATAAACTCTCAAGAAAATTGGTTAACGAAAGTCAAGTGATTGTCGTTGAAAACCTCAACGTCAAGGGTATGGTTAAGAACCGGAAGCTCTCAAAAGCAATATCTGATGTGGGATGGGGAATGTTTGTAAATTTTATAAGTTACAAACTCCAACAAAGAAGCGGTAAATTAATAGAAATTGGTCGCTTCTTCCCCAGTTCCAAAACTTGTTCCTGCTGTGGTTATCTTATTGATGAGTTACCTCTGGATATCAGGGAATGGGATTGCCCAAATTGCAATACTGATCATGACCGTGACGTTAACGCTGCGCTTAACATTAGGAATGAGGGAAACAGGATATTAACTGAAGGCGGAGGGAACCCCGTCTTTGCCGATGGAGGCTGTGTAAGTCCACCTGAAGTTCAAGTCAGGGGCATCGGTCTGTGAATTCGGAAGCCTACACCGACCCGATTAGGGCGGTGTAGGTAGTTCAC
>CAITND010000132.1 GCA_903893625.1 uncultured Oscillatoriales cyanobacterium
GCCTCCCCTGCCTCCCCTGCCTCCCCTGCCTCCCCTGCCTCCCCTGCCTCCCCTGCCTCCCCTGCCTCCCCTGCTCCTCTTCTCCCCCTGCTCCCCCTGCTCCCCCGGCTCCCTATTTCTGCTCTGGATGTGCTGCTTCTGGGGAAGTGGCTCCCATCCTATTAATGGTATAAATCATTTGATATAATCGTCCGACGCGGCGTTGATTAAAATAGAAGGTTAAACGAGGTAACTCATCTGTTTCGCCGCCCATCTCTTCAGGAAATGCTTTAGTTTTCTCTATTTTACCTTTAGATAACATATCGTGAAACTCGGTATTGAGTTGTTCCACTTGCTGATCAGACAATTCTAATTTTAACCGGATCACAAACTTATCTTTGACATGGCGGCTCGAATGATAAACTCGATAGAAATTAGCGATCGCTTCACAAGCCACAGACAAATCATCAGTAATTGTATAAAAACTCGGATCATCGGATGAAATCAATCCCCGATTTAGCATTTGTTTCTCAATAAATTGGTGTAAATCGTACCAATAATCGCCTCCTGGACGATCCACTAAAATTAACGGAGCAGGGCCGAATTTCCCCGTTTGAATTAACGTTAAACATTCAAAAGTTTCATCTAACGTCCCAAAACCCCCTGGAAACATGGCTAAAGCATCACTTTCACGCAGAAAAAACAACTTGCGCGTGAAAAAATACTTGAACATAATGGCTTTTTTATTCCCTTCAATATAAGGATTTGAAGATTGTTCAAAGGGAAGCTGAATATTTAATCCGAAAGATAAATCCAGACCTGCACCCTCATTTCCCGCCTGCATAATCCCACCCCCACCCCCAGTTAGTACCATAAATCCTTGTTGGGTAACATATCGGGCAAAATCTGCCGCCATGCGATACTCTTGGGTATCCGCAGGAATTCGAGCCGAACCAAAAATACAAATTTTACGAACATGGCGATAGGGATAAAAAATTTGAAAACCCCGTTCTAAGTCCAGTAAAGAAGCGGAAATAATTTTCCAGTCGAGGGTTTCAAATTCTTCTCCAGCCATGTGAACCAGGCTTGAAAGCGCTCGTGAAATCCACTTTTTATGCTTCAAATTCGGCAGTTGATCCACTAACTGGATAATATCTGCTTGTAGAGAATCTACCGCTTGGCTAATGTCAGAGGAGTTCATAAGATTTTATCACTTACAACAAAACGCCTCAGACCCAAGGTTCCAAGGCGTAACACCCGTGAATAATGAGCATGAGGTTCGGGTATCATTTTGAGGGACTGGAAAACTCTTTCTATCAACTGACTCAAACCTACTCTTTTTGAAGCCAGTTTTTTAGTTGAGTTGTCAACCCCTGCAACAATGAGTGAACTACTCCTAGCTTTTCGCCTGAGCTAGTAGCTTCGTGTATCATTTGCCAATGCCTCTGTTAGTAAGCTAACTTTGGTCTTACTTAGCATTTCTGGTATTGCTACCTTTACCAGTGCCAGACTAGACCCACGCAGAAGTCCTAGTTCCTAAGACCTATATAGTTTTTGTTTTGACCTGACTCAGGATACGCTTTTATTGCTATTGCCCTAGTCACCTTCTCAGACTGAGATCGAGAGCGAGTCCCCTGGCACACTTCTGAGAGCCTGATCACCGGGTAAGTACAGCTTGGGTCGTGGTTATCAAGAACATCTTTATTATCCTTTGATTGGGGTAATTTAGTCAAGCATAAAGTTCAAAAATAGGAATCCACTGGATTCCGTGTTCACTTTCATCCCCACACCGCTATCTAAGTGTGGGGACTTCTCGCTCACAAACTGTTAAACTTTACAACTCGCTACTTCAGATACTTTTCTAAAGTAGATGCTAAAGTCGTTTTTGGAACGGCTCCCACAACCATATCCACTTTTTGACCTCCTTTGAAAATCATCAGAGTTGGAATGCTGCGAATGCCGTACTGACTAGCAATAGCAGAATTTTCATCTGTATTGAGCTTGACTACTTTTAATTGTCCAGCATATTGCTCTGCAATTTCATCGACAACAGGTGCAACCATACGGCAAGGCCCACACCAAGGAGCCCAAAAATCCACTAACACTGGGATTTCACTGTCAAGCACATCTTGCTTAAAACTAGCATCAGTAACTGGTTCGGCGTTGGACATCCCTAGAAATCCTTATATATAACAGACCCTATCAAATTTGACAGTCCCATCTCGGACACGAATGTATCTGATCAGAGATCCTTGCGTCACAGATTAGATTGGCACAGTGTTAACCTTAGATTTAACGGGTTCCACTCAATCTTGTCCACAAGAACTTGGATTTTACGTCCACTGACTGTCTAACAGTAGACGAAGGCAGAGAGGAGATTATTTCTCTCTAATTTTTTGCTTCCTTTTTGTCTATTCTACCCGTGAACGAACCTGACGGTCAACTAGGTACAGTTAGACCGCAGGCTTCTTTTTCCCTTTTTGCAAGGGCTTTTTTGAGTGACGGAGTTCCCCCGCCACTATTGCGGTCTCCAAGGTGAATTCCGCACATTTCTCCCTATCTTACTCTAGTTTCAGGATTTATCACCCAATATCCAACATCCAACAGCCCGATCTCAAAATTTTTGCTCTACCGTCTTGCACAAATGAGCAGTTATCCATATCCTAGTAGCAAGCAAATTTAATCTGGTCGATTCTAATCCCTAAAATTAAGAAACCGCCCGAACAAAAGTCCAGGCGGAGTGTGGTGTGAGGAGTGAACGGAAACATACGTCTCCGCTTCTTCTATTGTGCCATTTTATTTCAGAGAATTCCAGGTTGAGTCGTAAAAGTTACGACGATTTAACAAGTTTTGTCAAGAATTCTTAAACGCAACCCCCGTAAATTTACTTACCCATCCCTAACTGTTGGGCTTTTTGATAGACTTTTCCTTCGGTCAACAGCGAAGGTGCAATCACAACTTCCACCTGCTGCATTTCTGGAATCGTTTGCGCTCCAAGGGTTCCCATACTGGTTTTTAACGCTCCCAATAAATTATGAGTCCCGTCATCCAATTGAGCAGGGCCACGCAGGATTTGTTCTAAGGTTCCTGTTGTCCCTACCCGAATCCGAGTTCCACGCGGTAACACCGGGCTAGGTGTTGCCATTCCCCAATGATAACCCCGTCCCGGAGCTTCTTTAGCGCGAGCAAAGGGAGAACCAATCATCACCCCATCAGCCCCACAAGCGATACATTTACAGATATCTCCTCCGGTAATTAATCCGCCATCGGCAATAATGGGGACATAACGCCCGGTTTCTTGATAGTAATCATTCCGGGCTGCGGCACAGTCGGCTACGGCTGTTGCTTGGGGAACTCCAACCCCTAAAACCCCCCGTGAGGTACAGGCGGCACCGGGGCCAATCCCAACTAAAATTCCCGCCGCACCCGCTTTGAGCAAATCTAGGGTGATATCATAAGTGACGCAGTTGCCCAAAATCACTGGAATGGGCATTTCTTGGCAAAACTGCGCTAAATCCAGAGGAATAACCGACTCTGGCGACAGGAATGTGGTTGAGACCACCGTTGCTTGCACGAAAAATAAATCAGCCCCCGCTTCAGCTACCACTAAACCATATTTACTCGCTCCGGCTGGGGTCGCACTCACCGCCGCAATACCGCCCCCATGCTTGATTTCCTGAATCCGTTGGATAATCAGTTCGGGTTTGATCGGTTCTGCATATAATTCTTGCATCAGGGTGACAAACCCTTCTTTTCCGACTGAAGTGATCTGATCTAAAATCGGTTCCGGGTCTTGATAGCGGGTGTGAATCCCTTCTAGGTTCAATACCCCCAATGCCCCCAGTTTAGATAATTCCACAGCCATGCGAACATCAACTACCCCATCCATGGCACTGGCAATAATCGGAATTTCTCTTTGAATGCCACCAATTGTCCAGGTTGTATCTGCCAAACTTGGATCAAGGGTGCGCTGTCCAGGGACTAACGCAATTTCGTCAATGCCATAAGCTCTGCGGGCAACCTTGCCCCGACCAATTACAATATCCACTCTTGTATTTGTTCCCAAGACTCTATTTCTATTTACTGTAATACGAGTTTACCCAATTTTCAGAAGGTAGTCCATTAACTAGAACTACCTCTGTTTTGCTTCTTACCCAACTTGTGTAGGAATCGTTTTTGAAGTGGAGTTTAGCGACACAGAGGCTAAAACCGAATATTGTCGCCCCGGAAGGAGCGGTCTACAAATTTGATCCATTTCAATCAAATCAAATTTAATTTATTTAAAATTATTCAAAGTCAGGGTTTTTCCTTTCTGTTAAATCTTGACCATTCCCAGGGGATAAAGCTAATATAGCAATCCTAAATAGGTTGTAACATTTTATCGTAGGGGTTGGGTCTCCCAACCCAGGCGCAAAGAGGGTTAGGAGACCCAACCCCTACGGATTTTTATCACAAATCATTTAGGATTGCTATAGTTCTTCCCTGTTATACTGCAAAACCTTTTCCCTGTCTTCGTAAGTCCAGTTTTTGTGGTGAACAATTTTTTCAAGTAGGAATTCAATTATATTAGCCTATTACTAGATTATTGTCTCTGTTAAACTGTGATTTTTTCAAGGCTTGAAATCCCTTTTGTCAATAACCCTTGAATCCGATGGGAAAACTGGAGTATGATGAAAAAGCAAGTTTTAATTGAAATTACAGGAATATTGACTATGACACTTCGACTTGGGGATACCGTCCCTAACTTTACTCAAGCATCATCTGAAGGTGAAATCAGTTTTTATGATTGGGCTGGGGAGAGTTGGGTGGTATTATTTTCTCATCCGGCGGACTATACACCCGTTTGTACAACGGAATTGGGAACTGTTGCCAAATTAAAACCCGAATTTGACAAACGCAATGTTAAAGTTATTGCTCTGAGTGTGGATGATGCGGAGTCCCACAAAGGTTGGATTCAAGATATTAACGAAACCCAAAACACCACTGTTAATTATCCTGTTTTAGCGGATGGCGATCGCAAAGTGTCTGAGTTGTACGATATGATTCATCCCAATGCTAATGCTGCGGTGACGGTGCGGAATGTTTTTATTATTGACCCTAACAAGAAACTGCGTCTGAGCTTAACCTATCCTCCCAGTACCGGACGCAACTTTGATGAAATTTTGCGGGTGATTGATTCTCTGCAACTGACTGACCACTACAGCGTCGCCACTCCCGCCGACTGGAAGGATGGAGAAGATTGTGTGATTGTTCCTTCCTTGAAAGACCTAGATGTCTTGAAAGAGAAGTTCCCCAAAGGTTATCAAGAAGTCAAACCTTATTTACGTCTGACTCCTCAACCTAATAAATAAACGAATCTTGACGGAAAAAGACCCGGTTTCTGAAGGAAAGAACAAGAAACCGGGTTTTTGTGGCGAGTGCGTCAGTCCTAGACCCTTTAATCCTTAAAATGAAGGAAATGCACTGCTCAATCTTAACTAGGACATTGTTCATGGACATTAAAAACGGTTTTGTTGGCACAATTGGGAATACCCCTTTAATTCGATTAAACAGTTTCAGCGATGAAACCGGATGTGAAATTTTAGGGAAAGCAGAATTTTTAAATCCGGGAGGGTCTGTTAAAGATCGGGCGGCTTTATATATTATTAAAGATGCAGAAGAAAAAGGATTACTGAAACCCGGTGGAACTGTTGTCGAAGGAACCGCAGGTAATACCGGAATCGGATTAGCCCATATTTGTAATGCTAAAGGCTACAAATGTTTAATTATTATTCCCGAAACTCAATCTCCTGAAAAAATGGAAGCTTTAAGAACATTAGGGGCAGAAGTTCGACCTGTTCCGGCTGTGCCTTATAAAGATCCAAATAATTATGTTAGATTATCAGGACGTTTAGCCTCAGAAATGGAAAATGCAGTTTGGGCAAATCAATTTGATAATTTAGCTAATCGTATTGCCCATTATGAAACAACGGGGCCAGAAATTTGGCAACAAACCGATGGCAAAGTTGATGCTTGGGTGGCTGCAACGGGAACAGGAGGAACTTTTGCCGGAGTTTCCCTATTTTTAAAAGAGAAAAATCCCCAGATTAAAACCGTTGTTGCTGACCCGATGGGGAGTGGGTTATATAGTTATGTGAAAACCGGAGAAATTACGATTCAAGGAAATTCAATTACTGAAGGGATTGGCAATAGTCGAATTACGGCAAATATGCAGGATGTTCCCATTGATGATGCTATTTTAGTAGATGATCAAGATGCCCTACGGGTGATTTATCAACTGTTAAGAAAAGATGGATTATTTATGGGGGGGTCTGTGGGAATTAATGTGGCAGCGGCGGTGGCTTTAGCAAAAGAAATGGGGCCGGGTCATACGATTGTGACGGTATTATGTGATGGGGGCGCTCGTTATCAATCTAAATTGTTTAATAAACAATGGTTACAGGAACGAAATCTCTGGCCTGAGAATTTAGATTAATTTCGGGTGTATACTTTTTTCTTCCCAGTTCCCAGTTCCCAGTTCCCTGCTATAATATTAATGGCTATCATTCTTTAAGTTTTTGGTGGAGAATGATAGCCATGAATTCAGAGAAGTTAGAGTTGTTTAATCTGGGCATAATCCCTCTACATTACTCAACTTCTTAAGGCTGTTCCTTGCAGACAAGCACCTTCTAAAATAACACCGACAAATACTGTTTGTTCAACAATGACACAGAGTAAATTAGCCCGTTCTAAATTAGTTCCTCGGAGGACGGCACCGGATAAATTAGCTTCTTCTAAATCGGCTTGAGATAAATCAGCCCCCGATAAATTAGTATTTCTTAAATCCGCTTGATATAAAATTCCTTGGGATAAATTAACCCCGCGTAAATCAGCCCCCCTTAAATCAATTCCACTCAAATCTAAATTTCCACAGGTTGCTCCCGTTAAAAATGCCCCTGTAAAACTCGCTTCTGTCACCTCAGCATCGAATAGAATTGCTCCTCGTAAATCGGCATTTCTGAAGTCGGCTCCTTGTAAATTTGCCCCCGATAAATTGGCACCTCTTAAATTAGCTCGGAGTTGCGCTCCTTGTAAATTAGCACCGGATAAATTAGCGCCGGATAAATTAGCCCCCGATAAATTCACCTGAGCTAAATTAGCACCGGATAAATCCACGCCGGATAAATTAACATTACTCAGGTCTTTAATGGTTCCTCGCCTAATAGCATTTAAGTCAAGAGATGGGGATTGAGTCATAGTGATTATTAGTGATGATTTAAACATTAAACTTTAGATTCTTTTGGCGGTTTGGATTTGGATCTCAAATCTTCTTCTAACCAGACATTGGGTAATTGACTTGGTTGTTCAGGTAACTGCATTAACCCAATTTCAGCTAATTTTACAACGGTTTTCAAGGATTCAACTAACGTTGGGTCAAACCGTGTTCCACTCAAATCCTGACATTTTTCTACTGCCTCTGTTAAACTCAAAGCCGGACGTTTTCCTCTGGGTTGAGTTAAGTCTTGAAAATAGACAACTAGCCCTAAAATTCGGGCTTTAATATTGATCTCTTCCCCTTTTTCTCCATCCGGTTTACCACTGCCATCCCAATATTCTAACTGATGAGCGACCACATTTCGAATGATTCCTAATTCTGGCATAGATTCTAATAATCTTGCTCCAATTAAGGCCCGTTCTGACCAAAACTTTTGAGTGGCATCATCCATTGCTTCTGGGGGTTGGTTAAACACTTCATCCGGTGCAGATGTTAACCCAATTCGATGTAATAATCCTGCTAATTGTAACCGTCTTAAAGTCACCGTTGGCAAATCTAAAATTTGCCCAATTGTTTCAGATAAAGCCGCCACTTGTAAGGAGGCACAGGGGTTATCTTGATCCCGTTCATCGACCCGTTGCGCCATTCTTAAAAACGCTTGTAATTTATTCGCGCTAATATTACGGCTGACTCGTTTAGCTTGCCCTTCTAATTCCCACAATTCACGGGTTTGACGATTGACTGTAATTAATTCTTGTTGAGAAGATTGTAAATAACTCACAATCCGAGAAACAACCCCAGTTAAATCAGGAACTTGATCATAAGGTGTGCTGACAATTTGCTGATATTGTTGTAGTAAACGGTCTGCTAATTCAGAATTGTAGGGTCGAAAACGTTCAATTAAAATTTCAGCCGATTTCCGAACTAACTTTTGATCAAATGTCCATAACCCATAAAATTTTCGTTCTGTATCAATTGTAGGTTTACTATGGGCAGGATATTCATCCGGCATCAATTCATGACATAATACCATTGTCGTATAACTCGGAGCCAGAATAATTAAATTCCACTCCATCACCAAACTATCAGAACGGTCTAAATTAATTAAAGAAACATTCTCTAATTGTCCGGTGCGATGGGTTAAAAATCCACTATCCGCAACGGCACTAATCACAAAATGGCGACAAGATTGAACGATATCAAAATAGCGATCGGCTTCTTGAAGATACCATTTTCCCTGCTGAAATGTTACTAACACCAGAGGTTGTTGATCCGTTGTCGCCTCACTATTTTGCAAAATGTGATCTTCAAGTGCATGACACAACGCGACTAGCGTATTCTTGAAGTAGACACCATAACTAGAAGGTAGTTGACCATCAGAAAGGGAGGCTTTAAGCTGATTGAGCGTGGATTCTGGATTCATTGGCAAACGCGAGTCCCGACTATTCCTTAAATCTTAACTGCTATGGGCAGAATTATAAAAGTAAACAGCTAAAAATTTTCATTTTCTAGTCGAGATCGCCCAGGATTTAGGGTAGGATCAATCCATGAAGGATATTACAGCTTTTGAACCCCTCCCCGTTTTCTGTTTAATTTTGCCTTGATCTTACTTAACAAGAGAAAAAACAGGAATATGGTTGAACAATGCTGTCAATTTTTACTGAAACAATAGGGAAACTAGACATGATCACTGAGTTTATTCAAGAGATTCCCAAAGCCGAATTGCATATTCATATTGAAGGGTCGTTAGAACCGGAATTTATGTTAACTTTGGCTGAACGGAATCAGATTAAATTACCCTTTGCTTCTGGGGAGGAAGTTCGACAAGCCTATCAGTTTAAAAATCTGCAATCTTTTCTGGATTTATATTATTTGGGTTCTATGGTATTATTAACAGAGCAGGATTTTTATGATTTAACCTGGGCTTATTTAGAAAAAATTGCTCGTCAAAATGTCCGACATACAGAAATATTTTTTGATCCTCAAACCCATACAGATCGCAATTGAGATGCTAATCAACTTTTAAATTGATCGCTAGATATTGTCATTTTTACTAAGTTTATAGTAGGATTATTTGTACTTTTTCAACTGATTGATTGCTTTCACCTTAATATTTAACGGAGATTTAATCTATGACTACGCAACCCAATTTTTCATCTTTATCTACAAGTCAACCCGTAGGAATGGCTACAGATAGTACAACCTCCTTAGTAGGAGTTAATATCATCACAATTACGAACAAAAATGTCAATAGAAAGGGTGAATATATTGGGACAACTGGCCCAGATTATATTGAAGTCTCTCCATTTCTGGCTCCCTTTGAATTTATAATTTATGGTTTAGAAGATCAAGATACCCTATCCGGGGGTGCAGGAGATGATAGTCTATTTGGAGGGAAAGGAAACGATAGTTTAATCGGTTTAAATAGTAATGATATTATCCAAGGAAATTTAGGCGCGGATTATATTAATGGGGGAAATGGAGATGATTCTGTTTATGGAGGACAGGGAAATGATACCCTTCTTGGTTCAGCCGGAAATGATTCTCTCGCTGGGGATAAAGGAATAAATCAGTTAACGGGAGGATTTGGATTTGATCACTTTGCAGTTCGTTCTATTCCTTCAGAAAATACAAGTTCAGCATCAAATTTTATTCCTGATAATGCGGATGTGATTACAGATTTTACCCCTGGAGAAGATGTGGTTGTCGTGAGTGGGGTTCCTTCCTTTGCTCAATTGAGTTTAATTTCAATTACCCCGGAAGCGGTGCGAGGATTGTTTCCCACTATTGAACGCACCCTTGGCGGTGGAACCTTAATTGAAGTTCAAGCTACAGGTCAAATTATTGGATTTTTGGAAAACATTCAACCGCAGCAATTATTAACATCTTCCTTCCTGTTTTTCCCCACTTCTTTAGGTTAGTTTATCCAGTGAAATCTGAACTGTTGGTTTCTCCGTCACTTAAGGGTAAAAAGATTTCAACGAGGGTGCCTTGATTTTTCCCAGGACTGACTAATTGAATTTTACCTCCCATCAGTTCCACTAAATTTTTTGAAATGACTAATCCTAATCCCGTACTTCCTAATGCTTGGAATCGGGATTCATCTTCAACAACAAACGGTTGAAAGAGTTTTTCTTGGATTTGAGGTGAAATTCCGATTCCAGTATCTTTAATGGTAATCACAGCCATGTCTTCAGTTTCTTGAGTTTGAGAATTAGTAACGGAGCGAATTTCAGAACTAATTGAAATACTCCCTCGGTCTGTAAATTTAATAGCATTCCCAATAATATTGATAAAAATTTGTTTGAGCTTTGTTGGGTCTGTTTTAACTTTAATTCGGTGGGAATAGTCTTGTTTATAAAGTTGTAATCCCTTTTGACGAATATTAGAAAATTGCAGATAGATGGCGGCGGTTAAACTGGCGTGTAAATCAATCGTTTTAATGTCAAATGAAACTCGACCTTCTTCAATTCGAGCTAAGTCTAAGACTTGATTAATTAACGTTAATAAATGTAGAGAAGAATCGTGAGCTTGTTGTAAAAGTTCTCGTTCTTCGTCTCGATCATCACATAAATCATCCAATAAGAGTTGTAGGGAACCAATAATCCCATTCATCGGCGTTCTTAACTCATGGGAGGTTTGCCTCAGAAACTCATCCTTTCGATGATTCATCTCCTGCAAAACTTTAGTTTTAGCTTCAAGAGAACGATATTTTTCGCGCGTTATTTTAAGTTCTTGTTCCAGATCGGTTTTTTCTAGCTGAAACCTTTCTTTCGTGGTTTGTAATAACGCCTCTAAAGAAGCTTTTTCCTGTTTGAACTGTTGCAGATTTTGATCAGAAATCAACGCCATTAGAGAACTGAACAAAGCCACTAACACGGAAACCATCGGTATGAATACTGTGAATACCGGAAAACTGTGAGCAACACAAGCAATAAGTCCCAATGCTATCAAACCTACTATAGCAATTGGCACTCCTCGCCTTAGCTCCCTTGATTGTCTGAGCTTTTGCCCCATAATATATTACACCAGTCAGTCGCTCTAAAGATTTAATTTCAGCGACCTTTAAACTTACTTTTCTATTCTAGGTGACAAATTCCCAAGCGTAACCTATCTTGATCCGCCTAAGACCCCCCACTTATAGAGCTTTATCGAGAATAATTGTAATCTTTTTCCCGATCACAAAGTAGACGTAAGATTTCGGTTGCTATAGTCTGGACAGTTGATGGCGGCTTCCGGGTGTCGGGCCGCGAAATCAGAAGCCCACACGCTCTCCGCAAGGTCAGTGTGGGTAGTTCACAGAAAGATTCAAGATTAATCAATTATTTGTATCCCCAGTCATTCCTTTGGTTTTACAGAGGAATGACTGAGTTGTTAATTTAAGCCACTTTTCGTTCTTCCTGATCAAAGCCATGTAAAATTGGTTTAGGGCTGAATTTAGAAGTAACTCGGAGCAGACGGGGAATTTCAAAACTATTATAAACCCGAAACTCGCTTTGAACCGTAGCTTCTGCTGTTCTAACTGCTTGGTTTAACACTAAAGAACCATCGGGGTCAGAAACAGAACGATGGAACGTTCCTGGGGGAAGTCTGAGAATGTGACGGTTAGCATCTAATCTAACAATATGATAGGGATGTTTCCAAGCAAAATTAACTAAATAAAAGGTACGTCCGCCACTCACCGCTAACAAATTATCTTCTTGATGGGGATGAAGATAAAATTGCCAATATCCGGCTTCGGTATTATTGGGACTAATAGCTGGCCCTTCATGAAATACTAAATCACGGGCGTTAGAATTGGCAATTGTAATATCAAAAAAACGCACACTGGGAGTATCACGAAATTTATGAAACGGGATTAATTCAAACATACGCGCTTTATTTAAAATATTAGTTTTTCGCTGGTTCTATTTAGCTTAGTCACAATTGTTCAAACAATCAAAACCTATTGAGAATAGTTTCTATGCGGAAACCGAATAGATATTGTAGGAACGGAGGGGGGAATTTTTACGGTAAAATTGTAGTGAGTCCTTTAGGACTCTCTCTAGGTCAGCCCTTCAGGGCTTACTACGGTTTTGATGGAATTGGAGGCAGTCCGACGGTTTATACTCGTCCTTTAGCTCGGTTAATTGAGCAGTTGCAACGTTTACCTGGTGTTGGGCCAAAAACCGCCCAACGGTTGGCACTTCATATTATTAAGCGTCCTGATGAGGATGTGCAAGCCTTAGCACAGGCGTTATTGGATGCGAAACAGCAAGTGGGTTTTTGTCAGGTTTGTTTTCATCTCTCGGCTGAACCCGTATGTGAGATTTGTCGAAACCCCCAACGTGACCCCGATACAATTTGTGTGGTGTCCGACTCCCGTGATGTCATCGCTTTGGAAAAAACCCGTGAATATAAGGGCAAATATCATGTTTTAGGGGGGGTAATTTCTCCGATGGATGGTATTGGCCCCGAACAATTAACGATTCAACCCTTAGTGCGTCGGGTGAGTCAACAACAGATTAAAGAATTGATTATTGCTATTAGTCCCAGTATTGAGGGCGAAACCACAACGTTATATATCGGTCAACTGTTAAAACCTTTTACAAGAGTAACCCGAATTGCCTTTGGTTTACCGATGGGAGGCGAGTTAGAATATGCCGATGAAATTACCTTAGCACGGGCGTTAGAAGGGCGGCGAGAATTAGATTAGACTGATAAAATGCAGGGAATTCCAATCAATTTTAGATCGATTCCCTGACATTTTATTATTAATTATGCGATCGCTACATCTGGGGGAATGACCATTGATGGAATTTTAATCCCGGTAATGGCTTGGGGATTAGCCGTTTGAATTAAAATATCTTGAATGTCATCAACAGTAAGATTAGGATTGGCTTCTAACATCAGGGCAATTACCCCAGAAACGTAGGGTGCAGACATTGAAGTCCCATCCATAATCTCATAGGTATCCCCTGGTATGGTAGACAACACCCCAACTCCTGGTGCAACCACGAAATTATACGGTTTAACGCCTGCGGGGTTGGAAAAATCCGCAAATTGCAAGTTATTACCGTTACTAGCATCAACTGCACCGACCGAAATGGCGAGGTCGTCTTCAGAAAAGCGAGAGGGGTAAGCAGGTGAAGTGACTGAACCTTCTGCAAAGTTGTCTCGTTCATTCCCGGCGGAAATAACTACAGTAACGCCATTTGGTTTTTGTTGTTTAGCATATTCCAAGGCTGCTTTGATTTCGGGTTGTGAGACGACATTTTGCTGTGAATCAGGAGCATTTTCTCCCGCACTAATACTAATCACGTTAGCTCCATTGTCAACCGCATATCGAATTCCTTTAGCAACGGTTTCGTCAAACTTTTTCATACTATTACCAACCACTCTCACAGGCATGATTTGAGCATTGTAAGCCACACCATTGACATTCCACTGCTTAGTTAAATCATAGGTATTGCCATTAGCTACTGCCGCTATAGTCCCGGCAATATGAGTACCGTGTTCATTGTTCGATTCATTAAAATCTGGGCTGGGATCAGGATCACCTTCAACAAAATCATACCCATTGACATCATCAGTATAGCCATTGTTATCATCATCAATTCCCGGCTGACCATTGGCTTCTTGTGAATTCACCCAAATATTATCTGCCAAATCAAAATGTTTCAAATCCACCCCGGTATCTAACACCGCCACAATTACACCCTCTCCGGTATAGCCTTGATCCCACACTTCAGGTACTTTAAGACTGTTAAGATCTGCAAAGTTACCATAGGTGGGAATATCCCCCGACGGCGTAGAGGTGGGATAGTTAATATCAGGATAAAATATCGTTTGACCTGTCGCCAGAGCAACAGCCTTCGCCGCATCAACAAGTCCCCAACCATAATAGGAACTATAGTTCGGAACACCAGAAGGGTCTAAAAATTGGGGTCGGGTTAAATTAGGAGTTGCTGACATATCCAGGGTATAACCCGTATCTCCCTGATATTGCTTCACCAGAAGAAAGTAATTCCCTGATTCTAATGGCAAAATCATAGTTTCTGGATTGAGATCACCATCTTCGGAACTCAAAACTCTTTGATCTGCATCCGTTATTAATCCATCACCATTGATATCTTGAAATAGAACTAAATCGGCATCTGCACTTAATCCCGTTAAATCAATTGTAACTTCGCTTGGGGTATTCAGGGTAAACCGATAGAAGTCATAAACATCTGAATTTCCAACAAAGTTATTGATCGATAAAGTGGTATTTAATACTCCTAAATCTGTTGCTCCATTCGGCAGATTATTGGCAATATCTAAATTGCTATTTTCGACATTAATCAAATGACCTTTAAGTTGTTCGGGTGTTACGCCAAAAACCGTTGCTAGAACTAAATTTGTCCAGGAGTCTTTAACCAATGTTACCCCCTCAACCTGTTCTAATTGAACACTCGCTTCTGTGAATCCTCCTTTTAAACCAATCATGTCTTCCGCCGGATTAAAATCTAGGATGAGATCCCCAGAATAGATATTCGTAGTTGCTATATCAAGTTGTACAACAAATAGATCAGAATCCTCTCCACCATACAGGGAATCTCCCCCCCAATTACCAAAGATAGTATCTTGTCCGGTTCCTCCTCCCAGAATGTCATTCCCTGCACCGCCATCAATATAATCATTATCTTGATCACCACTGATAATATCGGTAATGGTTGAACCTAAAACGCTATCATTACCTTCTAAGGCTAATAATCCTTGAGGTGAATTAATCAGCAAATCCGGTGTGATTGTAAAGTTATCTGAACCTGGCGTTAAAGCATAGTAGCCTTCTGGAGTTCCACCAA
The DNA here is from genome assembly GCA_903893625.1 of uncultured Oscillatoriales cyanobacterium. GTDB lineage: Bacteria > Cyanobacteriota > Cyanobacteriia > Cyanobacteriales > Microcoleaceae > Planktothrix. The sequence continues at coordinate 15,061 of CAITND010000132.1, forward strand.
TCATAAATTACTCCTTGGGTCAGTTTTTAAACTTTGTTTTTATTAATGAGTCTAACTCACGGCTTTCAATAAATGATTAAACTCCATTCAATTAATGTCAATAAAAATAGCTTATTGCCTCTTTGGTATTACCAAGCTCAACAGTCAAAAATATTGACAAAAAAAGAATATAACCTCTTAAAACTTATCAAAAAATCAATATTCTCTGACTTTATTAAGAATTACAACAAATTTGACGGGTAATTTTAATCAGAAACCGGGTTTCTTGAGTTTGGCGATCGCAACTTAAATTCCTCTTCGTGTCTTTGTGGTTCTTTCAAAAATCCCCCCAAAAAAAGGAGGGATTTCTAACTACAAATTAAGGTAAATCCGTCTGTCCCATCAAATATAAATCACATTCACGGGCAGCGCCACGACCTTCATTAAAAGCCCAAACCACCAAACTTTGACCCCGACGACAATCACCCGCCGCAAATACCCCCGGAATACTGGTAGCATACTTGCCGTGTTCGGCTTTAACATTACTCCGGGCATCCCGTTCTAAACCCAAAGCATCTAATAGCGGTTGTTCTGGCCCTAAAAATCCCATTGCTAATAACACTAATTGCGCTGGGATCACCTTTTCTGTGCCAGGAATATGCTGGGGAATAAACTGACCCTGCTCATTTTTTGCCCATTCCACCTCAACGGTATGAATAGCTGTAACATTGCCATTTTCATCCCCTTCAAATTTCGTGGCAGTTGTTAGATAAACACGGGGGTCAGTGCCAAATTTAGCCGCCGCTTCTTCCTGACCATAATCCATTTTATAAACCTTCGGCCATTCCGGCCAAGGGTTATTAGCAGCGCGTTCAGAGGGAGGTTTGGGTAAAATTTCCAACTGCACCACACTATTGCAACCGTGACGAATAGAGGTTCCTACACAGTCCGTCCCCGTATCTCCTCCCCCAATAATCACCACATCTTTCCCCTGGGCGGAGATAAAATCACTTCCGGGCTGTTGATTTAAAACCGCTTGGGTATTGGCTGTGAGGAATTCCATGGCAAAATGAATCCCCTTGAGTTCCCGTCCTGCAATGGGCAGATCACGGGGTTTCGTCGCCCCCGTACACAGGATCACCGCATCAAATTCTTTCAATAAATTTTCGGCGGGAAAGTCCTTCCCAACTTCGGTATTGCAAATAAACTTAACTCCCTCGTCTTCCAATACCTTCAACCGTCGCAGTACCACCTGTTGTTTATCCAGTTTCATGTTAGGGATACCATACATTAACAGGCCCCCTGGACGGTCAGCCCGTTCAAATACCGTTACCCCATGACCCGCTTTATTCAGTTGGGCCGCCGCACATAACCCCGCAGGGCCAGAACCAATGACGGCAACTTTCTTACCGGTGCGTTTGGCCGGAGGTTCAGGGGTGATCCAACCTTCATCCCAGCCTTTATCAATAATCGAACATTCAATATTTTTAATCGTAACCGGAGGGTTATGAATGCCCAAAACACAGGAACCCTCGCAAGGCGCCGGACAAACCCGACCCGTAAATTCGGGGAAATTATTGGTTTTGTGGAGACGGTCTAACGCTTCTTTCCACAGTCCCCGATAAATTAAATCATTCCATTCCGGGATCAGGTTGTTGATAGGACAACCACTAGCCATCCCACTAATAATCGTTCCCGTATGACAAAACGGGGTGCCACAGTCCATACACCGGGCGGCTTGGGTGCGAAGTTTGTCATCCTCCATCGGCAGATGAAATTCATCCCAATTCCCAACCCGGTCAAGGGGAGCGAGTTCGGAGGCGAGTTCACGAGCATATTCCAGAAAGCCAGTCGGTTTTCCCATAATTTTTTCCGTTAAACTGTTGAGTATTGGTTGTTAGCAATCTTGATGCCATTCACGGTCAAGGTTGTTTAATAATAGATTGAGAGGGCTGTTGTTGAAAGACTTAAACCCTTAGTTTTTCACACTTCAGCCTGTTTTTTTCTGGAAATCGTCAACAATTGATGACAAATTAGCGATTAAGATTTTTTTAGATAGGCTCCTGAAATCAGATCAATATCTGATGATAGTTTAATTTGCCTCATTGTGATTTGCCCTGTTGAAGTTTAAGGCATATTTCGGGTTAATTTAAAGACTGTTCAATATTTCTTAATAATATAGAAGTTCTGCTGTTGACGGATTTTCACTCTAAAAGCCAAGCAAATAACTCCCCAACGGTTAGTTTGACCTCGGTTGCAAACGGGGGAACAGGAATCTCTGACTCCAGTTGATCAAAGACTTCTATTTGTTGTTTGGAGTGATAAACAAAAATGGATTGTTCTTCAGGATCAATCAACCAAGCCATTTGAGTTTGATTATTGAGACAATAGAGAATTTTTTTAATTACTTTTGTTGGACTTTGATCCGGGGATAAAATTTCTATCATCCAGTCCGGTGCTATTAAAAAAATATTCGCAATTGCACCATTATCATCACGGGGAATTCTATCCCAAGTAAAAACAGAAACATCAGGAACAATTGAACGTTCTCCAAAGGTACACCGCAGTTCAGGGAATGCACGGGCAATTTTTGCAGGTTTTAAAATAGCATTCAGAGCGGTAACGAGTTCGCCTTGAATTGTACTATGTTTTCCTTGTGGCATAGGTTTTTGGATAATTTGACCCTCAATATATTCACTGGCGGGTTTAGTTTCAGGTTGTTTCAGGAACTCTGCTAAGGAGATAGTTTTGGATGGAGTTTGTACCATTGAGGTTGCCTTAAAGATAGCTCAAGTTATAATTATAATCGATTTTTTGACCAGGAAAGGGGCAGATCAATCTTAAATCCTTTGAGAGTCTCCTTGTTGATCATCTGCGATCGCCCTCTCCGTTGTTGCGCTTTAGCACCTTAAAAAGCGATCGCTTTGATCACCATAAGCTAAAATTTAATCAGTTGAGGAAGCTATAGTTAAGAAAGGAAAAGAAACCCCTTGATGCAGGTTTAACAATTCTGTTGCTAAATCTTCTGCTTGTTCTCGAATTTCTCGGACTGCGGTTGTTTCCCAGCGACATCCTTTACAGGGAGAACCTAAAGTATATAATTGTTGCGAAATTTCACCCTGTTGATCAATTAATGCCCCATTTTTAGCAACATCTAACCCTAAATTTAACGAATCAGAACGAATTAAACCTGTTTTGAATAAGTTAAGCAGCAGAGGATGTTGAAGTTTCTGATAATCACCGACAAAACTGGTACAGTTAATGACTAAACTAACTCGTAAACTCAATAATTTCTGAGTGTGTCTTTGGCGAAGGATCACTTCTACACTATCAGAATTTTCAGAATACTCTAAAATGCGACCTGCATAGAAAATTACCTGTTGATTTTCTAATAACTCTTGAATTTGTTGGTAAATGATCGGTGCAACTCGATGGCGACCAACTTCCCAATAGGGTTGAACATGGCGCAAAAATCGAGATTGTTCTTGGGGGGAAAGACGATTCCAAATCGATTGAGTTTCAACCCGTAAAGAATCAATAACTGCTCTCCAATTATACCCTTTTTTAGTAGCATTGTCAATTTCTTCTCGAACTAGATGCAATAATTTTCGTATCGTTTTTGGGGCCGATTCTGGGATTAAAAAAGGAGGAAATGGTTCTGCTTTTTCGTGAGGTTGGGGTAATAAACCTCGTCGAGATACAACATAAATTTTTCCTTGATAGTCTTGCGCTTTTAAGGAGGCAATCATGTCAATTGCTGTTAATCCTGATCCAATTAATAAAATAGGTTCAGTGAGCGATCGCCAGGGTAATTTAGGTTCAGACCAAGCCCAAGAAAGATAACGGGAACTTTGATAAAATGAAGGGTTAACAATAGCAGGATTTTCAGGAGGAAAATTCCCAATTGCTAAAACAGATTGATCGACAGAAAGTTGTTTTCCTGTTTTTAATGTGATTATTAAATGATCGGGTTTTTGAAGAATAGCGATCGCTTCATCCTCAACTCGATATAAACAGACTCCAATCGCAGATTTTTGTTCAGCTTTTTGCAAAATTGATCGCAAATATTCGCTATAAAATTTTCGGAGAACAAAGGTTTCAGCCGTAATTAACTGCTCTGGATAACGAATATTTAGCCATTGGAGAAAATTATCAGCTTGATCCGCAAACGCACTCATTTTTCCAGCAGGAACGTTGAGTAAATGCTGATCTGAAGGGGTACTATAGGCAATCCCTTCACCCAATTGAGATCTGCATTCAATTAAATAAATCTGTACAGGATGGGTTGCTTTTTGAAGGAGATGAATGGCAACCATCACACCACTAAAACCGCCACCCACAATTGCAATGGTTTGAGTCATAATATGGAACTAAAGTTTTATAGTGAATCGTCAGTTATCAAGCCTAGAGCTTGATATAAATCAACTGCTATCCCAGAGAGTGAAAGCAGTTGATAAGCTGAGTTTGAATTTGTTTGTATCGTAATTGTATTTCAATACAATTGAAATGTCAAGAGGAAATTAATCGGACGTTAGAGGGTAGAAGACATCCAGAATCAGGGTGACATCCTGAATAGTTGACTCTCCTGTCGTAAGTCCCTAAAAAGGCGAGATTGCAAAGACGCGAAATTTCGCCTTTCTACGGGCAAATTCTGATAACATTCGTTACCCTGGACTTAGGAGCAAAATATTTTCAGTTTCAGTCATAGATCACAAGTCAGCACCCCGAACTCGATTGGATATATAGCTCCAAGTTCATCTGTAGAGGGTAAAAACTCTTGATTTGCAGCCCCTCAATTTCCTTGGTGGGGCGGAATCCCAAATCCCAACTCCAGAATCCCATGACTCAGGAATTTCACATTTCCGTCACCCCAGTTGGGGACAATGAATATTTAGTGCGAACTGAAAAATTCGCATCCGGTGTTCCTTTAGCCGAAGAACAGGTCAAATGGCCTGTGGATGAATGGCTGGCCCAGGCTCGCCAACTGATGAATGATCCCTTATTAGGTCTATTGGAGGGCCAAAAGGTTTCCCGTTCTCGGACTTTCGGGAACAAAATCGAGACTCAATTAACCACCGATCCGCCTCTGTTAAATTTAGTAGAATTGGGTCAACAGCTTTATAATGGCTTGTTTCAAGGAACGTTACGCGATAGTTGGACTTGTGCCCAAGCGATCGCCCAAAACCATCAAGAATTATTACAATTACGGTTAGGCTTAAAAGGCAAACGGTTATCGAGTCTACCTTGGGAAGTGCTACACTCGGCAGATCGTCCGATCGCAACTGGAACAGATGTGGTATTTTCCCGTTACCAACCGGGGATGAGTTCTATTCTCCACACCCAGGTTAGAAAACCGAATCAACCCTTAAAAATTTTAATCGCCATTGCAGCCCCCACTGACCAGGACACGCTACACCTGAAGCGGGAAGTCTTGCATTTACAAGAGGAACTCCGACGGGAAAACGGACGCAGTAATCGGAATTCCTTAGAACCCACAACCCCGGATATTCAACTCACCATTTTAGAACAACCCGACCGCGAACAACTCACCCAAGCCTTAGAACAAGGTCAATATCAAGTCTTTCACTACGCCGGACATAGCAATTTAGGCCCGTCTGGGGGAGAATTGTATTTAGTCAGTCGTCGAACCGGGTTAACAGAAACCCTGAGCGGGGATGATTTAGCAGGATTATTAGTTAATAATGGCGTGCAGATGGTGGTGTTAAATTCCTGTCGGGGTGCATATCGAAATACGCCGAATGTTACGGATGAAACTGCCCAACTCAATCTCGCTGAGTACGCCGTTAAGCGGGGAATTCCAGGGGTGTTAGCGATGGCGGAACGCATTCCCGATGACGTGGCGCTGACCTTAACGCGATTATTATATCGAAATCTGAATCAGGGTTATCCGATTGATTTAAGTTTAAGTCGAGCCAGACAAGGATTAATTTCTGCTTATGGTTCCCATCAATTATATTGGGCTTTGCCGATTTTATATTTACATCGAGAATTTGATGGATATTTAACCGCAAGTCAACCCAACCATTCTATTCTGGAAGAACTGGAATTTTTACCTTTGGCTTCTCCTCCAGTAGAACCAGGGTTAAGCATGAAATCTCCTCCTAAAACTCTATCATTATCCGAATGGGATAGTATGAATGATGATGATGTCGAAGATCTATTAGATGATCTTGTTTACGAAGATGATATAGATAATGATGCAGATAATACTTCCTTTATTGGGGATTTTTTGCGTCAGTCAACTGTTGCTGACTCTACGCCAAAACCGGAAACAATACAAAATTTAGACTCGGCAAAAACTCCTCCGTTATCCTTAAATTCAGAGTCACAACCGATTAAATCCAGGTCTTCAACATCTGATTTTCAGCCTGTTTCATCGGGGATAAATTCTTTTCGTCTGTTGAAAAGAAAACGCTTATTCTGGGTTCTACCGTTGCTGTTTATTCCTCTAGGGTTTGGGATTTGGTTCTGGCAAAATCGGGCTTTACAGTCGGAAAGATTGGCGACTCAGGAAACCCCGACTCAAACAACCTTAGTTCATGTTAATTCAAGTCAACCCCAAGCCACTGATTTAAAAACTGCAAATACTGATTATGTCTTAGGAATTGCTGTTGACCAATTTTATCAAAGAAATCTATTAGCCGCCGAAGAAGCAACAACAGAATTATTAGATCGAGGAGCATTAGAAAAAGCAAAATCAGCCTTAGCGGCGGTACAGGTTCAGGATCTCAATCATCCTATTGTTAATTTTCTCTATGGTCGCTTAGGTTGGCAATCTATTCAAAGAGGAAGTGCGGATTATAAAATAGATGATGTCCGTCGATATTGGGAAAATGCGGCTAAACAAAATCCTCAATCTGTGAAGTATAAAAATGCCTTGGGTTTTGCTTATTATACCGAAGGTAAGTTAGAGAATGCCTATCAAGTTTGGACTCAAGTTTTACAGTTAGAGGAACCTACATTTGTCGGTAAAATTAAACCGGGAACTGCTAATAATATAAAAACTAAAATAGAACAACAGGATAAGTTAACAGCTTATGCGGGTTTAGGATTAGTTTGGCGAAAATTTTCCCAAACTTTACCTCAAAAACAAAAAGAATTTATGTTAAGTAAAGCCGTTAAATTTAGTGATAAAGTGATGAGTGAATCTGCCACGGAATTTAAACCCGATCAATTATCTAAAAATTGGATGTGGTCTAAGGAGTTAATTAGAGATTGGCAATTATTATTGAAAGAAGAAAAATAAACAATAGGGATCGCGGATTTAAGAGGATTTCACGGATTTCACGGATTTTAATCGGTGTTATAGCAGGGAACACCGCAGGAAAACAGGGGTGTACGGCGCACGGTTTTAGCATCAGTCTATGTCCTAACACCCCAGGCGCAACTCCTATAATCTGTGTTAATCGGCGTAATCCTCTTAAATCCGTGATCAGATTTGCCATTTAGTGTAATATTTAAAGATATTTGGGGACAGGGAAATGACTACTGACAAAATTCGCCAAAAAATTCAACAAGTCAAGCAACAAGGCCTCACTGAATTAAATTTGAGCCGTAATTCATTAACCGAAATTCCGACCGAGGTGTTTGAGTTGGAATGGTTGGAAACGTTGAATTTAAGTTTCAACCAACTGACGAGCATACCAGAATCTATCGGCAGTCTGACCAATTTATCCCAACTTTATTTAAGTTACAACGAACTGACAAGTGTACCAGAATCTATCGGCAGTCTGACCAATTTATCCCAACTTTATTTAAGTGACAACCAACTGACGAGCGTACCAGACATCACCCGTCTGACCAATTTATCCCAACTTGATTTAAGTGGCAACCAACTGACGAGCGTACCAGAATCTATCGGCAGTCTGACCACTTTATCCGAACTTTATTTAAGTGGCAACGAACTGA
>CAITND010000133.1 GCA_903893625.1 uncultured Oscillatoriales cyanobacterium
ACTGAGGATGAAGATACTCGCTGGCTGGTTGCCGAGAGTTTAGGGAAAATTGACCCTGGGAATGAGTTAGCAATACGGGCGTTAATTCGGGTTTTAGAAACCAGTGAGGATGAAGATACTCGCAGGAGGGTTGCCTATTGTTTAGGGGAAATTGCCGTTGGAAATGAGTTAGCAATACGGGCGTTAATTCGGGTTTTAGAAACCACTGAGGATGAAGATACTCGCAGTTCGGTTGCCGAGAGTTTAAGGGAAATTGCCGTTGGAAATGAGTTAGCAATACGGGCGTTAATTCAGGTTTTAGAAACTACTGAAAAAGAATATATTCGCAGGGATGTTGCTGAGAGTTTAGAGAAAATTGCTGTTGGAAATGAGTTAGCAATAGGGGCGTTAATTCGGGCTTTAGAAACCACTCAGGGTGGATGGACTCGCAGGGAGGTTGCCGAGACTTTAGGGAAGATCATCAAAACACAAAAACAACATCTGCATATTGTTTTTGCCCTCAAGCATAACCTAACTAATGAAGTTTACGAGAATAATTCTAATCTCTTTGAAAACTGCTATAAACTCCTCTGGCAATGCGCCCAAAATCTACCTTATCCCAAATTCTATCAAGCATGGCATCACAACACCCTTACCCCCCATCCTGAAATTACCAATAATACCCCCGTTGGCAATACCCCAACGATGCGACAATTAGAACAACAATTCACCGATATTTGTACCCAACTTCCTCACCTTCCCCTCCACTGTATCAACGTCAACAAACTACTAACCCTCAACACTAAAAACGAATTTATCCAAGCCTTTTGTAACCGTCTTTATCAAAAACTCTTACCCGATGTAACTCCCCCCGAAGTGCAGACCCCCGCTAACCTAGAAACCAAAATTATCCACCTGAAACAGCAACTCCAAACCCATCTGTTCATTCTGTTACTCGCAGATGGGACACCCACCCCCGAAGTCATCGACTGTTGCGACTATCTCACGGACGTCTTACACCTCGGTTGGATAACTCCTGACCCCCTACCCTTACCACCCCCGCAACGTTCTTTTATGGCGTCGCAGGAAAATTTGTTAGCGTCGGTTGAAAGTTGGGTTGCGGAATATTAATCAACTCCAGAAACCCGGTTTCTCGGAGAAACCGGGTTTCTGGGTTTCTAAGCCTAAAAATCATCCTGAAGACTGAGATAAATTGGGCGAAATTATGTGACTATGTGATTATATAAATTCAAGTTCAAAAATAGTTGGGTAGATAAGCACTATGACAACCACAAAACATTATATTCCTTCGGAAGAATATCGTCAGATGTTAGTCCGTGATGGCGATCGCCGTTTTAAGGAATGGCATGATAGCTTCTTGAAATATCAAGAGCTATTTCTGGAAGATATGATGGATAAACGCAAAGCGGCATAATTTTTAGTCGAATTATTATTTTCATAATATTTTATTTAAAAATAATAATTCGCTACAGCTTATTATTTTGGTGGGTGCGTATTGCTTACGCACCCTAATTTTTGGGGAAATTTGTTAGAAGCAGGTGTCAGGTTTCGGGTGGAGAAATGTTTTAATAGGAAAAATTGTGATTAAAATTAAGGATAATTTAGGGGGATCAGATCTTGATATCCATGACTTCACCCCCAGGATTAAAATTCACTCAATACCACCTTCTTCCTCCCGCCGTTTGCGATCTTTAATGAACGATTTAACTAACATCACATCCTCTTGACTTCCGATAATTAAAGGGGTGCGTTGATGAAGTTTTCCAGGAATCACATCTAAAATTTCTTGAGTTCCTGTTGAAGCCATTCCTCCCGCTTGTTCGATTAAAAATGCCATCGGTGCAGACTCATATAATAACCGTAATTTTCCGTCTGGTTTCTTAACAGTCCCCGGATATAAAAACACACCGCCTTGATATAAAATGCGGTGAACATCTCCCACTAAAGCCCCACTATAACGGGCAGTATATCCTTGATGACGATGAACATAACGAATATAATCCCGAATCGATTCATCCCACTGCCAAAAATTCCCTTCATTGACACTATAAATAGGGCCGTGGTTGGGAATTTTAATATTTTCTTTGGCTAAAATAAACTCTCCCAAACTAGGGTCAAGAATAAAAGCATGAACCCCCGTTCCAATAGAATAAACTAACATTGTACTAGGGCCATAAAGAATATATCCGGCGGCAATTTGTTTGCGTCCATTTTGCAATAAATCTAAAGCCGCCCCATCTTCATCGTTGCCTTCTTGTTGACGAATGGCAAAAATTGATCCCACATTTAAGTTAGTATCTAAATTCGATGAACCATCTAAAGGATCATAGAGTAGGGTATAGCGTCCAATCGGACAGTTTTCGGGAATATAAAAGGGGTTTTCCATTTCTTCCGATGCCAAACGACAGACTAAACCGCTTTGTTTGAACACAGAAATAAACACAGAATTAGAATAAACATCCATCTGTTGTACGGACTCTCCCTGCACGTTTACGGCCCCTGTAAACCCTAACGCATCATCCACTAAACCCGCCTGGGATAACCTGCGAGCGATGAGTTTTCCCGCCAGTCCGATGCGATTCATCAAGGCGCTAATATCTTGAGCATCGGGGGAAAAACTATGCAATTGTTGGAGAACATGACGAGATAGGGTTGTACAATCTCGATCTAAATAATATCCTTGATCAATCGCATCTGAAAAATTAGACCCAACGGGTATTTTTACCATAATTAATTAGCTCCATAGTGAACGAACCTGACGGTCAACTGGGTACAGTTAGACCGCAGGCTTCTTTTTCTCTTTGTTCAAGAGCTTTTTTGAGTGACGGAGTTCCCCCGCCACTTTCGTAATTTAGGCCAATCTTTTTGATGAGTTTAGCTGAATTTTCATCTCGATCTAAAGACTCACCACATTGACAAGAATGCCACCGCTCCGATAATTCTTTCGGCACTTTATTGAGACAATTCCAACAGTGTTGAGAGGTTCCTTTAGGGTTAACAAATAGAACGCTTTTGCCTAATTTCCAAGCCACATATTTTAGAACAATAGAAAATTGACCATGAGCAGCATCAAGCATTGATTTATTCAAACCACTTTTGGCCGATTGACCATTGGGTAAATAAACCAAATTGCCATTGTCAATATCAGTCTTGACCTTGGCACGTCTAGTTAGATTCTTGATACTCAAATCTTCAAGAATTAGAACATCACACTGTTCCAATAATTTGTGTGCAGTTTGGAATTGAAAATCAAGCCTAGCTCTAGCTACGAATTGATGAAGTTTTGAGATTTTATCTTTGATAATTCTCC
>CAITND010000134.1 GCA_903893625.1 uncultured Oscillatoriales cyanobacterium
ATCAGCCCGACACACAAAAACTTTGTATGCAAATAAATCTTTGTTATTCAGGAGACATCCTTACCGAAAACCTATATGTAATAATCACTACATCAAATCTACGGTAACTCGACAAACAAACCGTAGTATACCTGTAAAAGACATTTACAATACGCTAAAAATCCTCCATGACTGCATTACATCTTTATTTCGCCAAAGCCTCTACCTTTGCTCAGCGCACTCGCGTAGTTCTACTAGAAAAAGGAATTGAATTCACCTCTACTGACATTGATTTCCAAAATAAACCCGCAGAATTTCTCAAGGTTTCTCGCTATGGCAAAGTTCCTGCGATTGTCCATAACGGTTTTGAAATTTACGAATCGGCAATCATCAATGAATATTTAGAAGAAGTATTCCCCGAACCTGCCCTCTTACCTAAAGATGCTGGTCAAAAAGCGATCGCCCGAATTTGGATTGACTATGCCAATAATCGCTTTGTGCCTGCCTTTGTGAAGCTTTTACGCGGTAAAACAGTGGAAGAACAAGAACAAGGACGCAGAGAGTTTATTGAAGCTTTGCTTTTCATTGAGCAAGAAGGATTTGGCAAATTGTCGGGTGATGGAACTTATTTTCTAGGCAATCAGTTGAGCCTAGTTGATATCAGCTTCTATCCTTGGTTTGAGCGTTTGGCAGTACTGGAAAATTTCCGCAGATTTGAACTTCCTACGGAAACTCCTCGTATTCAGAAATGGTGGGCATCTTTACGCGATCGCGAATCGATTAAAACCGTAGCTAATCCTCAAGAGTTCTATATAGAGCGGTTTACCAAAATTCTCGGTGAACCGATTCCTGTTGCTAAGTAATCTTTCTTTGCCCTCACCCCTAGCCCCTCTCCCGCAGGCTACCGTGTACACACAAGTATAACTGTCTACGTTTCGATTGATCTAAGCCCCCTAAATCCCCCAATTCTGGGGGACTTTGAAAGAATTTTTATTTTCTTGTTCCCCCAGAATTGGGGGCTAGGGGGCGATTAATTGTTGACTTGATTAGGTTTTACGACTTGTGTGTACACGGTAGCTCCCGCAGGAGAGGGGAACAAGAAAATAATTAGGAATATAAATCATGAGTTTGGAATTAAATCTCACTGGTAAAACAACTATTATCACTGATGGTGCGGGTATTGGTCTGGTTATTTATGCCCGTTACGATTGATTTTTATTATGGTTTAGGAAGTCGGTATTCCTATTTAGCCGCTTCTCAGATTTCGCGTATTCAGTCACGATTTGACTGCAAGTTTATTTGGAAGCCTTTGCTTAGCGGTGCATTAATCAGACTTAGACCACATAATCCATTTACAGATCAGCCTAACTCTGGACAATATGATTGGAATTACCGCCAAGAGGATGCAAAACGTTGGGCTGATTATTACGGAATCCCTTTTCACGAACCGAAACTACAAGCAATCGCCCCTGAAATGTTAGCGATCGCGGCTCTTGCCACTAAGCAACCGCAACTAATTACTACCTATAGCCAACTACTTTTCCAAAAAATATTTGCTGAACAAGTAGAAATTACAGTGGAAATACTAATTGACATAGCTGCTAGTTTAGGAATTTCTAAAGATAATTTTCGCCTAGCTTTACAGTCAACTGATCTGTGTCTTGAACTCGACAAAATTACTCAAGAAGCTTTTCAGCGTGGGGCTTTTGGCGTACCCACATTCTTTATTGATGACGCAATGTTTTGGGGAAATGATCGATTAGTATTGTTAGAAAATTATCTTTCAAAAACATTTAATTCATAATATAGCAAAGCCAGTTTTGCTTACTCCCTTCCCATCCAAGAATTAGTGGTGCGGCG
>CAITND010000135.1 GCA_903893625.1 uncultured Oscillatoriales cyanobacterium
GTTCTATATCTTGATAAATTTCCCAACTGAGATGCTGTTTCAAATAATGCCATACTCGTTCAATTGGATTTAACTCCGGGCTGTAGGGCGGTTGAAAAATTAGTAAAATATTATCAGGTATTTTTAGCTTACTGCCAAGCATGAAAACGACCATTATCCAAACGTCTAGGAGTTTTTAATTTGGCTTGGAGTCGATAGCGAATTTGATGATGTAAAGTTTGATATTTGATGGAAATTTGATAATTTTCTTCGACCCATTTCTCGATTTCTTTATAACTCTTAAATCCCGTTGTTTCCTGGCTTAATTTATGTTCTATTCCCCTGATTACTTCCGAGGGAATAGCTCTCGGTCTACCCGGTCTCGGCAGAATTTCTAAGAATTTTTTGATCCCCTCTTCACTGTACTGTTTTAACCATCTGTGTACAGTTGTTCTATGTACTCCCAGACGAAGTGCTACATCTGTAATACTTTGACTATAGCCCGCTTTTAGCCAATAAAGCGTCTGAATTTTTTGGCGATTTATCAAACTTTTTTGCTGACTCAGTAAAGTTTTTAATTCTTCTGATGTTAAATCAATTCTTTCTTGATAGTTAACTTTCATCTGGATTTTATATTGATTTCTTGGTTAAGCCATTGTAGCATGAATTTTCGGAAATGGTATAACCTCTTAACCTTCTGTTTGAAGTTTGGAAAAGTGTTTAACACCTTCGTTAAATATTGTTAGCACACTTTTTTAAGGACTTTAATGTGGCAAGGCGGACAACAATTTGTCACCGAGGACAAATAATCTGGCAATCGACAACAGCATCAATCGGGATGACAGGATTTGAACCTGCGACCCCCTCGTCCCGAACGAGGTGCGCTACCAAGCTGCGCTACATCCCGGTGTCTTTAACAAGACATTATTAGATAGTATAACACATAAAATATCAGTTAGGATCTAAAAGATGTGAATTTAGCAGGAAAAGGTAGCGCGTGGTTGTCAAGCCGGACTGGTTGCGAGTTAAGGCGCCTCAATGGGAGCGCGTCGGAAACGTTAAAGGAATTTTACGGGACTTAGGCCTAAACACCGTCTGTGAAGAAGCCTCCTGTCCCAATATTGGCGAGTGCTTCAACGCCGGAACTGCCACATTTTTAATTATGGGGCCAGCTTGTACCCGTGCCTGTCCCTACTGTGATATTGATTTTGAGAAAAAACCCCAACCCCTCGACCCCACTGAACCTGAGCGACTAGGGGAAGCAGTTCGACGGATGAACCTGAATCATGTTGTCATCACTTCTGTTAACCGGGATGACCTACCCGATGGCGGTGCGTCTCAATTTGTTCGGTGTATTGACCGGGTGCGTGCGGTGTCTCCCCAAACCACCATTGAAGTATTAATTCCTGATTTGTGTGGAAATTGGGACGCTTTAGAAATCATTTTGCAAGCGAAACCGGAAGTTCTCAACCACAACACCGAAACCATCAAACGGTTGTATCGTCGGGTTCGTCCCCAAGGAGATTATCAGCGCAGTTTGGAATTATTAAAGCGATCGCGACAACTTACCCCAGAAGTTTATACCAAATCGGGAATTATGGTGGGACTGGGTGAAACCGATGCAGAAGTTCGAGAAACGATGCAGGATTTACGAGCCGTCGATTGTGATATTTTAACCTTGGGTCAATACCTGCAACCTAGTCCTAAACATTTACCCCTTGTAGAGTTTATTTCTCCAGAACAATTTAACGCTTGGCGAGAGTTTGGTGAGTCTATTGGGTTTCTTCAAGTTGTTGCGTCTCCCTTAACTCGTAGTTCCTACCACGCCGAACAAGTTCGATCATTAATGGAAGAATATCCGCGTTAGTTTGAGGGGCGATTATATTCGGTAGAGACGTGAAATATTCCGTCTCTACCCGGAAATATCAATTAACCTTTAACGGGAAATAAAATGCACCCAAAATGATCCATCGGGAAGACAAGTTTCTTGAATGAGATTATAGGAATAATTGAGAAACTTGCCTTTTTCATTATTGGCATTATCATTTCTATCATAGCCTTCTCGGAACCATTCTCCATAGGGATCATGAACAATAAAACCCTTGCTATCGTATCCGACCAAAGCAATAATATGACCAAAAGTGGTAAAATAACCATGCGTTACAGCAGGATTTCCTTTTGCTAACCAGTTTTTGACTTGCTCAATGGTGGCATTGGTGACAAAGTTATCTTTTGCACCATAATCTCGGGCAATTTTTGCCAAATCGTTAGGATCATGGCGACTTAATCCCAAATCTAAGGCATATTCATACAGTTCATCTTCAAATTGACCCGAATTGCGACGACGGGGAATTTTCAAATATTCTAAACACATTGCTATGGATGTTACATTACAAGAACCCGTCGGATTGTTCTCATTGTCCATTTGGGATTTGTAAGCGACATCTAATTTAATTTGCTCCCGGTTGGGATAAACTTTAGTGGTTCCTTCTAATACTTGAGCGTGTTCTTCAAATACATACCAATTCACACTATTTTGAATCGGTTTTTCACTCAGGGTGATTTTGATATGTTTCCGTTCCGATTGATATAAGGTTAAGGTTAACTTTGTTCCCGCAGAAACCTTATATTTCTCAGCATCAGGTAAAGCTTCTGAAGGAATTGGTTTACTTTTGAGGAGGGTATCTTTAGTAATCTCTAAGGTTAAAGTTGCAAGAGATTCTCCACCCCGTGATCCCACTTGTTCTTTGTCAATTAAGGCTTCTGCGGTTCGGGTTCCTAAAAATCCCGGTTCATAACACCGATAAAGCTCTTGAAATCGTTCTAAAGCGGCAATGGATAATGAATCAAAGCTGTTTTCTACTGAAGCAACCAATAATCTCAAATCAATCAAAATCGTTTGAATTTGTTGACTGAGTTCCTGATCGGATTTGATTTTCTCAGTGTCGTATTTGGTTATTTGTCCAACAAAGTCTTGAAGTTTCATCGTGTAATTCCTGGCTTAAATAAACATAAATGGGATAGGATATTATTACCCAAAATACAGGTTTCATTTTGGCGTTTAATCCTTTGATTTTCGAGTCAAGAAGATTGAGGTAGCGGTTTAATTTAAAATGAAGATTTTTAGAGGAGAACCCTATTATTTTTTAATCAGGTAATCCTAATGCTTGACGGGTTTTTTGCCCCACTAAACCATCAGCAACCCAACCTTGTTTTTGTTGAAATGCTTTAACGGCTTTGTCCGTTCCGGGGCTAAAAACTCCATCAATGCTGACAGAAAATCCTTTCGCAGCTAAGGCGGTTTGAATTTGTCGAACATCTTCTCCTTTGAAATAAGGATCGGCTAAATGCAGTAACTGCAGGGAGACTTCTTGGTAATTTAAGAACGATCGCCAATTTTCTCCTAAAAATAAAGCTCGTTCTGCTTCAAATTCATAGATCTGGCCATCTGTAAAAAGTTTCAGCAATCTTTCCATCTGATTTTTATGGCAAAAAACTTTAATATAGCAGGGAACAGGGAACAGGGAACAGGGAGGAAAAGAGTTAACCGTCTAGGTTTCAGTATCAGTCTATGTCCTAACTGCCTGGTGGGCGATTGCTATATCTTTAATAGTTATAACAGGCTAATATAATGATGTCATTAAGTATAAATAACTATCAACCCAAGCAAAATCAGCCTTTATCCTTCGCTTAAAAAGCCGAAGGATAAAAGCCAGAATTAAGATTTTAGCAGACGGATTCTTGTCTTAATATTTTCTGGCTTTCTCTTAAATCTGTGTGGAGTTGCTGACTATTTTTGTAGGTGTTTAATTCCTTAAGGTTATAACACCGTTTTAGCTTCTTGGGCTACAAGTTCAACTTCATCCTCAGCTAATTGTTGTAACAGAATTTGAGCTTCGCTGCCTCCTAAACGTGCTAAAGCTTGGGCGACGCGATAACGAACTTGCCAGTCGGAATTATTCACAAAAGGAACTAATAAAGGAATTGCCCGCTTGTCTCCTAATTCCCCTAATGCGCTAATTGCAACGGTTTGAATCAGAGTATTATCATCTTGAAGCCCTTTTTCTAATAATTCAAAAGCACGAGGTTCTTCTATTCCTCCCACCGCCGCCACAATACTAAGTTTAAGCACCCATTCAGATGTTGTGTTATAAACATTTTGCAGATCATCAAACGCATCATGAAGTTTTAAAGCTCCTAACGCATCTGCTGCTGCCGCTTGCACATCCACTTCAGGATCATTTAATAGGTGATGGCGCAATACTTGATAAGAGATTTCCAAATTTTGTTCCCCCAAAGTTGCCATCTGACTCACTGCACCATATCGGACTCGGCTATTACTATCTTTAATAGGGACTTGGATTAACTCAAAGGCAATCGCGGGTTCTAATTCTCTAAGTTGGTTTATACCTCGTAAACGATCGCCTAAATCACTGGAACTTAACAACTGCTGAACAGATTCCGGGGTAATTGTCATAAAAATTAAAGTTGTGAAATTAAAGATCTAAACGGTTTTGAAATGATTAAAATAATATCATGTTCTCTGGCATCAATACATCAATATTTTTCCAGTATTAACAATTATTTATCATAAATTTAGGGCAGAAGTAGAAACATAATGTCTCCACCTGCCCTATTTTTATCAACTAAAAATTACTGGACATCAGCAAACAACAAAGCCTTTGCCCAATTCGATTTCAACTCTGTGCCTCTGCCATTACGCGCAGAATATCCCCACAGGTGAGAATCCCAATAACTTTATGGGATTGATCCACCACAGGTAAACGATGAATCCGCTTTTCATTAAATAACCGAGCCGCATCGGACAAAGATTTATCAGGAGTAATCGTCACAAGGGGTGCAGAAGTCATCACTTCTCCCACCGTTTGGCCCAAAGCTTTATGCAATTCCTGTTCATACCGGGAAAAGTTTTCCAAATAAATCACACTATCGAGAAACGTAATATAGGCGGGAGGAGTAACACCGCTTTCCTGCCACATCAAGTCTGTTCCAGAAATGATTCCCACTAAATGACCCGATGGATTCACCACAGGTAAACAACCGATATGTCTGTCCACCATCAATTGAAGTGCCTCTCTGAGTGGCATCTCTGGCTGGGCCAGTATGGGATTCGGGGTCATCACCTCAGCAACAGTCTTAGGCATGATTTCCAGTCTTTGATTGATAAACTTCTCTACTGTTGATCATATCAGTTATTAGATTTCTTGCTCAACCTCCCTCGAAAGATGATTCTAGGGTGTTCAGGGGCTTTTCTTGTAGAATCAGGGGAGAAATCCAATCTTAATCTCCCATGAAAAAATTAATCGAGTCTGTTGGGAAAATTCAATCTTTCTTTGTCTTGTTAACAGTAATGGTGTTAATTCTCACTCAATGGGTGTTAGTTCCTCCGGCTTTCGCTTCCCGGTTTTCTATTTCTCCAGTCCTAGGAAGTCTATTTTCTTTTTCAGGAACTCGACCGACAAACCTCGGTGTTGAACAGGGAAAATTTGCACTCTGTCCCCCGTCCCCCAATTGTGTTTCCAGTCAAAGTATAGATGCCGAACATCAAATTGAACCTTTCTCCTACAAAGATGATCCTGAAATAGCATTTAAACAGATTCAAACTATTCTTGAAAATACTGAAAATGCTGCAATTATTAAGGATGAAACCAATTATATTTACGCCGAATTTACCTCACCTCTGATGGGATTTGTCGATGATGTAGAATTTTATTTAGATGAACAAGAGGGTTTAATTCAAGTGCGTTCAGCCTCCCGTTTAGGAGAATCAGATTTAGGGGTAAATCGGAAACGGATTGAAACCATTCGAGAACAGTTTCAATAAATTGTAGTAAGCCCTTCAGGGCTGCAATCAACGGTTAATAAAATAATAAAACCTCCTACAAAATTTGTAGGAGGTTTTGAAATTAATCAGGTGTTTTTTAAACATTCCCTGGTAATTAAAATCTCTAATTACAGAGCATTACCGCGAGGTAGAACTTCTTCAGGGAAAATAAAGTTTTCGTGGGGTTGATCCGCAGGAGCCATCCAAGCCCGCAGACCTTCATTTAACAGAATGTTCTTGGTATAGAACGTTTCAAATTCAGGATCTTCGGCTGCCCGTAATTCTTGGGAGACGAAATCATAA
>CAITND010000136.1 GCA_903893625.1 uncultured Oscillatoriales cyanobacterium
TATCAGTTAAAAGCTAGTTTGTTAGCAGATTACCTCAGCCAAGAGCTTAAACATCCCTCTCTCAAACTTTCATTTATTTAGTTTACTCATCAATTCAAACACAGATTGATTCTCTTTTTATAAGCGCGATCGCGCTTCTGTCTGAATCAGGCGATCGCCTGATCCTTAATGCGCTATATAGCGTCCTTGCGTAAGTCCTGTTAATATCATACTCAATTTCAGCCAAAGCCCGAGGCGGCTGATAAACATATTCCCTGTGACTAACATCACCTCCGTTGTTGAGTTCAGTCACTGTTACAATCTTTAACATTGCGTTATATTTATTCACATAAGCCAAGTAAAGGAAAAACCAAGATGAAAACCACCAACGAAAACGGAATCCTGAATAATTACTCTACCGAACCCCCAATCTATTTTGCTGAGTATCCCTCACCCGAACAGCAAAGTCGCTATGCACTTCAAGGTGCTGCTGCTGTACTCTTGGTGACTTCCTTGCTCTTGATTGCTTTTGCTGCCTAAAATCATGGGCTATCACAATTCTTTGAACTGCCTCATCAGGGGTGGTTTTTCCGTATTTTAGGGTAGTTTTAAATCAAGGAATAACTGCCCAGGTGAGATATTTCCACGACTTCGACAATGGTAAGCTAGGTGGCAACTACTACACAATGCCACTAAATTTTCTAACCGATTATCACCAGGGTCAAGATTCCAATGGTGGACTTGCAACATATAAGCTCGGCGTTTTAGGATATCGGGTAAAGATTCTCCAGGTTTAAGGCAATAACGACCACATCGTTGGCATTGCCAATTAGCTGATTCCTTAATCGCAAAAGCTAGTTCTTTCCAGTTTTCGGGATAACGATTTAAACTCATGAACTGATTTATTAATTTTAATTAACCTTCCTTATTGAAATTTTAACAACCCCAAAACATCGGCTGCTGAAATTTGCCAACTTTCTATCACACTGAGAACAGGTAAAATATCTGCATCATATTTAACTTCTGGTAATTGATTGGGTTGAAAAACCATCACCGATTTATCATCTGGGTCAATGAACCAACCTAACTTTGTTCCCTGTTTAAGAGAGAAAATAATCTTGTTAATCACGCGGTTAGGAGACTGTTCGGGGGAAAGAATTTCAATGATCCAATCTGGGGCAATTTCCACTCGGTTTGAAATTTCTCCATCTTCATCAACAGGAATGCGCGACCACTCGAATACGGCAAGATCTGGGACAAGAGAACGCCCAGCAAACGTGCATCGTAATTCTGTAAGTCCATAAATTAATTGCTGCGGTTCGCCAACTTGATTAATAATGGTTACTAAGCGAGTTTGCAGAATACTGTGTTTTCCTTGGGGCATTGGTTTTTGATAAATTTGACCGTCAATGTACTCGCAGGCGGGTTTAGTTTCCGGCAATTGCAGGAACTCTTCTAGGGAAAAATTTGTAGTGAATTGAACTGATGTCATGGTAATCATTAATCCTTTGATTCAAATAATCCTAAAGAACAAATAATTTGAGGTTCTCGTTTTTCAGCTTCTTCTGCGATCGCCATTCTGAGTTTAGGATTCAATCTCGGTTTGATGGGAGTGCCGCAGGTTTTGATGTTATTGATGGTTGGTGTGGCATTGATCGGATGGAGTTATTGGGATTGATTTTTGTATTTAATAAAATGTCAACCTATCAAACCAAATCCGCCAACAAATCCGTGACTTCCCCCTGCTGATTTTTACGATTATCGTCATAAATCATCAACGTATTCAAATCCGAATGGCGACTCAACTTCTGCACCTTCCGCACATCCCCATTCGTTGCTTCTAATGCGGCTGTAATTCCCGAATGACGAATCCGGTGAGGCGATAACGGTTTATTAATCCCCGCTTCCCGTGCGATTTGACTAACAATCTTATAAACCCCTGTCCCTGTTAGCCGATGTCCATAACTCGCTCTATCTAATGCAATAAACAAAGGTTTAGACCGTTTTAATTCTCGTCTGGCTTGTAACCAATCTTGCAAAGCTTCCACCGTCGGCTTTGATAATGTTACCGTTTCCTTTTGAGTTCCCTTACCTTTCCCCAAAATCTTCAAGGTCTTCCCCTCCAAATCCAAATCTTCAAGATTGACTTGACAGACCTCCTCCCGTCGCAAGGCATTATCCCATAACAACCTTAATAGCGCATAATCTCGCTTTCCCTTAAGTATGCGACGATTGGGAATTTGCAACATTCTCTTAAACGCCACCGGGGGAATTCCTGTGGTATCCCGATAAGTCTTAACCTTTTCCCCCTTCAATTCTGCCAACGTCCAAGCACATTGTCCAATCCGATAAGCAAATGCAACTAAGGCTTTAATCGCGGCTAAACGTCGATTCACCGTGGCTTCTGATAACTTCTTCGCCAACAATTGCTGCTTATAACTCAATACCAAACTTAAGGCTTGTTCTTTAGATAACTGTAAAAACTCAATCACCAACTCGGCGGTAGGTTCAGTTTGAGCGATCGCCCAAAAGAAATCCTTCAAATCCCGATTATAAGCCTTCCGGGTATTCTCAGAACGCTTTGTGGCTAATAAATCCTCCATCACATTGCGTTCAGCTAATGTCCCCGCAACAGAAGCTGGAATAATTTCAACCACAGAATTAGATGGGAGAGGGTGAATATGGATAGTGAACAAAAAGAGGTTGTCCGACTCCTTAGCAAGTTGTCAAATATTATCCTTTATCAATGTGAACTAATCAACAGCTAGAAAGTCTCTGGGAGTCATAATCTGGTTTTGATATTCGGCTAAGGTTTTGAGGGATAACAAATCTTGATCCCCTGTGATTAAATATTCAGCGTTACAATCTTTAGCCAGTTCTAAAAATTTATGATCGTCTGGATCTCTACAGATGTTGATTTGAGATGTAATCTCTATAAATTGGCTGGATTTTTTGACGACTTCTAAAAATTGTTCTCGGTCTTGATCCGAGATATATTTATTGAATTTAGGTTTGTAAATTCGGGTTTTTAATTCTTGGTAAGTTTCTTCGCTTTGAGCGATTTTGAATTGTTGATAGGCTTTATCTAAGGCTTGACGGGCTGTTCCATTTGGACTCAGGACAGCACTCAGTAAAACATTGGTGTCAATGACAATTAGTTTATGATTCATCGGCTAATAATTCTTCTAGGATATCTTCGGTTAGTCCTTTGGCTTGAGCATTTCTGCCAATTCGGTCACAAACACTCAGTAAGTCTTCATTTTGATTTTTGGGAGAGTTTTTCTTGATTTGTTGAATAAGTTGTTCCTGTTCTTGTGCTGTAAGTTGGAAGACAAGGTTAAGAATTTGCTCGAAGGTTAGAGGAAGTTGATAAGTTTTTTGATTCATGGTGGGGTTATGGGGTTAAGGAATGGCAACTTGTCTAATGTCTATTTTACCTGTGACGTTGAACCGTTAAAAAGTGTGGTCTTAGCAATAACCCTAGCTCTACTCCGCACTCTTCTGGGATGAAAAACTAGGCTTAAGTGAACAGGCATTATCTTAACCTAACTCCCCAGATTAATTGCTCCGCAGCCCATTGAGTCAACCTCTTTTTTTGACAGGCTGTTTTCACCACACCGCGAAATTAAGTACCTGGAAGCTGAGGTAACGTTAAAACTTTTTCCAAATATTCCAAATGCAGCAGTTGTCGAGGCGTAAATTCTAAACGCTGTTGCAACACATCCAGCAACGCCACTTCGAGTTCATCTAAGTCCAAACTTCGGAGTCGTAATACCTTTGAAGCGACCTGTAATAATTCATCACTAGGCTCATCAATTTCTACTAAATCTCGACTGTAAAATTGCAGCATTTCACTGCCTAAGTTCAGCACAATTAACCCTTGAGTTCGGGAGTCTTCAACCCTTCCCCAATACCCATTCCAGCGCAGGTCTGACGGAACAAAGGTTAAGTTGGGGTCGATGTTGACTTGGGCTAAGTCCCCAGGTACGAATAAACGCGGGTCGTCGAGACTGGCTTCTTCTGCTAACAGCAGGGCGGCTTCTTTGGGGGTACGGGCCGCACCAGTGGCAATTAAATCTAAGATTTGTTTTTGTTGTTTTCGAGGCAGTTTCAGTAAGGAATAGGCAGCTTGAATGCTGACGGTGTTGAGAATTGAACGCCAAGCATCAGCCCATTCTTCGTTTCCGGCTTTTGTTTCTGTATCAATTTGAGCGACGACTTTAGTGGCTTTGGTATAGGTGACACCCGAACCTATACCCACCTTAGCAGCAACTAAATCACGGGTGGTTCCCTTCCGACCTTCTGAAAATATTTCCATAAGGTTGTCGGGTTCATCAATTTTCAGTCCGGCTTCCTGGCGTTGTTTGGCGCGAGCCGATTCGACTTCTTTCCACGAGTTGGCTTCTCGAACTTTCTGTTCCCGGGTTTTGGGTCGGGCCAGATTTTCACTCAGGAGGGCTTCAAGTTCTGACAGTCGGTTGGGAAAGGCTCGAATTTCAACGGGAATGCTATCCCAGTTTAATTGGAGGGCGGCTTGCCAGCGTCGATGACCACTAATAATGACTTGTTTGGGTGTGATTAAAATCGGGTTAATCCAATTGGACAACTGAATTTGTTCGACCAATTCCTCAATGTTCATCTGACCATAAATTTTGAGGTAGCGGGGATGGGCTTTGAGGCTTTTGGGGTCTACGGTTGTTAGGGTGATTTTGGCATCAGGTGAGGGCAAGTTGAGCAGGAAACTCTAGGTTATATTAAAGCCGTTTAAGATTCAGTACGGATAGCATAACAGAATAACATAACGAATAGCAGGAATAGCATAAGCTGCTACGCAGCTTGATTGTATAATAGAAGATTAAGTATTTTTAGGAATATAACCCCCAATGCCCGCCAAAAATCATCTGTCTAAAGAGCAAAAAAGAAAATTACTTAAAGAAATGAATGAAAATGAAAATGCTCAA
>CAITND010000137.1 GCA_903893625.1 uncultured Oscillatoriales cyanobacterium
GGATAAATTGAGAGCGACAACTTGCAAACATTGGGAATAGGCATCTGTTAGCCAAGGATATTCCTGTTTCAACTGAGGTAATAATCCTTGAATTTCTGTTCTTGATAGCCCTTTCCCTGTTGTTTTATAGGTTTCTTG
The DNA here is from genome assembly GCA_903893625.1 of uncultured Oscillatoriales cyanobacterium. GTDB lineage: Bacteria > Cyanobacteriota > Cyanobacteriia > Cyanobacteriales > Microcoleaceae > Planktothrix. Next base: position 139 of record CAITND010000137.1, read on the forward strand.
GCATAAGTTTAAGGCATAATTCCAATACCATCGGCAACAACCAAAGCTCTTAGCTAAGGCTATTTGCTGCTCAATCGTTGGATATATCCTGTATTTATATGCCTGAAACATTGTTGCTTTTAAAACCCTTTGATAAAGTCTAGCATGACATTTTTAATTTTGTCGGGATTGACCGCACAAAATTAACTTAGGGGAGTCCGTGTATCCCACGCTGATTTCTGGTGATTTTTTGGCGGGCGTGAAATTCAGCGTGGGACTTACCGCTCCCCCAAACCCCCTCTTGAGTTAAACTAAATAAATAGGTTAATAACCCCAAGGAGAACACCGGACGTGGAAATCGAAATTGGTCAACGAGTCAAGATTCGCGGAATCAAACAGCAGGTACCTGACAATATTGTCAATCAGTTAAAGCAAAATCCTTATGGAACCGTTAAAGACTTTAAAGTGGTTGATGGGAATGGAGTTGGCTTTATTGTCCAACTCGATAACAAAGCATCAACCTGGTTCTTTGAAGATGAACTAGAAACCTCTAGTTAAAACTCCTCCCCACTGCGGGACAGAAAATTCTAAGGGGATGATTCGCAGGTGTAGCGGAAAGTTATTGCGGCTCATCCTCTTCAGTCTTTTGTTGCTGATCATCCCTTGGGTCGGTGTCAATTTTCAAAAAAGTTAGGATAGGATCAAGGCTCAACTTAACTAAGGATTCAATCAAGCAGGAAGTAAACATTGAATTTGCTTGGGTTCAGCTTTCGTTGTTTGAACTTGGTAAGTTTGAGTAAGTTTTACAGAACGGCGATCGGATAATCAAATTTCCCTGAGCGAGATTAGGAAATAATAAATGGCTCTGATATTAACATTTTTGGGCAAAGGTGGTACAGGTCGGACAACACTGGCGATCGCAGCCGCTAAACAATTGGCGGCCAGTGGTAAGCGGGTGTTGTTAGTGGGACAAGATAGTAGTCCCGCCTGTAACCTTTTGCTAGAAACGGAAGTGGGTTGTGATCCTACGACTATCACCACCCACTTAAAAGCGGTTCAACTGAAAAGTGCGGTTTTACTCGAACGCAGTTGGGAAGAGGTTAAAAAGCTAGAAAACCAATATGTTCGTACCCCCTTTTTTAGAAACGTTTATGGTCAGGAATTGGGTGTTTTACCGGGGATGGACAGCGCCCTGGCCTTAAATGCCATTCGTCAATATGATGCCAGTGGTGATTATGATGTGATTATTTATGACGGGTTAGCCAGCCAAGACACCCTGAGAATGTTGGGAATGCCAGAAATTTTAAGCTGGTATCTTCGCCGTTTTCGCAATGTGTTTATGGAGTCAGACTTAGGGAAAACCTTATCTCCCTTTGTGCAACCGATCGCCAGTAGTATTCTCAGTATTGATATTTCTGGGGATACCTTTGCCCAACCGACTCAAGAAATGAATAATATCTTGGATCAAGGGAAATCGGCGGTGTCTAATCCTAACCGAGTCGCGGCTTATTTAGTCACAACCCAGGATGAAATCGCGATCGCAACCACCCGCTATTTATGGGGTAGTGCTCAACAGGTGGGGTTAACTGTTGGGGGCGTGCTGCTGAACCAAAGCTTACTGACAGAAGCGATCACAGAAGCATTTGTTCCTTTAAAGGTTAGTGTTATTCCTCAATATTCAGGTCAAAACTGGCAACCTGTAATTGAAGCATTACCCGATTTTACCCAGGCTCAATTAGCTCCAAAACCGATTAATATTGATGTGGAGCAACGAAAGGTCAGCCTGTTTCTACCCAGTTTTGATAAAAAACAAGTCAAGCTCACACAATACGGCCCAGAAGTCACGATAGAAGCCGGAGATCAACGGCGAAATATCTTCCTCCCCCCTGCCTTAACGGGAAAACCCGTTACCGGGGCTAAATTCCAAAACGGTTATTTAACAATAAGTTTTTAATCTTAACTGTTGGCTGTTGACGGTTGACTGTTAACGGTTAACCGCCAACAGACCTTATATGAAATCTAAAGTTGAGATGGGGTTAAAAGTTTCAGGGAAAAAAACATCTTCATAAACATCAGCTAGAGAACAAGAAAAATTGACACTGGTTAACTCTAGTTCTTGATTTACTCGATAGCTATAAAGCTCCCATCTGCCTTCTGTATTGCGTCGAAAACAATCAATGTGCTGACGATTTTGATTAATTAACACATATTCTTGCAATGTTTCTAATTCTTGATAGTCAATAAATTTATCACCTCGATCAAAGGCTTCTGTAGAGGACGAGAGAACTTCAATAATTAAGCTGGGATAGCGTTTGAAATATTCAAAATTTGTATCGCGTGGGTCGCAAGTGACCATCAAATCTGGATAGTAGAAAATATTTAAAGATTCGATGCGGGCTTTCATATCAGCAACATAAACACGACAACCGCTTCCGCGAATATGATTTCTTAGCATAGCTAGTAAGTTAGCCGTAATGGTGACGTGAGCATCACTAGCCCCAGCCATTGCATACATTCGCCCTTGAATATATTCATGTTTAATTGGGCTATTTTTTTCGGCTTCTAGGTATTCTTCTGGTGAAAGAGAGGGATCAGCTTTGTTAAAAGTCATAGACTAATTTCCTTCCAAAAAATCTAATATTAAGTAAAAGTAAAGAAACTTACAAACTGAACTCAATTAAGGTTCAATTAAAGCTTAGACAAATTTTAAATTTCTCACTTAAGCGACATGAGAACAAATGTAGTTTTACAGATTTTAGGGAACAACGATGTCAGGGTGGACTCAGAGCAAGGAACTTCCCAACTCGCTGCCTGTTACACTTTAGAAGATGTTCGAGAACTGGCGACGGACAACGATCAAGAATTAGGAAACGACTTAGATCGAATTGATTTTCCTCTAATTAGAAGCCTGTGGGAAAGTCGAGATTCTGATACTCTACTTCATTTTGCCATTCTTTTAACGAATCAGCAAGCTTGGATTGAACATCACAACATTTCTGGCCAAGAATTGAGTGATTTAATTACTTCTGATGGATATTGGTGGCGAAATCTTTTACAAACTTGGTGTGAAAAACAAGGCATTCCCCATGATTTGATTATTTTAGATATTGATCCGAATTTAGACAATGGGGTTGCTAATTGGGATCAAATGGCAAACGTTATTGAACAGGAATTGCAGCCTAAATTTGCCTTTAATTCCAAGGGTGTTGTTTTCCAGAATACATCGGATAGTGCTATTAATGCTCAGAAATTAATCGTACAACATAGTAGTGGAACCCCGGCGTTAAGTGGGGCTTTATATTTATGGGGACTTGAACAGCAGTTAGCGAAAAATCGGATTGAATTTGTCTATATGTCTCGCCAAGATTCTCAACCCTATTTTCATACGGGAACTCACTGGCAATGGCGGTTAAAAGTGCCACAAATTGAACAGTTATTAGAAATTCAAGACTTTTTTGGGGTAAAAACCTTAATCCAAGATCATCCTGATAATAACTTAAAAACCAAACTCGATCAATTGGATCGGGCTGTTTCTTTTAACTTATCGGCAAAACGCCATATTCTATCGGCTGAAGATGATATTTTAGAACGAATTTCGATTGCTTTATGGAGTGAAAAAGCCTTTCGAGAACGGGGTCAGTGGATGCAGTGGTATTTGAGAATAGCCGGGGCTTTTGAATTAGCGATCGCTTGTTTAGTTGAATATCAAGGCGGAAATGCTTATCGCTGGGAAAGAGATAATCAAACTCAAAAACCGATTCTACAATATCAAGAAAAAAATCAAAATTTCCCGATAGAATTTCGACTTGATATTACGCCAACAGTTGAAAATTTGCTCAGTGAGGGAAAGGCTGAAAATAATTATCTGCAAAAAACCTACATAACTACTAAAATCAATGATACTGCCTGGAATGAGTTTAAAAAGTTTTACTGTTTCAAATGGATTACTCTTTCAAATCATAGCAAGAGTTTTCTGAACCTCAGAAATGAACTGTATCACAGTTTATTAGGGGATTTGATTGATCAAGTTTTAGATGAAAAAACCAAACAATTAAAAGGAGTAAATCACGCCGACCATCCGGCTCAAATTGCGATTGATTGGTTGAACTATATTGTCAAATTAGCCAATCTCACAACCCCTATTAATAGCAAAATCAAAGGATTTGAACAACTCGTTAATGATGTTAAACGGAGTCTCTAATGGAATTACAAGACTGGCTGAAACAACAACAACAATATTATGCAGCTTTGCCCCCCGATCAGCCCACCTTAGCAACCCATCCTAGCTGCGGTACTTGGCAAACTTCAGAATATTTAAAAAATCAATTTTGGTGGGGTGGTGGGGCTTCTGTGGAAGCCTGCGAACAAATTCAACAACAAAGCCATCATACCCTGACTCACATCGGCGTTTTGACCTTTGGCCCCGTGCAAACCTTCCTCGCCGGAGGTCAACGTCTGCGGGACTGGGCCGTGGCTTCTTGGTTATGCCATTATCTCTGCGGGGTGGTTATTCACCACTGGGAGAAACAGGGGGGAAAGGTTTTAGTCCCCTTACATCAGTCCTCCCCCTTGCTGAAATGGTTAAACGGCGAAACCATTACCGATGAAAGCTTCTGGCAAGCTGAACTCCCTAATATTATTACCGGGTTATTTCCCGACGAACCCCAATGGTGGGAAAACTGCCAAACTATTCTCAACAACGAATGGCAACGGTTTTTAACTGCCTTAGAAACCGCTTCGATCCGCCATAACCCCCGGTTAAACGGCTTAGGATGGCAAGTTATTCACGCTGATAACGTCAGTTTTTGGTCAGTTTATGGTGAGTCTAACCCGTTGCGGTCGGATCACGTTGTCGAAGATATCAAGCAGTTGCATCATTTTGTTGATGCTCAAAAATTAGGCCGACAATGGCAAGGGAACTGGTGGGGGGGACGCACGAGTCCGAGTTCGGGGAGTTTATCGATCTGGCATCCGGGTCTGCAACCTGTGGAAGCGGGGGGAACTTGGGGACTACCGGATCAAGTATTAACCCAATGGTGGCAAGGGATAGCCGAAAAAAGCTCCTTAGCGGGGTTATTTTCCGAAAGCGATCGCTTGAATAGCCTGGAAATGGTGAAACGCTTGGCTTCCGTCCCTGAAATTATCGTTCCCACATTAACCGCCTTATGGGAAAAAACACCTCCTCGATGTCCTTGGGATCGGTTTCCAGATCGGACGGCGGCGGCGGCGGCTTGGGTGGGCGATGTTGTGGATGCGGAGCACTGGAATACTGAAGTTGAGGCTTTGAGTGAATATTATCAGTCTGGATCAGTTTTTAAAGCTTGGGGTATTCCCCAAATGGATCGCCAGTCTCCCCCCTATGCTCATCCGAGAGTTTTAGAACGTCGCAATATTGATGCTGACGAGGTGGAAGCTTGGGAAAATGATCTTCCCAAAGGTTGGGAAAGTCCGGTGGAATGGACAGTAGGATGGCGAGGCGATGGCGACAATATGGGCAAATGGCTATCCGGTGAACAATATCAAAAACTTAAATTACCCTGGTCTAACTGGCATCCCAACCCCTCAACCATTGAACAATATCAACTCGGCTTTTCACCGCCTAACCTTCCCGATGTGTTCCGTCAGATGGAACTCCCCCATACCTTAGATCTATCGGTATTGTTTGGATATTGGAACCGGGTGTTATACGACCTGACGGAAAATTACCACAACGGACGGGTGATTTTTGCCGGGGGAGATGACTTCTTATTATTAGGGCCAATAACCGATGCGATCGCCCTAACTTCCCAACTTCATCACCTTTGGGCCGGACAACCTACCCCCCTAACTCAACCTCTTGATCCGTCTGTGGCGGGTTGGGTGTCTTATCAAAATCAAATTTATCCTATCCCTGGCCCCAATATGACTTTTAGTTTAGGGGTAGTTATTGCCCAACGGCGTATCCCTCAGTCGTTATGGCATCGGGGGTTAAATGAAGCTTACAAACAGGCCAAACATCTCGGCAAGGATCGAGTTTGTGTGCAGGTTTTGTTTAATAGTGGTCAAACTTTGGACTGGGTTTGTCCTTGGGTGTTGTGGCATTTGTTAATGGCCGTTGAACCCGTTGGGGAGGACAAAACCGATCTTAATTGTTGGGAAAAGTTGTTGTTCTATTTGGAGAGTACCCGCCTGGAAGAATATTCTCCCTCAACGGTTCGTTCCCTCATGGATACCCTGTGGGCGAGTGTGCATTTACCCCTGAGTTGGCAACAGATCGACCTTCTCACCGCCGGAAAAACGAGAGCGTTTCAAACAGATCTCGGAAGTTGGCAATGGTGGAAAGACTGGATCGCCCTCCGGGGTTTCTTAGCCCGTCAACAGCGAGAACGAAATAACTGGCTTTCTCGTGTTCTGACCTAACCCCCCAACCCCCTTCCCTGCGAGGGAAGGGGGAGCAGTTTAGACCTTTTAAACATTTAACACTAACAATTCTTCCCCCCTCTCCTTGTAGGAGAGGGGCTGGGGGAGAGGTCATTCCCAACCTATTGCCTATTGCCTATTGCCTATTCCCCATTCGTAATTCGTAATTCGTAATTCGTAATTTAAAGGAGATTTAACGATGACAGGATGGTATAAAATCATTCCTTCTGGCCCGATCACCATCGGCAACTTAACACCCGTCGGACAAAATAGCGGTCAAGTGGGCTGTCGCTGGCCTCCGAATGGGCATCAGTTGGCAGCTTGTTTGAATTTACCCAGTCAGAGTCAACTCTGGGGGCCGTTTTGGGAATATAAAGACTTGTATGTTCCCTTACCCTTGCCCGTTTATACCCTCGATCTCAATATCACTGCCCCGGAGTTACCCCGAAACCTGTATCGAATGCAGTGGACGAACACCGAACAATGGCACGTTCAACCGGAACACCAAGGCAAGGAAATTGAAGTCATCGGAGGTCAATATTTAATTCCGGGTAACACTTTACAGCTATTTTGGCAACAGCAAAAACTGATTTTCCAGTCTGGTGCAGCCTCCGATAACCTGCTTCAGCCTTTACCTTGGCAGTCTCTCACCCTCAGCCATAACCGTCGCCAAGACTTTCAAGTGGTGGATGAGGGGGGATTTTTTGCTGAACAAACGACCTTAATGGCTCCCGGATGGTCAATTTTAGTCAAAATTATCGGCGACTATCAACCCCCCGACTGGGGAATATTGGGGGCGGGAACCCCCGTTAATATTAGCCCTGTTCAAGAAAAGAACAATTGGCAATGGTTAACAGCCTCCTGTCCCCAACCGCAGGGGGGAATTTTACTCACGGCGGCTTTGTGGCAACAGCCGGGACGGAAAATTTCTGTCCCCAAACCCCCAGGGGTCAAGGCTTACGCGGCGGAAATGGGGGTTCCTTGGCAGTCGTGGAAGAAGGTACGCGATCGCAAAGACCCTAACCGTCGGGTTTCGGTATTGACGCCGGGGGAATGGATGACGCCTGCGGGGGCGGTGTATTTATGGGAGGGAACGCCTCCGCTATTGGAGTCCGGGCCATATCCTGATGCCTTTCATCGGGATGCCTTGGGCTATGGACATTTATGGTTATTTTAAGGAGGGCATCATGAGTACAGAATGGTTAATTTGTCAAGAACCTGTGCATATTGGCGGCGCGGATAGCAGCAGCAGAGGGAATAATAACCCGATTTTTCGCCTTAGCGATCGCACTCCCGCTATTCCGGGGAGTTCCCTGCGAGGTGCATTGCGCGAACACGCCGAACACACCCACGCCAGTTTGGTAACTCATTGGTTTGGGGGTCAGGATAACGCAATTTCCCCAGGGGCGATCGCATTGGGTTGGGGCTGGCCCGTTTGGTGGCCCGTTCATGTGTTGGGTTATGGCAACTGGTGGGTGAGTTGTTTACAATGGTTAAATCGTTTTCAACAGTTATCTCAACAGTCGCCCTTGAATTTAGATCGGACAAAGGTTTTTATCTCGGATAAAACATTACAAAATCAAACGGTTTATCTGCGGTGGTTGAAGTTAGAAAAGGTACAATATCGCAACCCGAATGAGGGGCAAAAATTGCCTGTTCCCAGTTCTATTCCGAGCGATCGCTTAATTATTGTTCCTGACACCAGTATTAATTTATTAGTTGATATGGGGTTAGTCCGTCAACCCCGTGTTAGTTTGTTGGATGAACCAGACGAAAAAGGCAATTTAGTTAAAAATTTGTTTGGGGTGGAAGGGTTTCCTCCGGGGGCTGTTTTTTTAACATCTTGGACAACACGGGGTCAGGTTCAAAATGTGGAAGAATGGGAAAAATTTCTCCACGATGAACATTATTTAGGGGGGTTATGGAGTGTGGGTTTTGGTCGAATTTTAATTGAAAAGATTTAAGGAGGAAATATCATGACGGTGACATCCTATGAGTTAGATCGAGAGGTGTTTAAACTCTTAAATGGGGGGGCAAATTCTCTGGGAGACTGGCAAGGTGCCGCCAGTGGAATTAGTGACTATGTGGCAAGTTGGGGGGTGGAACGGTTTTGGGCCATGTCTCGTTCTTCGGTGTTATTAGGAGGGGGTGTTCCCAATGCAGCCGGGGGTTCAGACGAACAACGCCGTTATTTTGCCTGGGGTGTGGCGCGAGTGGTGTTGTGTAAAATTGTGGAAACTCATCTGAATATTAAGGCGGATATGACAACGGAACAATTTCAAGAACGGTTCCGAAGTTTGAATTTTAATCAGCAGGTTTTATTAACGGATTTGTTAATAGAAATTTCTGATACGATTCAATTCTGGACAATGCGAATTAAGGACGCAAAAGAATCTAAATCGCTTGTTTAATCTCGGTTTAATTAAAATTAGTAGGGGTAATTCATGAATTGCCCCTACCACAAATCAAATAGGATTGCTATAGCATCTATCAAAGTTAATTTTCAGGGTTTATTGAAGGGGGAGGAATTTCGTCTGCGGTTAAAGTAACAACTTTTCCATCTTGCCAAATACTAATAGATTCCCCTAATTTACGATGTCTTTCTATGGCTTTTGCAATAGCCAGTTTTACACCTGCATCAATTTGAGTCGATAATTTGTCACTCTGAGGTTTATTCATAGCAATTAGTTGTGATTTGCGTCCATAATTGGGGTTGATAAATGATCGGTTCTTGATTGAAAGGACGTTCGGCTACGATATCTAAATTCGGACTAGAGTTATTATAAATGATCCAGCGATCGCATAGGGGTAAATACAATTCAGTTAAGTTTTTCTTTCCCCGTTGGTAGCGACGTCGGATGATATCTTCTGGGATATTGTGACCTCCACTTTCAACCCGTCTGCGTACCCGTGTGATCGCTAATTCTGGACTGTGTAGCCAAAAGTAAATTAAGTTAATTCTATAGCCTTTGTCTTTACATTTTCTCAAAAAATAGGCAAAATTGCGAGCCGATAATGTCGTTTCAAAAGCAAAATCAACTTTAGACTTGACTAAGGTTTCTAATCTTTTTAACATCAATCTTCCGGCTTGAATAGCTACAGATTCAGGATTAAAGGGAGAAAGACCCGCAGCTATTTCATCAGCATTGACATATTCATAAACTTCTAGGAAATTGGGGAGAATTTGCAGGGCTGCGGTAGTTTTCCCAGAACCGTTTGCCCCTCCAATAATATACAAATTTTGCATTTTCTGAAAAACAGAGTTTTCTTTTCTATAGATTTTAACCTTTTTCTTCCTAACAGAAGTCGTTACCAAGAAAAAGAGACCTATCGCACAGGTCTCAACTCAGGTTTCAACACCTTTTCTTCCTAATAGAAGTCGTTACTGGTGATGCACATCTGGGCTTTCTTTAACGAAGGTGATTCTGAGTTTCAATACCTTTTCTTCCTAATAGAAGTCGCTACCTCCCGTGAAGGCCGATTCCGGTACACCTGGAAAGGTGAAGGGTTTCAACACCTTTTTTTCCTATTGGAAATCGTTACTAGAGAGTTACATCTGCAATGTTACAGGAAATCACACTCCTTTGTTTCAACACCTTTTCTTCTTAACAGAAGTCGTTACTGCATTATTAAAGGCAAACGTCCAACTTTTATCGGCAAGTTTCAACGCCTTTTCTTCCTAATGGAAGTCGCTACTTGGAAAAAGATTCGTGGGTACGGGTTGAAAGCAACGTTTCAACACCTTTTCTTCCTAATGGAAGTCGCTACTGGGACTGGACTACTTCGTTAAAGAGGCCTTTCCCATTGTGGAGTTTCAACACCTTTTCTTCCTAATGGAAGTCGCTACTGAATGATGGGGCAAAGATGCCTAAATTCCTTAATCGGTTTCAACACCTTTTCTTCCTAATAGAAGTCGCTACCTTACCAAATGGACTTGAAAGACTGTCCTCCTAATGAATGGTTTCAACACCTTTTCTTCCTAATAGAAATCGCTACGTGCTCTTAAAATCAGTGAGGTTATCAATCTGATGTTTCAACACCTTTTCTTCCTAATAGAAGTCGCTACTGAAATGGATAATGAAGTGTCTGGGGATGATGAATATGAGTTTCAACACCTTTTCTTCCTAATAGAAGTCGCTACACAAAGTGTTACGGACTCTTCGGAGTCTTTAACCTAGGAGCGTTTCAACACCTTTTCTTCCTAATAGAAGTCGTTACTTACTCTGCTCGCAAACCTCAACTATAAATTTTTCTAAACTCCAACTCAGGTAAACTTCTCTCCACATTCGGATCAAAAACCGTCACCAAACAAAAACCCGAATGTTCCCGCACCGCATACCCCGAAGGTCGGTTATTAGAACTCCCACACCAAACCGGACGGTTAGCCGCCTGAGTGCTACACACCCCATGCACCAAGTCTTCCCAGGCGTCCGCTTCCCCCCGCCAAATACTGCAAATGCGTCCCGGTTGCGGCGTTTTAGTCGGTTGAAAACCCCAAACTTTCGCCAGTTGACGCACCTGCTGATCAATACTGTGGCTAAGTTGCTTTAAATAAGAAGCCGGATCACTCGTAAACCCAGAGTCCGACGCCAACGACGTCACGGTAAATTCACTCCCCCGAAACCCACCAAAACGGTCTAAACGATGGGGAGGACGTCGCCAACCGGGGCCAAGTCCCCCTAAACGACTCGCTAAATTTAATAAATCTCCCACTAATTGATAATATTCGGAGTTACAATCCACATTAATAATCCAAGTTTCATGGGCAGTTTTAGCCGGAATATTCGCATAACCATCTCCGGCGCTAATTCTAGGAACTTGATACAGATAACTCGTTAACCGCAACTTCGCTAAAGTTCCCAACCCTCCAAACAATTTTTCCGTTAAAAGTTCGGCCTGTTTCCGGGGTAAAAAATCCAAAGCAAAGCGGATAAAATAACCCCTTAAAGTGGCTCGTAAAACTTGCGGGCTCCAGCGATATTCTCCCGTTTGATTTTGTCTAGGATTATGCGATCGCACACAGGGTTTCATTCCCGTTAAATGCAATTCCCATTTTCCCGTCGGAATACTTGTCGCTAACCGTCCAAAACCCGAAGCCGTCCCCCGTCCTATTCCTCGACGTTCTAACATTTCCTTGAGACGAGTTTCTAACCACGTTTTTTCCGCAGGTTTCGGGGGATTTTTTAATAATACTTGTAAGCGAAAGCGATCAGGATTCGGATGCGGAGGTTTAGGAGAAACTTGCCATTGTAGACTCAATTTATTACTTTTCTGATCAAAAATTTGCCATTGCTGTTGAGCATACAGAGGAAAAGCTTTTAAATCCTTTAATAAAATACTTTCAAACCGAATTTTCCGAGGTTGCCAACCTTTTAAATCGGGTTCTAAAAGTGTTAACCAAAATTGTTGTTCTTCGGTGGGAATTTCTGACCAAATGGTTCTAATATATTTTAACATAGAACCCCGCACACTGGAACCGGGAATATAGGGAACGCCGCCAATTTGTGCGGGTAAAATTCCTCCTTCTGGAAAACTCCCTCCACCGACTTGAATGGGACTAAGAATCTGTAATTTATCTAATTTTACCGTAAAATTTTTACCCGCCTCTGGGTAAATTATTCCATTCCAAGCTTCTCGGACTTCGGGTATATCAACTTGATTTGCTTTCGGTGTCCAACCCTTTTCTTGTCTCTCGTCAAGCTCATACCATTTAGGTAATTCCGTCGGTAAAGATGATGGCATAATATTTTCCTCAAATTGCCATATTTTTTATTATATAGCAATTAAATGATTTGTGATAAAAACCTGTAGGGGTTGGGTCTCCCAACCCTCTTGTCGCCTGGGTTGGGAGACCCAACCCCTACGGGGTTTAGGTTTTATTTAACGCATGGGGTAAATCAATTCCTACTTGATTATTAAAAATCTCCATATATCTTAAATCTCGTTCATCAAAACTCACTTTTAAATAATCAGGAATATCATAACAATCTTTAGGATGATATTCAGGATAATCACCCGGTTTGCGTTTATTCAGTAATTGCGTTACACCTAATAATTCCCCATCAAAACTTAATATTGGCATACACAATAAACTACAAGTGCGATAACCCGTTTCTTGATCTGTTCCTTTAGCAGTTTGGGAGTCAGGATGATCATAAACATCAAAGGGAATCATAATTGGTTTTTTCATTTGGGCAACTTTCCCCGCAAATCCTTCATTTTTATAGATATAAAAGGTTTCTATAGTGCCATCAATTCGCGGAATTCTTGTCCAAAGTTTATCAGAATCATGATCATCTACTAACCACAGGGTACTGCGGTCAGCATTAGTTAATTTTTTCGCTGATTCTATCACCGTATACAGAATTTTTTCAGGATTAAACCCAATTTGACGCACGGAATTAATCGCTGCTCTTAAAGTATCCGTAGCCCGTTGTTTTTGGAGGGTACTAATTTCTTGGTGAAAAGATTGACATCCCTCTAATACTTTAATAATAAATTCTGAACGTTTATCAAGTTGTTCGACATCGGCGGCGATAAATCCATCGTTATTAATCTGATTAGAATTTAACCCCGGAGGATCAATTAATTTATTCAGAAGACGGATAACTGCAATCATTTGTCCTTCGGAATTAATAAAGGGAAAAAATAAAGCATTGTGTAAATTTTCTCGTAAATCAGATCGGACTCCCATTTGAAACCAAGGATCATCTAAGTTAGAAATTGAGTTAAGAACTAAACTTAAACCTGAATTCAGCAATTGTTGGGCTAAATTAACATCGGATTCAATAATAACTTCGATAAGGTTATTAGCATTATTAACATCGGGAATAATTGACCAAAATTCCTGTTTATCACTATTAAAAATAAAAATATCCGTTTGAGCAACTGTTAGCAATTTACTAATGGATTGCATCATAAACTCTAAAATATTATATAAGGTGCTATAGAGTTCTTCATCTTTCTGACTTCCCACCGCTTGACTTAACATTGCTAAGGTATGATAAACCACTTTTTGCGATTGAAATTCGGCTAATTTTTTTAAGCGTTCATGAACCTTGGCATATTGTAAAATTACCCCGACTCGTTCATTAAAAACCTGCATAGACTGACGATCATTTTTATCAAAACTGGCTTTGAATTTTTCCGGTGCTTGCGGCCACAAAGCGGGGTTATAATCGGGATAATTACCAGTATTTAATTTATTGACTAATTGAGTTACTCCTAATAATTCCCCATCGGGATTTAAAACAGGCATACACAATAAACTACAAGTGCGATATCCTGTTTCTAAATCGGTTTCTTTGGAGGTTTGGGAATCAGGATGTTGATAGACATCAAAGGGAATAATAATCGTTTCTCTCGTTCGTGCGACTTGACCCGCAAACCCTTCATTAATATGAATTCTTTTTTCCATTAATGTGCCATCAATTTGTCTAATTTTTGTCCATAATTCCTGTTGTTCTTCATCAACTAACCACAGGGTACTACGGTCAGCATTCATTAAGTTTTTGGCCGCATTCATCACCCGTTGTAAGATTTCTTTAGTATCTAATTGACTCCCATCTAAAGAACGAGTGGCTTCTGCTAAAGCAGCAGTAGCTTGTAATTTTCGGCTGGCTTGACGACAGGATTGACAACTTTCTAAAAATCGCCGAATATGGGGAGCAAATCGAGTTAGTTGTTCTTCATCCGTTTGATTAAAACCATCTTCTTTAATTCGTTTAGCTAAGGGTTCAGATTCAAAAAGATTGGTTTTTAATTTATTCAATAATTGAATCACCGCCACAACTTCTTTAGCTTGATTACAAATAGGATAGACTAAAACATTATAGGTTTGATAGCCATATTTTTGATCGGCTAATTTGACTAAATCTGAACGCGGATCATCATAGACATTACTAGGAATATTAATAATTTGTTTGATTTTTGCGGCTTGTCCAGCCAGACCTTCCCCAAAGGGAACTTGAATATTTAAGAATTCATTACTTTGATTTTCAGCTACTAAAGACCACAATTCCGTTTTTTCGGCATTTAATAGATAAATTGTAGCCCGATCTGCTTTTAATAAGTCTCCTAATTTTAGGGTAATTTGTCGTAAGACTTCATAAATAACTTCATCGGAACTGGTTCCCTCGGCGACTCGTCGAATTTGGGTTTCTAACAGTTGATCTTTGAGTTTGGCGAGGGTTTTAATAAATTCCGGTTCAACAACGGCAAATTCATCGCGTAACTCCCCTAATGCTTTTTTACACCAGCTAGAGGTAAATACTTCTTGATAAATCCGATTTCTAATTTTTAATGCTCCGTCTTGTTGACTGACTAAACCTGATAACCGGAGTTCCATTTGTTCAATACTATTATCCGCTAAAACTTGCCCTGTTTCTCGAATTTTCTGATATAATTTTAATAGATCAATACTGCGATTTTTCTGGCGGAGTAGCCGATCTCGAATCGTTCTTAAATGTTCGGGTTCGTCTTGATATTCCCAATTATTAATTATGTGCGATCGCACAAACTTCTCAACCCATTCTGATTCTAAACCGAGGGAAATTTGATCGGAGGATTTAACAATTAATTTACAGAGCTTTTGGGTTAAAAATGGTTGTCCTGATGTCCAACTCATCACCGCATCTAATAACGCTTGGGGACGTTCTGATTTAAGTTTTAATCCTTCCACAATAGGTTGTGCTTCGTGGGATTGAAAGCCATGTAATTCAATCCCATAACCACAGTCAAAGGGTAAACTATTATAGTTAGCATCCTTCATCAAATCATAGGGAGAAGCCACCCCTAAAATTGCAAAGGTTAGGCGATTATATTCCGGCTGTTCGGCTCTTTTATTATAACAAGCTCGCAGTAATCCTAAAAATTCATTCGCTAAGTCGGGTAAGCGCAATAAACTATCAATTTCATCAATAAAAATAACAATATTTTTTTCCGCTAATAGGGGATGTTTTAATAAAATATCATGAATAAATTTATTAAACCGATTCATCGGCGATAAATCCGACTCTCGACATCCTAGTTTAAAGCTATTAATTGATTCTAAAAGATTAAAGCTTTCGGCTAAACTATCAATAATATCGGCATAAAATTGTTTACGAGTTAAGTCTGAACTAATAATCGCCGTTAAATCAATGGAAGCACAAGCTAACCCCTGATCTTGGAGTTTACGCATGGTTTTAACCCGCAAACTTGATTTTCCCATTTGACGACAGGTTAACACATAACAAAACATTCCTCCCATGAGTTGATGATATAATTCATGATCGGCTTTTCTCCAAACATAAGTCAGTGAATCTGGGGGTAAACTGCCACCAACTTTATATTCATAGTTCATAAAATACCTCCCTAATATTCAATTTAAAATCAAGGATTAAATTAAACCGAAATCTGATAAACTTGCATGGAACCGATGCCTTTTAAGTCTCTAAATTCACTTTTGGTAATATTTAAAGCCAGATGACGTTTAACCGCTTCATAAACGATTGAAGAAATACAAATTCCTTTCGGAAGTGCTTCAACTTGCAGTCTTGCTGCAATATTAACTCCATCTCCATAGACATCATTGCCATTAAAATAAACCTCCGCTAGATGAATGCCAATTCGATGTTCTAAAACCGCATCAGAGGGTAATTCAGTGGCGGCTGTTGTCAGAGTTTTTTGAATTTCTTGAGCGCATTGAACCGCTTTTACCACCGAAACAAAATACATCAGTAACCCATCTCCTACTGATTTTAATACTTGTCCTTCAAATTGTTGACACAATCGGGTAATTAAATTCAAATCTCTAAAAACAGCGGCTAAAGTAGGTTCCTGATTTTGGTGATGTTTTTGCGCTGAATCTTTGACATCGGTAAACACAATTGCAGCTAAAACATTCCGGGTTTGTTCAGGAATTAATTCTAGGGTTTCTAATCGTTTTTCTCCTGGAGGAAACGTCAGCAGAGAGGATTTTAAACGATCTCTAAAATACTCTCGATATAAGGTTTTGCGAATTTCAACTTGATTTCCTTGCAAATTAACTAACCCCATACTATTGAGATCAAAGGCTAACTTTGATTTTAACTCAATAGCCTGTTCCGATTCCACAACCGTTCTAAATGCTTGTGCTAATTCTGGATATTTTTCTAAATTCCAAAGATGTAATCGTAAATAATCCGCATAAATTCCCGTATCCTTGGGAGCATCTTCTAATATTTGTTTTAAACTGATTTTTTCCCGCACCATTTTATAAAATGCAACCCGTAATAAATGGGGATGTCCTCCCACCATTTCCATCAGTTTTTCAATTTCTAAGGGAGTCAATTTAAACCCATGTCTACGAGCAAGTTCTTGCACTTGTTCCCCATTTAATTCCGGGAGTTTGGCATCTAATCCCACATTAAAAGGAGATTGATTAATATCTAAAGGAATATAAACTTCCGTTCCGTGAGAAATCACTAAACGCAGGTTTTTCCAAATCTCAATTTGTTTAGATTTTTCATGCCAAGCTCGGAGTAAACCAAAGAAATCATCGGCAATTTTTTCATGTTGAAAAATCCGATCAACGGCATCTAATCCTAATACTAAAGGTTGCCCCAATTTGGGTAATAAATATCGAGCAAAATAGTTGGTACAATTATTTTTACTGCCTAATTCTTCATCCCAATATTGATTCAGTTGCATGGGAAGTTGTAAATCATCGGCTACCATGGCACAAAAACGCCGTAAAAATCGATTCAAATCGGCAAAAACTTCATTATCGGTTAACTCAAAATTCACGACCACAGTACGACAACCTTGGCGTTGAGCATAGTTTAAAAGTCGCGCCATTAAAGAGGTTTTTCCCATTTGTTTCGGTGCTTTAATCCGAATTAAACTTCCGGGTTTAACAATTTCTTCATAGGCTTGAGATTCAATCGGGGGACGTTCAATATAAAAGGGGGAGGATAAATTAACTTGACCTCCGGGTAATTCCAATTCAAAATTAACGGTTTGATTAGATTTTTCTAACCCCCAATTAGAGGAATAAAACTGATCCTGTTTTTTAAATAATTCTTGTAAAATTAACCGCACGGTTTTAATCCCTACTTTTTCCCCCGTCGCATCTGAAAGCAGCTTCCATAAATTAGGCGCTAAAATCGTTTGAACCGTATTTTCACTATACCCTGTAATCCGAATTTCCTTGAGTTTAGAACCCAGCAGTGCTTGTCTCAGGATCGCTTCTTGAACTTGATCCAAAGAATGTTGAGTTTTATTGATAACCAGATGTTTAGTAAATTCAACTAGCTCTGAGACCTCTAAATCCATGATCAGGCCCTCTTGCTTCCCCTTTTTCTTTTAAAATACCATGAATTTTATGAATTTTATGAATTTTATGAAGAATCAGGGTGTTCTGGTGATAAAAATAGTGAATTTTATGATTTTTTTGATGAAGGATTAGGCTTTTATTTTCTGAAAATGTCAATATACTAGATTTAGAGAGATTAGCTATGGTTCCCATTTAACTCTTTATTTTTTATTGATCAGGGCAAAACTATGAACCTTTCCACTCAAGTTGCTTTATCTCCACAAACCTTGAGCATTTCAGAGTTTATTACACCTCTGACGTCCACAAATTTTCGCGTAGAAATGAAATCCGTTGAGCAACAGCTTAAAACGGTATATCAAACTTTAGCAATGTTGCGGGTGAGTAATCATAGTTTTGAAGTCTTTCTCAATGAAATGCTGAATGCGATTACTTTAAAAATAGGGGAGCTTTTAGGAGCAGATCGAACAACGGTTTTTTTAATTGATGAAGAACAAAATGAACTCTGGTCATTAATTGCTAAAGATGAAGGAAAAGGCTCTTTAGAAATTAGAATTCCCATTAGTCAAGGGATTGCAGGTCAAGTTGCTCGTTCTAAACAAAAGATTAATATTCCCTTTGATTTTTATGAATATCCAGAGGCAGCTTCTGCTAAGGCTTTAGATCAAAAAACCGGGTATCGAACCTACACAATGTTAACGTTACCTTTATTAAATGATCAGGGGGAATTAGTTGCGGTTGTACAACTTTTAAATAAACTTAAACCGGATATTCATTCAGGTTTAGCTCTGCAAGATAGAATAGATTTTTGTGGCTTTAGTGTGAATGATGAAGTTTTATTTGCTGAGTTTTCACCCTTGATTCAGTTAATTATTGAAAGTTCTCAATCCTTTTATGATGCGACTCAAAAACAACGGGCGGCTGAAGCTTTATTAGAAGCCACTCGTTGTCTCGCTTCCAGTCGTTTAAATCTGGAAGAAACCCTAAAGCGGGTGATGAATGAAGCTAAAAAATTAATGAATGCCGATCGCAGTACAATCTGGTTATTAAACGATGAAGAAACGGCTTTATGGGCAAGAATTCCGCAACAAAATGGCACGTTAAAAACGATGACAGTTCAAGTTGGACAAGGGTTTGCGGGAAAGGTTGCCCAAACGGGTAAACCTGTAAATATTGCTTTTGATTTATACAATCATCCTGATGCAAATACCTCTAAAAATGTGGATCAAACAACGGGTTATCGCACTTGTAGTTTATTGTGTATGCCTGTATTTAATGCCGATGGAAAATTAATCGGGGTGACACAGTTAGTTAATAAACGGAAACAGGGGGATTTTCCTGATTATAATCACGCAGATTGGCCGAATGCTCCTGAATGTTTTAAAGCCAGTTTTAATCGCAGTGATCAGGATTTTATGGAGGCGTTTAATATTCAAGCGGGAGTAGCAATTCAAAATGCGAAATTGTTTGAAACCGTTAAACAACAATATGCCAAAATTCAACAGCAAGAACAAATGCAACGGGATATACTTCGCAGTTTAACTAATGGCGTGATTTCGACCAATTCCCAAGGTGAAATTATTGCGGCAAATCCCAGTGCAAATCGGTTGTTAGGGTTGAGTGAAACCGACTCCTTAGAAGGAAAATCTATTTTTGAATTAGTCCGCTTGAAAGGGGCTGATTTTCCCTATTGGTTTAATACAGCGTTAACGGCAAAAGATGACAAATCTCGTCAACAATTTTACCCGGATCAAACGTTAATTTCGGGGGCAAAATCAGAATCAAGTGTACATTTATCAATTAATTCTATTGCGGATGCGAGGGATCAAAAAAATATTTATGGGGCGTTAGTGGTGATGGATGATATTAGCGATGAAAAACGTCTAAAAAGTACAATGTATCGCTATATGACCCAGGAGTTAGCCGAACAATTATTAGCCAGTGGGAATGCTAAATTAGGAGGCGATAACAAAGAAGTTTCGGTGTTATTTTCCGATATTCGAGGCTATACTAACTTAGTGGAAAGTATGGATGCAGAAGCCGTTGTGGGGATGCTCAACGAATATTTTAATGTTATGGTTGAGCCGATTTTTCAACATAAAGGTACCCTGGATAAATATATGGGGGATGCGATTATGGGGGTGTTTGGTTCACCGATTCCCTTAGAAGATCATGCTTGGAAAGCAGTACAAACAGCCTTAGATATGCGTTCAGCTTTGGTAGAATTTAATCAGAAAAGAATAGCTGAAAAAAAATCCCCGATTCGGATTGGAATTGGGATTCATTCAGGGAATGCGATTAGTGGAAATATTGGTCATTCTCGACGGATGGAATTTACAGTTATTGGGGATGATGTTAATGTGGGTTCCCGTTTGGAAGGAACAACAAAACGCTATAATTGTGATATTATTATTAGTGGGAATACCTATCAACTTTGTGCGGATCGATTAAGAGTTCGAGAGTTA
>CAITND010000138.1 GCA_903893625.1 uncultured Oscillatoriales cyanobacterium
AAATTGGGAGCGACTTTGATCTGAATAGGGGGTGCAGACGGGACGGGAAGCGCTGCTAACTTGGGTGGAGGGGGTAACGGAACTAAATTAGGGGGCGGAATTTTAACGGTTTGGGTGGGTTGGGTAGCGGTTTGAGTTTGGGGTTGTCGATAGAGATTTATTAGTTTAATTAAACCCGTCAAACAACTAATAGAAATAATAATAAATAAAACCGTTTTCAACCATTCTGATTCAGTTTTATCTGGGGATTTTAAATTAGGTAAATGATCAGATTCCGTTGTATATTCTTCTAAAGCATCGGCGAGATCAAAGAGTTGTAAAACGCTCAAGTGAACAAATGAGGCCGCAGAATTGTCGGATAAATTTCCTAAAAATAAATCATGATATAATAAACCATCGGGTTTAATTTTAATTTCTGATTGATCTCCATCAAAAACAACAAATGCCGGGGTTTTTTCAGTGGATGATTTGATGTTAACTATTGCCGGATAACGGGTTAAGTTTTGGGAAAAAGCTAGAAAATTTTGAATATAATTTTTAATAACTTTATAAAGGGTTTCTAGTTGAGTGCGATCGCCTTCAATGGTAATATGATCGGCATCGGGTAAACGGGGATCATCAAAGCAGAGTTTAAATTTAAACTGTTCTAAAATTGGTTGTTGTTTCAGACGAGACAGGAAAGAACGTTTCGCCTGAACTTCTAAGGTGCAAGTTGGGGGGGTATAGCGTCGAATAATCATCATAATGGCTTCACCGTTAAGGATAAACTAGACAGGGGACTCTATCAGCGTTAACCATAATTGTTGATGGCTATCGGGTTTACTATAAAATAATAAATCAATCAGTAATTTAATGGCTAGGGTATCCAAGTCTGATGGGGTTTGAGGGTTTGCGGTCATCCATTGTTGATAACTTTCATTAAAGGTATCTAAATATTCTCGCAGCAAGGTGACTTGACGAAACTCGGTTTTTTGATAGGCCATTTGTTCCACCAACCCTAATGCTCGACGAATTAAGACTTGATCCTGTTGAGCAATATAACAAATAATGAGAACGAGCGATCGCATTTCTTCCGTAGATAAGGAATCTTGTTCTGATTTTTTTTGAAATAATTGAGTTTGATCAGGAACATTCGGCTCTAATTTCAGCAGGTTTCCCACTTGTAAAATTGTTTCTAAGGGAACTCCTGTTAAAGCTTCAATAGCTAATAATAATAACTGAATTTGAACGGTAATTTTCCCAAATTGTTCGGGTTGAGGTTCGGGGTTTAAATCCTTTCGATTTGGGTTAAATTTTTGATCATCATTAGCATCTGACTTTAGCATTTTCAAAACCGCTTATTATATCCCCCTAAATCCCCCTTAAACAGCCAGGGCTATTTCATTTTTGATTGGAAAACCTGTTTGACCTCTCCCCCAGCCCCTCTCCTGCGAGGAGAGGGGGGAAGAATTCTTACTCTTAAATCTCTAAGAGATTTAAAAATATCAATTACTCCCCCTTCCCTTGAAGGGCTGGGGGCTGGGGGGTTAGGTCTTAGGGTTTACAACGGAGAATGAAACAGCCATGCTTAAATATCCGGGGATATTGAGGGTTCAATGTCTTGTTTTAGGAATTTCCTAAATAAGCAATTGTAACACCAATGCCGCCATCATTTTGCGGGGCTAATTCAAATCGTTCTACTAACGGATGGTTTGTCAAAAATTCATGAACTCCCTTTCTGAGTTGTCCAGTTCCTTTGCCATGAATAATCCAAATTGCTCCAAAATC
This sequence comes from uncultured Oscillatoriales cyanobacterium, assembly GCA_903893625.1. Lineage (GTDB taxonomy): Bacteria > Cyanobacteriota > Cyanobacteriia > Cyanobacteriales > Microcoleaceae > Planktothrix. Next base: position 1,768 of record CAITND010000138.1, read on the forward strand.
ATGAATTTGACCCAACATCCGATCTAGTTCAATTTCAGCTTCAGAGGTGCGTTTTCCTCGGAGATCAATGGTATTCTGAGACGTTCTAACAATAGGTCTTTCTTGCTTTTGTTCTTTTTCGGGAATGGGTTCTTTTTTGCGTTCAGTGGGTTTAGGAATAGCAGGTTTTAAACCCTCTAAGGATTCAATTTCGGCTAACCCAACGGTCATTTTCATCATCCCAAATCGCACCGTAATTTCACCGTCTGGAGTGGGTTCGCTTAGGACTTCTGCGGTTTGACCAAAACGAGGAATTCTAATCCGATCTCCGACCTTTGGTTTAAACTCTGGGGGTGGTTTTGGGGGTTCTTTTCGAGAGGGTAAATACTGTTCCGCAATTTGACTTAAAGCCGTTGTTGCTTGGGTAGTATCTTGACCCGTTGGGTTTCCCTGTTGTAAGCGCCGAATGACCTTGGCAATTTCCGCTTTCGCTTGAATTAATGTTTCCTGAATAGCCCGTTCTTGAACTTGTTTTAACTCCCGTTCTCGTTCTTTTAAATTAGCTGCTTTTTGGGCTAATTCCTGATGTAAACGTTCCGTATCTTTTAATAATTGACCCGCCGCTTGAGCTTTGGTTTCCTGTTGACGACGTTGGGCTTCTAAGCCTGCAATAACTTGATTAACTTCCTCGGAACTTTCCCCCACATAACCCGCAGCTTTTTCTATAATTTCTGGGTTTAATCCTAAGCGTTTGGCAATGGTTAAGGCATTAGAACGCCCTGGAATTCCCCATAATAATCTATAGGTGGGTTGTAAGGATTGTTCGTCGAATTCAACGGAGGCATTTTCAAATCTTTCATCTTCATATTTTAACGATTTTAGTTCGCCAAAGTGAGTAGTTGCAATGGTTAATAAGGCATGATCCGCTAAATATTGTAAGAGAGCGATCGCTAAAGCACTGCCTTCGGTTGGATCGGTTCCCGCGCCTACTTCATCGAGTAGAATTAAACTCGAAGATCGAGGATTTTCTTCATTTTCACCTTGAGGATTAATCGCGGCTAAAATTCGGCTAATTCGACGAATATGACCGGAAAAAGTGGATAAACTTTGTTCGATGGATTGTTCATCTCCAATATCCGCTAAAACTTGCTCAAACCAAGGCAATTCTACAGGTTCTTTCGCCGGAATAAATAACCCCACTTTTGCCATTAATGCGGCTAATCCAATGGTTTTTAAAGTAACGGTTTTACCCCCAGTATTAGGGCCTGTAATCGCTACAACTCTGATTTTAGGATGGATCATCACATCAATGGGAACAACGGGAAATCCTTGTTCCTGCTGTTGTTGCCACACTAATAAAGGATGACGGAGTTGTCGTAAAGTGATCGGTTCGGGAGTTGAATTTTCTGAGGATTCTAAATCAATAAACGAGGGTGGATTGGCTTCTAACCACAGGCTATAACGCGCTTTAGCAACGGCTAAATCGAGAGTCGTTACAATCATTAATAAGCGTTCTAAATCGGGTTTAACTGCTCCGACTTGTTCACTTAAAGCCTGTAAAATAATTTCTTCTTCGGCTTTTTCTTGCCGTTGAATTTGTCTAAGTTGATTATTGAGATCAATCGTGGCTTTGGGTTCAATATATAAGGTTGCACCCGTTGTTGAGGTATCATGAACAATCCCTGGAATTACATCTTTTTGAGATGCTTTTACCGGGATCACATAGCGATCGCTGCGTTGAGTAATTAACTGTTCTTGAACAGCGTTAGATTTGCGTTGAATAATGCTTTGCAGAATATCATAAATCCGATCTCGAAGACTGCGTAACCGTCCCCGAATTTCTCCTAATTTCGGACTAGCGCGATCGGCAACATCTCCCCGTTCATCAATACAGTGATGAATTTCCTGTTCGAGTTCAGGATAAGTTCGCAATTCCGAGACGAATTCTGTTAGAATTGGCACATCGGATTGGTTATCAATACTGCGCCGTAACTGCCTTGCTCCTGCTAAAGTTGTGGCAATATTAAGCAGTTCATTTCCTGATAACATTCCATTGCGTTCTACTCGTTCTAAATAGACGCTAATGTCTTCAATTCCTTCAAATTTTAAACCCTGTTGTCGGAGTTCTAATTTGTAAGCTTCTTGAGTTTGAGCTAACAGTTGCAGAGTTTCTGCGGGAGTGGTGGGAATGTGTAAATGCTGCGCCGCCACAGCAGCCAGTTTTGTCGCCGTAAAGGTGGATAAATGACGACACAACCGTTCCCATTCTAATAGTTCTAAGGTTTCTGTTTGAATCAATGCCTCAAAATTTAAAGGTGTAATGTTTACATACTACATCATTGTAGCCGTTTTGGGGATTTTCTTCAATCCTCTTGGGGAGGAGAAGGGAAATCATGATTATTTTAACCTTAAAATTGTTTCCGCAACGGAAGGTAAAACAGGCATGACGGATAAGCGATTTCCCCGTTTAACAACGCCAAATTCTTCTGCATTAAAGGTTTGTTTGAGAGTATCTAAACTAATAATAGCAGAAAATTGCTCCACAAATTCGACTTTAACCGTATACCATCTTGGGGTATTTGGCGTTGCTTTGGGGTCAAAATAGGGACTATTGAGATCAAATTGAGTCGGATCAATCTGATGATTTTCAATAATTTTAGCCAGTCCCACAATCCCTGGAGGTTTAGTATTAGAATGATAAAAAAACGCTAAATCTCCGATTTGCATTTGTTTAAGGAAATTTCGGGCTTGATAATTTCTCACCCCATCCCAAATTGAAGTGCGATCGCGTTTTAAATCCTCAATACTATAAACATCCGGTTCCGATTTGATCAACCAATAATTATTCATCATTCTTAACTCTTTAAAGCAGCCTCCATGAAGATATTGTGGGCGATTAATTCCGGGCTATTTTCTGCCGGATGACGTTGAATATATTGACCATCGGGTTGTAAATCCCAAGCTTTACGATTATCCGATAACATAATCCCTAAAATCTCTTCTAACTCTTTAGCAATTTCGGGATCTTCAATGGGAGTAATCGCCTCAACCCGGCGATTTAAGTTGCGAGGCATCCAATCAGCCGAACCAATATAAACCTCCTCTTTTCCGCCATTACTAAAATAGAAAATCCGAGAATGTTCTAAAAATCGTCCAATCACACTAATCACCTTAATATTATCACTAATTCCTTCTAAACCCGGACGCAAACTACACATTCCTCGGACAATTAAATCAATTCCAACTCCCGATTGAGAGGCTTCATATAATGTAGCAATAATTTCCGGGTCAACTAAGGAATTCATTTTAGCAACAATCCGACCCGTTTTTCCGTGATGAGCGTGTTCTGCTTCCCGACGAATTAAGTCTAAAAATCGTTGTCGCATATTCACAGGTGCAACTAACAATTTACGATAGGATTGTTGACGGGAATATCCGGTCAGGAAATTGAATAAATCTGTTAAATCTGCCCCCAACTCTGGACGGGCACTTAATAATCCTAAATCGGTATACAATTTAGCAGTTTTGTAATTATAGTTTCCGGTGCCAATATGAACATAACGGCGAATTCCCTCCGGTTCCTGTCGCACGACCATAACAATTTTGGTGTGAGTTTTTAACCCCACTAATCCATAGACAACATGAACCCCCGTTTGTTCTAATTTTTTCGCCCATTGAATATTATTTTCTTCATCAAATCGAGCTTTTATTTCCACTAAAACCGCAACTTGTTTGCCGTTTTCTGCCGCATCAATTAAAGCCGTGACTATCGGAGAATCCCCTGAAGTCCGATATAATGTCATTTTAATGGCTAAGACATCGGGATCATGGGCTGCTTGATTAATAAATTGTTGAACTGTTGCAGAAAAAGACTGATAGGGATGATGAACTAAGACATCTTTTTGTCGTAAAATCGCAAAAATATCTTTTTCATCTTCTCCCGAAGTCGTGGGAATAATATCTTCACTATCCTTCATCCAACGAGGTAAAACCGCACTCCAAGGTGGATCTTTTAATTCGGGTAAAGGTAAACTGATAAAAGACATTAAATCGCGTAACCCCATTAACCCGTCTACAGTATAAATATCTTCCGATTCTAACTCTAATTCATCTGCCAATAAACTGCGTAAATAGTCTGGCATTGAACTATTAATTTCCAAACGAACAACCGACCCCCCAACACGACGTTTTCGCAATTCTTGTTCAATGGCTAATAATAAATCATCGGCTTCATCTTCTTGAACGGCTAAATCTGCATCCCGTGTAATTCTAAAAATGTAATAATCTTGAATATCCATTCCGGGGAATAAAGATTCTAAATTATGAGCAATCACTTGACCAATGGGAACCCCTATCCAGGCGGAATATTCCCCATTGGCTTGCACTCTTAATTCTTTAGGTAAGGGAATAAATCGTGGAAAAGAACTCGGTACTTTCACCCGTGCAAATAATTCTTCTTTCGTTTCGGGATTTTTGAGAACAACGGCTAAATTTAAACTCAAATTAGATAAATAGGGAAAGGGATGGCTGCGGTCAATGGCTAAGGGGGTTAAAACGGGGAAAATTCTTTCTTCAAAATAACGCTGTAAATAAGTTCGTTGTTCTTGATTGAGATCAATATAACTTAATAAATGAATTCCTTTTTGAGCTAATTCGGGTTTAATTTGTTGTTCAAAATATTGGTGTTGTTGGGCTGCCATTGGTAACAACCGTTGATGAATGGCATTGAGTTGTTGTTGAGGAGTTCGACCATCGGGGGTAACTTTATTGACTTGCGCTTCAATTTGCCGTTTAATTCCAGCAACTCGCACCATAAAAAATTCGTCTAAATTAGAGCTAAAAATCGCTAAAAATTTCAGCCTTTCTAATAGAGGAGTCCGAGGATCTAAGGCTTCTGCTAAAACCCGACGGTTGAATTCTAACCAACTGAGTTCGCGGCTGAGGTAATATTGCGGGTCTTGAAGATTGATGTCTTTGGTAATTTTGGGCTCAGTTTTTTTAGATTTGGACATAATTTAGAAATTAGAAGCAGATCTGGTAAACTTAATCCTTATTGTAATTCTGAATGGTTAAAATGGTTAAAAATTTAGTTAAGATTGAGTAAATGGGGAGAGATTCCGGTTAACAAATGTTTAAATCAGCGACATCACATATTCTAATTTATTCCTCAATTGGTTTAGTCTGATTGATCAAGATCCTGAATTCTGACAAACCGATCGGTTTCTGTGATTTTGATCTAAAATTCCACAAGTTGCCAGAGTCGAAGTACCATAGAAATTAGGGTTAGTTGATCACGTTGGCGGAGGATGAGATGGCAGTTAAATGGGAACGCCCAATTTTAATGACAGGGATTGGACTTTCTTTGGGTCTGTGGCTGTTGCAAAGCATTCAGCATTCAGCATCGGAACTGGGACAAATGGTGCTGTTTAGTTTAGCGTTAGGTAGTGCCGGACTCTGGTGGTTTAAGCAACAAGGGACAGAACCTCTGCCATTGTCACCCCCTCCAGTCCCTTTAAATCAGGATATAGTGGAAAAAGCGATCGCCCAAACCCAAACTCTGATCCAGCGTCTGGCCACAGAATCCCCAACTCAGAATAGTCGTTTAGAAGCTCTACAACAGCAAACCGATCAACTCAATAGTCACCTGCAACGAACAGACCTGCATATCGCCCTTGTGGGTAACAAAGGCGTGGGAAAAACCGCCCTGCTACAAAGGTTAGAGTCCGACTGGCTGAGTCAACACCCTCAAATGTTAAGTTTGACAGAAGTTTCAGTTGCAGAACTAGATTCTTCTATCCCCAATTTATTAACGGTGGCGGATGTAGTTCTATTTATAACTGCCGCAGATTTAACTGACCCCGAATTTAAAATCCTCTCGGAATTGGTGGCAAATCATCATCGAGTTATTTTAGTTTGGAATAAGCAAGATCAATATTTAATTGGCGATCAACCTGTGATTTTGCAGCAGTTAAAAACGACATTAACGGGAGTGTTATCCTTAGATGATATTGTGGCGATCGCAGCGTCTCCTAATCCGGTGAAAGTCCGTCAACATCAAGAGGATGGAACGGTTCAAGAATGGCTAGAACCGCAATTACCGATCCTTGATCCTTTAACAAAGCACCTCGATTCTATTTTAAGTCAAGAACAACAAACGTTAGTATTAGCAACAACCTATCGGGAAGCGTTAGGATTGCGACAAGAGGCGAAAGAAATTGTTAATCAATTGCGTCGAGAACAGGCGTTACCTCTGATTGAACAATATCAATGGATTGCGGCGGCGGCAACGGTGGCGAATCCAGTTCCGGCTTTAGATATGTTAGCAACGGCGGCCGTTAATGCCCAATTGGTCATGGATTTAGGGGCAATTTATCAACAAAAATTCTCCCTTCAGCAAGGTCAAGAGGTCGCCACAACCATCAGCACTCAGATGTTGAAATTGGGGTTTGTAGAAATCTCCACCCAAACCTTAACCTCATTGTTGAAAAGTAATACCGTAACCTTTATCGCTGGAAGTCTAGTTCAGGGAGTGAGTGCGGCGTATTTAACCCGAATTGCGGGGTTGAGTTTAATTGAGTATTTCCAAGCGCGGGAAATTCAATTAGAAGCCACCGACAATCCCAGTCTGAATTGGGATAACCTCAAGAAAACCCTACAAACGGTATTTCAGCAAAATCAACAGGCCAGTTTATTACAGTCTTTTGTTAAACAGGCGATCAATTATCTCACGATGCAATTCAAACCGAAGCAAACCGTTGAATCCTCGGCTTCTTAGGTCATGTCCCCTTAGTGTTCCCCAGTCCTCAAAAAAAAGTTTGAGAACTGGGTTTACATTTCTGAAGTTTATGCTATAGTTAGAAATCGTGACAGACAACGCGGGTGTAGTTTAGTGGTAAAACTATAGCCTTCCAAGCTATTAATGCGGGTTCGATTCCCGCCACCCGCTTCCTAAAACACCACCTATATAGCGATATCACTCCAATATTTAGAGGGATGGATTAGACTCGATTATAGCCACAGACCTCTCTCACCCCCTAAAATTGGCCCAAGAAATCTAGCAATTTAAGATTTGTTGCGAAAATTAACGTCCAAAACGGTACAATAAATTCCGTTCAGAAGCCGCAGTTTAGGTTAGCGTCCCAAACCTCGATATTTGTGATTCCGTTTGGGGTGTCAACAAAACTGCGGATTGTTCACAAGGTCAAATCAAAACATTCGTGCAATTATCCAATCGGTCTAACCAGGCAACCCTTAGTGCCTCATCAACCCAAACCGCAGAAGTACCCTTTACTCTCCAAGATGTAAAAGCGGCAATTCCCGCCCACTGCTTTGAGCCCTCAGTTTGGAAATCTCTGAGTTACTTCTTTATTGATATTTCGATCATCGCAGGTTTCTATTTCATCGCCTATAAACTCGATTCTTGGCTGTTTTTCCCCATTTTTTGGGTGATGCAAGGAACGATGTTTTGGGCGTTATTTGTTGTGGGCCATGATTGCGGTCATGGGTCTTTCTCAAAAATCAAATGGCTGAATAACTTAATTGGCCATCTCTCCCATGTCCCCCTGCTTGTCCCCTATCACGGTTGGCGGATTAGCCACAGAACCCATCACGCCAATACCGGAAATATTGATACCGATGAAAGTTGGTATCCAGTGACGGAAACAAAGTTTAACCTCATGCCTTGGTATGAAAAGTTATTTCGCTTTTATTTACCATTATTAGCCTATCCTATCTATTTATTTCGGCGATCGCCCGGCCGTCAAGGTTCTCACTTTCTCCCCAGTAGCCCTCTGTTTAAACCCTCTGAAAAATGGGATGTTATTACCAGCACTTCCCTATTTATAGCCATGGTAGGCTTTCTGGGATTTCTTACTTATCAGTTCGGATGGGTATTTTTAGTTAAATACTACCTGATGCCCCATCTGGTGTTTGTGATCTGGCTGGATCTCGTTACCTACTTACATCATAGTGAAGCTGATCTTCCCTGGTATCGGGGCGAAGATTGGAATTTCCTCAAAGGGGCGTTATCTACAATTGACCGGGACTATGGGTTTATTAACCCGATTCATCATGATATTGGGACTCACGTTGCTCATCACATTTTCTTGAGTATTCCCCACTATCATTTAAAAACAGCAACGGAAGCGATTAAACCCCTTTTAGGTGACTATTATCGCTTCTCTAATAAACCGATTTGGAAGAGTTTTATTCAGTCCTATTGGGCTTGTCATTTTGTTCCTGATACTGGATCAAAAGTCTATTATCAATCGGGTTGGAATTCTAACAAAACCGTTGATTAAATTCTTCAATTCCCTGAGAAATCGGGTTTCTCAAATAGAAATTACAGTGAGAAACCCGGTTTCTTTTTTTATATTTCTCTGGCTAACTGGGATTTACCAAGGACTACCAATCAGAGTAAAACCCGCCCAATAAAAGGGATGAGATAAAGCCACATTTCCCCGCGATGCAATTTCTGGAGGCAGGGGAATTTTCGTGGTTTTTGTTTCGGTTTCATCGATTAAATAACCCTGTTGTAAACGGACTTTTCCCTGTAACATTGCCAGTTGAGATTGTCGCAGAGCTTCTGCTTTAATGGGACTCGTTGATAAGGCTTCATAAAAGGTATTCATTAACCCTAATGTTCCCGCATCGCTCACATACCATAAACTGGCTAAGGCTGATTTAACACCTGCTTGAACCGCAAACCCTGCAAACCCTAATTCCGCTTTTTCATCTCCCACAGCCGTTGTACAAGCACTCAAAACTAATAATTCAACGGGAGGTTGATGTAATTTCAACTTTCTGAGTTCATTTAAGCGGAGTTTTTGATCCCAAAATTGAATATAAGATTGGTCAGACCCTCCCGCTTGAAATTCTCCATGGGTTGCTAAGTGAACAATCGGAAATTGATGTTGATTGCGTTGAGATGTGAGATTATCAATTGTAAATTTATCATTTAAAAAGGATAATCCTTGCCAAATATTTTGATGAATAATTAAGTCTAATTCCAGGGGAACCGCAGGGAGAGGCTGTTGATCGGAATTGGGAAAAATAGACGCTCCCATCGCTAATACTTTAGAGTTTTTAATACTAACATAGCGAGTATCAGTTAAACTTAAACTGGGAATCAGTCCTAAACTATAACGTTCTACAAGAAATTGTTTACCATCATATAAGGCTGCTAACGGTAGGGTTCTTAGTCCTGTATCCATCGAAAAGACTAAGGTATTAATTCCTTCTGCTTCTAATTGGCTTTTCAGAGGGGCAATTAACCATTCATATAATTGTTTACCATTCTCTTTATAGCGGGTATCTTCTAAATTTTCGGGAGAACGAATTTGATTAGAAAAGGCTCTAGCGGTTTTTAATACTGTTTCTCTGGAAACGGGAATACTTTTAAATAGGGGTTGTCCTTCGGGTAAAATTAACCTTAATTCTAATTGATTAGATTGAGCCGATACATACACAATAGCGGATTTAGATGCGGTTAATTTATAAATTTCATTTAAGGTTTTACGAATACTTTGATCCGTAACGGGAGGATTTTTTAAGTTTGATCCTAAATAATTAGAAAATTCAATTCCTCGAAATGTATCAATTTGAGCTAAAGACGAAATCACTGAACCCGAACCAATTTGATCAGTTGGAATTGTGGGCGTATTTAAGGGAATAATCGGGTTTTCTGAGGTTTTTAACGGTTGGTTGGGATCTGTAGAAGTTGAATTAGATGACGTATCTGAGGCAGAATTTAAGGAGGAATCAGATGCTGAATTGTTCAAAACTGGGGTTGTACTTCCATCCGTTTGAGGGGTTACAGGTGGAGTTTGACTATCTTGATTATTGCCTTGTAATTCGGAATTAATTTGATTGACAACGGCTTGTGTTGATCCGGTTGTTCCAGTAGAATTAGTTGCAGGTAAAATTGTGACTAAATTACCATCGGTAATGGCTCCCGCAGTCCCATTTAAAGTGGCATTTCCCACAGTAAAGGGAATATTATTACATTCAGGAGTGCTACAATAATCGCCTCCTTGTTGAATCACAATAGAACCCGCTTCTTCTCCTCCTACACTTGAAATACTAGCGTTCATTTGATTACGACTATTAAAGGTTCCTGTTACTCTAAATAATCCATGAGTTGCAATTCCTATCTCACCACCTTGGGTTTTTCCTTCCCCTCGAATAGAAACCACATCAATATCTTGAGCAGCATTTAACCCAATATTTCCACTCCTTCCTTCAGGAGAACTAGCATCAATTTGTGCGGTATTAATGCGAGTCCCTGAAACAACTATAATATTTCCTCCTCCGGTAATTCCGACTGCATTTAAGTCTCCTGACTGTACGCTTCCCGTCGCACTATTAAGGTTAATATTACTACTATTTCCAGAGGGAATTGATGTATTAATATTATTTGTTTGAATACCTGTATATCCGGTTAAAGTAATCCCTTGACTTTTTTCTATTCCTTGCAAGGTTTGTAGATTTCCTGTGACAATTTGACCTTGAGAACTGGTAAGATTAATCCCTCGATAGGCAGTAATATCTCCGGTTGTAATATTTCCAGGTGCAAACAATTCAATAGCTATGGGATTACCTTCCAAAGATGAACTAGAAATCTGACCATTGACTCTAATAGATCCGTTACGACTGATTAAATTAACATCTTGACCATTCAGGGAAAGGCTACTATTTCCAGTAATATTTGCTTGAGTTGTAGAACGAATTTCTCCCGTTTCAATATTTCCTGATGCTGAAATATTAATATCTCCAATTCCCGAATTTCCCGAAAATAATTGTAATGCTCCAGTCCGAATTTGTCCTTGGGAACTGGTGAGTTGAATGCTTCCTCCTTCGGTACTTATATCGCCAATGATAATATCTGATCCCGCCGTTAAGGTGAGAGAGGCATTATCAACTCCTGCGAGAACACCTGTTCCTAAAATAGATTGTGCTTGTAAATTAGTGGGATCATAAACTTTAGAATCTCCTTCTAAAGTTAAGGTGCTGGTACTATCTCCACGACCAATTTTAATCAAACTAAATCCATTAGCAAAGGTTTCTAAATCTCGACTACTAATATCAAAAGTAGATGAATTTTCTGACCCCGCTAAAGTCATGGCTTGTGTGCTACGACTCGGCTGTAAAATTAGTGTTCCTAAACCATGAATGGAATTTAATCCTCCCAATAAATTGATTTCTGTTCCTGTTAATTGAATCGTAGCCGAGGCAGAATTTCCCGTTGATAACTGTTGGGTAGAAACAGTTCCAGATTGACTGGTAATTGAAATATTTTGACCGTTTGTTACCAGGGTTCCCAAGGTAATATTTTCTGATGCAAATAGCGTAAAATTGGCATCATCTAACCCTGTAAGAGTATAAAACTGTTCTCGAAATGGTGTTCCACTGGCAATTATTCCTTGAGGAGATTGAATCACAACGGGATCTTTAAACGAAACATTTCCGGCTATAAAAATTGTGCCATTGCTTTGAGATCCTCCAATAATAATTTCCGTAAACCCATTTTCTAAACTGTTCAAATCACTGGAAGATAAATTTAATGTGAGTTCTGAATTATTATTTTGACCTGCAATTTCAATATCTTGAGCCACCGTTGCAGGTTGTAACAAAATTTGACCTTTGCCTTGAATGGAATTTTGACCGCCTGTAAAATTAATTTCATCACTGGTAATTTCAATATTTCCAGTGGCATTTTCTAAGCCATTAAATGTTCCGGTACGCAGTCCCTTAATTTCAGTAGCTAACTCCGCATTCAGAATAATATTTCCTCCAGTTTCTTGACCTCTAGTATCGATTAAATTAGTAGTCAAAGTCCGAGAAGTATTCACCAAAACATTTCCCCCTGAACCTTGACTAGAAGTAGCATCAATACTATAGGAATCTCCATCTAAAATAATATCCCCTTGTAAACTGCTGAGGGTAATATCTCCGGCTTTTACACGACCAGTGGTATTAATATTATTGCTTTGAATTCGGTTTAATGTACTTAAATTGACAGCCCCCCCGCTTCCATTTCCATTAGAAAAAGTGGAAATCGTATCGGTGACAATATCCCGATCACTTTTAAGGGTTAAATTTCCCCCATTTTCAAGGTCAGAAGTGGATAAATTTTCTGTACGAATACCGCCATTATTAGTCGTAGTCAGGTCTAAATTTCCCCCTTGAGTGATTATATTCCCCGTGACTAAATTAACTCCTGTAATGGCAATAGCAGCACCGGAAGTGCGGAGAGTATCCCCCGAATTCATAGTAAATCCACCACTCCCAGATTGATCGGCATCGGCGGTAAAGGTTAAGGTTCCTGTTGTGGCTGGAAACCTTAATTCATTATCAGTTAAATCTGCAACGGTAATATTATTTTTAGCTTCGATAATCACATTTGCTGTCGTGGCAAAATCTTCTAGGGTTTGATCAGATAGGGTGATATTTTCATCGGTTTGATCCTGATTTCCAATATTAATTTCTGGTGCATTAATCACTAAATTTCCGGGTATTCCATCGTTTCCTTTGAGGTTAATATTCCCAGCTATATTAAGATTATTTTGACTGAAAATAGCAGCAAATCCTCCTAATCCCTGGCTTGTTTTGGGGTTGGGAGATCCTTGGGTACTAATACTGCCAAAAAACCGGGTGAAATCATTTGATCCAATGATCACCCGTCCCCCATTTCCATCGGTTAACGCATCGGCAAAAATCCTGGATTGATCATTAATAAATGTGCGGGAAGCCGTGGGAAAAGAACCATTACCTTGATAGTCACTTCCAATTCTAACGGTTCCTCCTCCATTCGCCGCCGAAGCATCAATTTCTGCATTAGATAACTGAATATCAGTGCCAATAATATTGACTTGGGGAAGCGTTGAGGATGATGGGTTAAAACTGGTGTTTCTGGTATTCAAAAACCCTGAAATTAAAGCCATTCCTCCTGAAGGGGGTAATTGGGGACTAGAAGCGGTGAGTTGTACCGTTCCGTCGGGTAAAATATTAACAATAGAAGCTTGAGTATTCTCTGCCGTTCCTGTTAATAATTCTGGTAAAGATAGGGGATTAATCACAGGTTGCTCATCCCCAGGAATGGGAGTAACGGCTTCAATTTCTAAATTCAGTAAATAGCCATCTTGACTAATTCTAACTAAGTTATTTCCTTCAATGGCTGCAATGGTAATTTGTCCTCCCGGTGCGTTCAAAGTTCCCGTATTAATCACATTTCCTCCGACTAACGTTAAGGTTTGTCCAGAGGAAACAGTAAGTTCTCCCGAATTAATAATATTACCCGGATTTGAAGTAGAGAAAAGAAAGGCATTCGGTTCACCGGAAAGAGTGTTATAATTATTAGAATCTAAGGCATTAAAAAACCCAGAATTAAATCCAATTCCTGAAGCTGTTGTGGCGGTAAATGCAGCAGGAACATCTAAACGTGCTCCCGATCCAAAAATAATTCCGGCGGGATTTAAAATAAAGAGGTTAGAGTTTCCTCCGGTGACTTGAATTAACCCTTCAATTAATGAAGGTTGTCCCCCAACAACACGGCTGAGAATATTTTGAATTGAATTGTTAGAAACAAAATTAGCAACTTGACCTTGTGGAACGTTAAATTGAGTAAAACTATGAAATAAATTACCCCCATCTCCTGAGCGTTGACCCCCGGTAATATCCACACGATTTCCAACGGAGTTGGTCAGAGTATTTGTACTATTGGGTTCAGGAACAATCGATTGCGCTAAAGCTCGGTTTAGGGGAAGATTAACCTTGAGATTACCCATAGCAAATTCCCCACATCCATTCATCCCAACCATCCAAAATCCAGTTAAAGGAAGGGAGATTAAAACTAATCTTAAAAAACGTCCAGGCTGCATAAGGGTCTATGCCTTTAAGGAACAATGACTGAAAGGTGGTCTGTTACTCATCTCTCGACAGAAGCTACCCAGATAGACTATTCTAATTAAAACAGAATTAATAATATTATAGATTTAAAAACGAAGTATGCGTTTAATTGGTCTAACCGGAGGGATAGGAACAGGGAAAACCACCGTCTCCAACTATCTTGCTATCACTTACCAACTACCGATTTGGGATGCGGATTTATATGCGCGAGAGGCAGTAAAACCCGGTTCATCCGTTCTCAAGCCGATTGTTGACCGCTATGGGAGCGATATTCTACTTTCTGATGGTAACTTAAATCGCCAACGATTAGCCAGTCTGATTTTTTCAGACTCATCAGAGAAAACTTGGGTAGAACAACAGATTCACCCCTTTGTTCGAGATTGTTTTGTTAACAATATTAAACAATTACAAGCGACAAAAATTTATCCTCCTGATATCACCTCCCCCCGATATGCTGATGGGGTCTTAGTGATTCCATTATTATTTGAATCTCAAATGACGGATTTAGTCACCGAGATTTGGGTGGTTTATTGTCCGCCAGAACAACAATATTTGAGGTTAATTCAACGGGAAAAAATTAATTATAATCGAATTTTAACCCTGGAAGAAGCTCAAGCTCGAATTAATAGCCAAATGCCTTTAGAAGAAAAATGTCAACAGGCGGATGTAATTTTATATAATTCTTCAACACCAGAGGAACTGTTTAAACAAGTGGATGTGGCTATCCAACAAAAACAGATAAGTCAGGAGGGGAAAACTGGGGTTAAAATAAAGATTAGTGAGGATAGCGATTAATCGTTGATCTCATAACCTTCCTAACTTCTGATACTTCAAAGGATGAATCGCTGATGATGTATATTAATCAAATCCATACCAGTGCGTCTCAAATTCGACTGGAGAAATTAATCAAAGAACGCTTAAAGCCAGATGCAGATACAGAAAAAATTGATGCTCAGATTTGGGATTTATTTGGTGAAGTTTGGGCAATCATGTTTACCGATTTATGTGGATTTTCAAGAGGGGTTGAAAGATTTGGAATCATTCACTTTTTACAACTCATTTATGAGTCTGAACGATTATTTGTCCCTTGTATTGATGAATATGACGGGATTGTCATTAAATCCGAAGGGGATAGTTTAATGGTGATTTTTCGCTTGGCTAATAAAGCATTAGACTGTGCGATCGCCATGCAAAAAGCCGCCCAAGCCTATAATCAAGATAAAACCGATGAAGAAAAAATTTTATTATCCATTGGATTAGGGTATGGCAGAATCTTGAAAATTGGCGATGCTGATATTTTTGGGGCAGAAGTGAATGCAGCGAATAAATTAGGAGAAGATACAGGGAAAGCTTGGGAAATTTTAGCCACCGTAGCCCTTACTGAACAAATTAAAAAACGGTCGAATATTCAACTAGAACTCCTCTCAACAGTTACCCCCGGTACGTCACAAGCCTTTAAAATTATTTATCAAATGAATTGAATTTTTTTCCAAAATAAGATAAGCTAAAGGAAAATGCAAGAGGGAAAATCCTATGACAACCTCTGTACAATTTATTGACGGATTAGATGAAGAAATTAGCGGGATTAGTCTGCGTAAACGCAAAGATTCGGAGACTAAAATCGTTGTTTTGCTATTTGAACATCTCCAAGCCATAGAAAAATTAAGAGCCTATCGCAAGCAAATCACAAATTTGTGGTTACGCGATGAAGAAGGAGAAATTAAAGTCACCCCCAGTGGCGTTAAATTCTTTTTTGCAGAAGATGAGGAACTTTCTAAAGTTGAATGTTCCTTTGAAGTAGACTCAGAAGAAATCTTTGAACGAGTCATGCGGTTTTTACACCGTTATGCTGATGAAAATGGATTTCAATTTCAGTCTACTTAAAAGAAACCCCATTGCTTGAGCTTTAATTCTTAAAGGCTATTGTTCTGGGTTAAGGAGACAGAAGACAGGAGTTAGGAAACAGGGAATAGAAAAGTTAAGGATTTGATAGAAATTCACACTCACCCATTTAACAGAAATTCAGTTAATAGATGATTCTGACTCCTGGCTCCTGGCTCCTATTTCCTATTTTTCCAATTGTTTCAATGCTTGAAACGTTAGGAAGAAAAAGCCTAATGAACCAATCACCGTAATCACTTGAGCAATTAAATTAGCGGTTGCAATTTCATCCATTGTTCATCCTCCAATCCAACTAAACTTAAGATCTCCTATTCTGAGTGTACCTGTTGACATCCACCCCGCCGTAAACGGACGGGGATTCCTCACCACGCCACCTTTTTAGGATGGTCGCTGAATGGGGTTGACGCTTCGCAGACTGTTGCTACCAAAAAAGTAGTCTTACACTGTCTCCACGTCCGTTTTAAGTCTCGGAATGCCCTCCCGCGACTTAAGTTTAACCTCGTTCACTAAGTTAAACTTTTTGTTTAATTTGTTAATTAATGCGTTCAAGGTTGGATTCACCATTGCCTTACATCCGCTTCCCCAGTTTCTAATCTCAACCCCACAGGACTTTCAACCTTGTTATTTATTTCGGAGTATCTTTGATTCGGGCGGGTCTTTTCACAACCACTAATATGTTAACAGAAAACCACAGTAATTCGCAGTAATTCGGTAGTTTTGTTATTTATCTTAATAAAAA
>CAITND010000139.1 GCA_903893625.1 uncultured Oscillatoriales cyanobacterium
ACTTCACAGAAATGTTCTAATTGTGGGGTAATAGTGAAAAAATCTCTATCAACCCGCACCCATATTTGTAATTGTGGATGTGAATTGCATAGAGATACAAATGCTGCAATTAATATTCTAAATCTTGGTAAACAAGCTAGGGGAGGGCATCCCCAAAGTAACGCTAATGGACTGGAAACCTCTACTCTGCTTGGGGAAACCCTGGTCGAGCAAGTATCCAGGTTGAAGTTAGAATTGAGGGCGTCTTCAGACCTGAGAGTGTCAAAGCAACGAACATAGCTATTAAGACAAAATATAGCAATCCTAAATAGCGACCGTAAAAATAGAACCTTGAGGATGGTTATTATCTATAGAAATCATGCCTCCGTGTGCTTCAACAGCCATTTTACAGAAGGCTAAACCCAATCCAGTTTGAGCAATTCCTTTACGAAAAGTTCCGACATCGTATTTTTCAAAAATGCGTTGTTTGAGTTCTTCACTGATGCCATAACCATAATCTATCACCTGAATTTTAACAGTTTTTTCCGGGGGATAACTAATTCGTAAGATGATTTGACTTCCTGAAGAGGAAAATTTAATCGCGTTGGATAATAAATTCTCCATAACTCGTCGCAAAATCACCGGATCTACTTCAATCTGTTTTCCAGGTTCTGGTAACTCACACAGCAATTTGATCTGACGATGGGCTGCAATGGCTTCAAAATCTGTTACCATCGCTTGACTGATTTCATACATATCTATAGGATGATAATCCAGAACTAATCGATCAGCTTGAACTTTAGCAATAATTAATAAACTATCAACTAACGATACCATCCTTTGGCTGAGTCGAAAAATATCTTCAATTTTTTTGCGTTGTTTGGGTTGTAACTCTGAACGTCTCAGGAGTTCACAACTAAATAAAACCCCAGCCAAAGGATTATTCAAATCATGAATAATCATATTGGATAAATCATCTCTGGCTTGAAGTAACGCTTTTAATTGATCATATTGCTGTTTAATTCTTAACATGGAACGCACCCTGGCTCGGAGTTCAAGCCCATTCACAGGTTTACTAATAAAATCATCCGCACCTGCATCTAAACACAGGGCTAAATCTTCTTTTGCAGTTAGAGCCGTAACCATAATAATTGGAATATGACACCATAAAGGATTGGCTTTAATCTGATGACAAAGTTGAATTCCATCTAACTCTGGCATCATCACATCCAATAAAATAATGTCCGGTAAGTGAACCGATAAACATTCCAAGGCTTCAGCACCACTACCAGCAAAAATCAGATGATAACCTTCTCTAAATAAGAGAATTTCGATAACATCAAAGTTGTCTTGCTCATCATCAATCACAAGCACAGAGGGGGATGAAGCCATTGTTAACTCCTTTGAGTAGATAATAAACTCTGCATCGTTTCTGATAATTGTACAAGACGAATTGGTTTTGTTAAATACGCATTTGCCCCAACGGCTAAACATCGCTCTTCATCTCCAGGCATTGCCAAAGCCGTTAATGCAATAATCGGAATTGTGGCAATTTCTGAGTTAGCTCGAATTTGACCAATAGCAGTCAATCCATCCATTTTTGGCATAGAAATATCCATTAAAATTAGTTCAGGTTGTTGCTGTTGTGCAATTTTAATCGCTTCTAAACCATTTCTTGCTACCACAACACGATAACCTTTACAATCCAAATATTCAGAAATCATTATAATATTTGACTCATTATCTTCAGCTAATAACAATAAGGGAGAATTTGCTAATGGGATAGTTAATGGCGGATGGATGTCCCCTAACCCCGGAGTTTTCGAGGGTGAACCTACTACAGTACCCAAATTTTCCCCAGGAGGTCGCGGCGTTATGTAGGGGATTTTTACGCTAAAACAACTGCCTTCACCCAGTTTGCTGCTAACACTAACACAACCTTGATGTAACTCGGTAATCCGGCGCACCATTGCTAACCCTAATCCGGTTCCCGCATGGGTGCGACTTAAACTATTATCTAACTGTACAAAAGACTGAAATAGTTTATCTTGATCCGATGGTGTAATGCCAATTCCCCTATCTTCCACTTCAAACACTAACATCTCTGAAACGTCGAGATCTGGGCTTGTTTCTGCGGTCTGTGGGCTACTTTCAATTCTCACACGCAAGGTGATTTTTCCCCCTGCTGGGGTAAATTTAACGGCATTGCTTAACAAATTAATTAAAACCTGTCGTATTTGTCGTTTATCGAGGAAAACAATACAATCCTTCGGTAGCAATTCCGTGATTAATTGCATCCTTTTTTTCTGAGCTTGGGGACGAATAAACGCTAGGCTATAGTCACATAATTGATAAAGAGAAACGGGAGACATTTCCAATTTAACTTTACCAGATTCAATTTTAGCTAAGTCTAAAATATCATTAATCAATTCTAAAAGATGTTGACCACTGCGTTGAACGGTTGTCAGAGACCTGCGTTGTTTTTCGTTTAGGGAACCATAAACTTCTTCTAATAACCCTTCTGACATTCCTAAAATGGCATTCAAGGGCGTTCTTAATTCATGGCTCATATTCGCTAAAAATTCATCTTTGAGTTGCGTTGCTTGAGCTAAGGCTTGGTTGGTTAAATTTAATTGTTCATTCGTGGTTTGTAGTTGTAATTCAGCTTCCTGTCGTTCTTTTAATTCAATTTGAAGTTTTTTATAAAGTTCCGATTGTTGAATGGCGATCGCCAGTTGGCTGGCTAATTGTTGTAATAAATTAATTTCCCAAGGTTGCCACTGTCGAGGTTGAAAACATTGATGCGCCACTAATAGCCCCCAAAGTCGATCATTCTGCACAATCGGAACCACTAATTTCGCTTGAATTTGATAGGTTTCCATAAATTCTTGTAAGCAAATCGGTTCTGTTCTCAGGCTGCGATCTGCCAAGCTATAAATCTTACCTTGTCGATATTGTTCATAACAAGATACAGGAAAGGTTTCGGCATCAAAAATATGATGAAATAAACAAATACAACCCGGTGAGCAGGTTTCGGCAATTACTTTGCCTCGATTATCCTCCAAAATTTGACAAATTAACATCCGATCAGATTGCAAAATTTTATGGGTTTCGTGTGCTGCATTATTGAGAATTTTCTGCAAGTTTAAAGACTCTCGCAAACGCTGGGTGACAGTATTTAATAATCGTTCCCGTCCTATTTGTTGTTGGAGGGCATTTTCTATCAATTGACGTTTAGTGATATCTGAAACAATCCCTAATCGTCCTTTCACCCGACCGTCAGCATCCGTTAATAGGAATTTAACCCCTTGAAAATACCGTTCTTCCCCTGTCGTTGTCACCATTGATAATTCAAAGGTCTGCTGAGTTGCTTCTGGAATCTGGGGGGTAAAGAACTGGCTCATTTGTTGGGACGAATCTTGCTGAATGGGATCGGGAATTTCGTCTAAATTTTTATGGATAACCTCTGAAATACTTTTGCCATAGAAACGAGCCATTGTTTCGTTGACTAGCAACACTTTTCCCTGTAAATCAGTCACAAAAATCCAACTGGGATTCGCATCAATAATGCTATGTAAAAAGTATTTTTGTTCTAATAATTCCTGTTCGGCTTCTTTGCGATCGCTAATATCCACGAATAATCCCTCGCAAACAATATTCTGATTTTCCTGACGTGACCGACTGGCTGTTCCTCGAATCCATTTGACTTGACCCGAAGGCATAATCATCCGAAATTCTTGCTCCCATTGGTCTAGGGTCGTTGTTACTTCCCTAAAAAACCAAGGTAAAGTGGCTAAATCATCAGGGTGAATTAACTGCTCGATTAAATGGCTATTTTTTAACAGGTCATCGGCTTCTAATTCTAATAAATTTTGACACCCAGAACTGACATAAGTAAAAATTCCCTGACCATCGGCTTTAAAGAGATATTGAAAAATCACTCCTGGAATATTAGCGGCTAACTTTTTAAACCTAATTTGGCTGGTTTTTAATAAAGTTTCAGCAATCTGACGGACACTAATTTCTTGTTGTAAACGTTCATTTGTATGTTGTAAAGCCACCGTTCGAGCTTGAACCCGTTCTTCGAGTTGTTGATTCAAGCTTCGCAATTCAGCTTCAATCTGTTGCTGTTGAATTTGTTTAACTAAAAATATTTGTTCTAATACCAAATGGACTCTGTGGCAGAGATCCTCACAGGTGATCTGATCCTTAATGATATAATCTTTTACCCCTTTTTTGAAGGCTTGAACCGCTACATTTTCACTTCCCTGTCCTGTAATCATCAGAATAGGTAGAGTCGCAATTGGAATCAACTGTTGTAGCTGTTCCAAAAACTCTAACCCATCCATATCTGATAGTAAATAATCTAGCAATATCAGGTCAGGAGGGGATTTTCGGCAGTATTCTAAGGCAATTTCAGCAGAATTAGCCTCAACAATTGTATAGGAATAACGGCTATCACATTGTAAGTAACGACGGTAGGCGACTCGATCTTCTGCCGAGTCGTCAAGGAGCAAAATAGTAACATTGGGATGTGACATAGTTACAACTTAAAGGAAAGTTTCATCGCAGCAGAGAAATTTCTAGCCAATAATGAAGAAAATGCTCGATAGTCCGTTTAAATGCGTCTATTCCTACAGGTTTTAACAGGTAGCTGTTGGCTCCATAGAGATAGGATGTTTGTACATCTTTAGGGTTAGAAGATGACGTTAACACAATAATCGGGATACTTCTTAGCATTGTATCCTGTTTTACTTGTTGAATCACCTCCCGACCATCGGTTCCAGGTAAATTAAGATCCAGTAGAATTAAATCAGGAGACGGTGCAACTTCTGTGTTAGCATAAGCACCGTGATGATAGAGATAGGCTAAGGCATCATCTCCATCGGTGGCTCGATAAATTGGATTAGGGTAGCCTAACTGTCGCATCACCCGTTTTAACGCAGTGAAATCTTCATCATTATCCTCAACGACTAATAGAGTTCTTTGTTCACTCATTCAATGTCCTTGGTCTGTTCATTTTTTTCCATCCTAACTAATAAGGGAGGGTAAAGTAAAATGTTGTTCCTTCACCCGCAATTGAGTTAAGCCAAATAATTCCACCATGTCGCTCAATAATTTTTTTGACAATCGTTAACCCGGCTCCCGTTCCGCCACCATATTGACCAGGTGCATGAAGACGCTTGAAAATTCGGAAAATTGTGTTATGATGTTTTTCAGGAATTCCAATGCCATTATCTCGAATATAAAACGTTAAAAAGGGTTCTTCCTCCTCATGAAACATGGGTTCTGGATCTAAATATCCGATTTCAATCCACTTAATTGAATTGTCATTATATTTTAATCCATTACTGATTAAATTGGCAAAAATTTCTTGAATTAAATTCTTATCGGCTCGAATCATAGGCAAGGGACGAGGAATATTAATGTTGATTTGATCGGCTCGATAACTCATCCGAAAGACTTCTATAATCCCCGGAATTAATTCATTCAAATCCAAAGGATTGAGGTTAAGTTCCTGTCGTCCAAGACGAGAAAAATGCAGTAGAGAATTGATTAAATCCTCCATCCGTTTAGTCAGACGTACCAAGGTTTCTAGTTTATAAATTCCATCCTGATCAAGAACTTGACTATAATCTTCTAATAAAAAGGTAGAATAATTATGAATTCCTCGCAAGGGTTCTTTTAAATCATGGGAAGCAATATAAACAAAGGAATCTAATTCACTATTCGAGCGTTGTAATTCTAAATTAATCGCAGCCAGTTCGTCAGCTTTTCGCAAAATAATTCCGACTAATGCGCTTCTGAGTTCGACTGCACCTTCAATTTCAATGGGTTGCCAAGGTAAGGATTTTCCCAGAACCATTTCTCGCCACAGTGCAAAAGATTGGCGAGGAAAAATCGTAAAACTGCCATCAGCTTCGATTTGTTTAGGTTTATCAGGATTTCCCGCCCAGTTAACATATTGTAATTGTTCAGGACGAAACCATAACACAAAGTTTCGTTGGATTTTAGTAATACAAATCGCTAATAGTCCACTAGCAACATTCTGAAAACTAGCCGCCGGAGGGTAAACTTCTGATAAGGAATTGGTCACAAAAACATGATTATGGAATTGTTCAGAAACCCAAAGAATTAGCCCTTCTAATTCTGAATCTTTAGGGGTTTTTCCAATTCCCATTAAATCATCTCCTTGAACAATCACAGCCCCTTCAGCCCCAACTAATTTCAGGAGATTGTTTTGATTTTGAAGTAAGGCATCGGTAACACTTCCCGCCTGGGCAATAATATCAGTAAATTGTGTTTGTAGGGATTTCAAATAAAATTTATAGTCCAAATTCTCATTTTCTTCTTTACAGGGTAATTCTAAAGACATCGCTTGCCCTAAAAATTCACATACTGTTCTGAGATCATAGGATATAAATTTAGGGCCGTAATAATGATGACAAGCAATTAATCCCCAGAGTTGATTGTTTTTGACAATCGAAATAGACAAAGACGCACCTACTCCCATATTGTGTAAATATTCAATATGAATCGGGGAGACACTGCGGAGAACACTAAAGCTTAAGTCTAGGGGTTCTTCTGGCTGATCGGACGGGCTAGAAAGAATGGGAACAGGTTGATAGTTAATATTGGGAATTAATCGCAACCCATTCAGGACATAGAGTTTTTTCGCTTGTTGCGGAATATCAGTATCAGGATAATGTAATCCGAGGTAAGGTTCTAAATCTTCTTGTTTATCTTCTGCTATTACTGTTCCTGAGCCATCAGGATCAAACCGATAGACCATCACCCGATCAAATCCTGTAATTTTTCGGATTTGTTGGACTAAAACGCTACACATTTGCTGAAGGGTTGTTGTTTTCTGCATTTGCAACAACGTCCCTTTCGTAAGTTCATAAAACCTGAAAAAATCTGGCGTTTCTAAAGCGGTTGAGGGTTCTAATTCTAAAATAAAATAATCTTGAGGAGATTGATGAATAATCCCCTGAAAAAATTTGACCTCTTGGTTCACTTGCCAATGAATTTCAACCGGATTGACCTGTTCAAAGATTTTTCCTAAACAGGCTTGAATTGCCAACAGTTCTTCAGAGGTTAAAAACAAGGAAAGGGGTTGTCCTAAACATTGTTCTGGAGAGATGCCTAAATGAACCTCTGTATTAGCACTAACTTGAAGAATATTGAGGTCGGGATTGGATAATACAAACAGAACACCGTGAGATTGAATTGCACCCGGAATATGAATGGGTTCTCGATCACAATTGGTTAAATTTAAGGGTTCGTTGGGAAGTAGGTTTGTCAAGCTCATGATTGTCTGAGTTTTAAATGGATATAATCATTAAAATACACCCGATGTCAACCCGGAGTATAAACTCTGAAGCAATCTCTTCAATTTCCGGCTTTTTTCAGCAATTTCGCCGTTAATTTTTCCAAAAATATCGAAAAAGCACCCCTCCTCCTCGAAAAACCCAGTTTTGACCTCAGTAAATTTACGCTTGTTTCCCTATAACAAGATAGGTAAGTTTGGGGATGGTTTTTCTTGGCTTCTGGCTTGATAATAAGACTAAGACAGCGAATCTGTAGCCCTAAACCCGCTGCCAAATTTTGTTAATTTTTGCCCTCTGAACTTTAAAAATAAGATGAGCCTAATATTAGTTGTTAAAGATACACTAGAACTACTCGCCCTTGATCATCCTGTGGTGGGTTTACAAATGTAACCTCCAATTCAGGAGAATGTAAAGATTTACAACAGGCGATTGTTGAGAGTATCCCCCAAAAAAAGAACCCCCTGGACTGTGCTAGAAATCCCCCGACTATCCCGACTATTATGAGAGTACGCTGTTGGTGTCAACAACCTACCACTAATCAGAATTTAACAGGCTCAAAGAAGATGAAACATAACCTTTTTTTGATTAATGAAAATCAAGATTGTGCAGAATGGTTACATGGATTATTACAAAATAACTCCACTGAAGAAGAATGGATTTTAGTACCACAAAACTTAGAAGAACTTTTGCAGCATGATCCTTGCAGTGAGTCCGATGTGGTTTTGGTACATTTACCCCAGGATAATGAATGTTATTGGAACCGCTTAAAACCCTTGAAACAATTAGCTTTTAATTTACCGATGATTATGATCGGTGAAGTTGAAGATCAAGCCATGATTGAACAATTTTTAAACTTCGGTGCCCAGGATTATTTAGTTAAAAGTCAAATAACTGAGATGGTATTCCTGCAATCTTTACGCTATGCCATCAAACGGTATAAAAGCTTGAAAGAGCAGCAAGACAGCGAACGTAAATTCCAAGTTATTTTTGACCAAACCTTTGAATTAATTTGGTTATTAACGCCAGAGGGGATAATAACCAACATTAATAAAACTGCCCTAGAAGTTATCGGAAATTCAGCCGAGAATTTAGTCGGATTACCCTTTTGGCAAACTCTAAAGGATCATTTTTACCCAGGAGATCAAGAGAAATTAAAACACTCTATTGTTGCTGTTGCTCACGGAGAGTTGATCCGCTATGAAGTCGATCTCAAAGACGCATTAGGGAAAATCATTAGCCTAGACTTTTCCCTAAAACCCGTTAAGGATGAGTGCGATCATGTGGTACTTTTACTGGTAGAATTCCGCGATATTAGTGAACGAAAACGGGTCGAATTAGAAAATTTTAAAGCCTTAGAAAAAACCAGAGAATTGTCGGAATTACGCACTAAATTTGTAACCACTGTTTCCCATGAATTTCGCACCCCCTTAAGTACGATTCTTCTCTCCTCAGAATTAATTGAAAAATATAGTTACAAGTGGTCAGAGGAGAAAAAAAAGATTCATACAAAACGGATCAGACTTGCAGTTAAACGAATGACAGAACTTTTAGAAGATGTCTTGTTAACAGGAAAAGCTGAAGCTAGAAAAATGGAATTTAAACCCATTCCGATTAATCTAAAATTGTTTTGTCAAAAAATCATTGATCAACTCCAACAGCATAAGGGCAGTGATCATCGCTTGATCTTAATCAATCAACATCCGATACCCGATGTAGCTATTGATGAAGATATGCTCAAATTTATTCTGAATCAGTTATTGACAAATGCGATCAAATATTCTCCCAAAGGTGGTACAATCAAATTGGAGATCATGCAGGATTCCCAACAAATCATTCTACAAGTCCAGGATCAAGGAATTGGAATTCCTGAAACTGAGCAAGAAAAAGTCTTTAACGACTTTTATCGAGGTTCCAATGTTGGAAATATTTCCGGCACAGGCTTAGGTTTAGCACTGGTTAAACGCTTTGTCGAGGAACACCAGGGAAAGATTTTAATTAACAGTAAACTAGGTTCGGGAACTCAATTTATTGTTCGATTTCCTATTCAGTAAGATTAATGAATTTTATGCTTAAAATTTTGATCATTGAGGATGAAGATAGTATTCGGGAAAATATCATTGAGTTACTGCTCTCTGAAGACTTTCAAGCCTTCGGTGCTGCTCAGGGTCAACCCGGAATTGAGTTAGCTTGTCAGCATCAACCAGACTTAATTGTCTGTGATATTATGATGCCTGATATTGATGGTTATACCGTCCTTACAGAATTACAAAAACAACCCCTTTTAGCCAATATTCCGTTTATTTTTCTGACGGCTAAATCAGAACGAGAGGATTTACGTTTAGGGATGGAATTAGGGGCGGACGATTATATCACCAAACCCTTTACACCGATAGAATTGTTGAGTGCAATTCGCACCCGACTGAAAAAACAACAACAGTATCTCTTTCCGTATAAGGAGGAACGAGAACGTGCTAATGGACTCAAACAGAAAGTTTCCGAACTGGAACAACTGAGTCAAACTCGTGAAGAATTATTAATACGAGTGACGGAAGAACTCCGTGATCCAATGTCAAATATTAGTTTAGCAATTAAAATGTTAAACTTGGCATCTACCCACGCCGAAGACTCGCCACATTTAGCCTTAAAACAAAAAAAATACTTAAAAATTCTACAGGAAGAATGTGCGCGGGAACTCAGTATTCTGAACCAAATTTCAGAATTACAAACCCTGTTAACCCCGGAAAACATTAAACTGATTCGTAGATTAAGTTTATTTGAGAGAAACAACCATGTCTAAAATTCTTGTGATTGAAGATGAAGATTTAATTCGGGATAATATTGTAGAACTTCTCGAAGCTGAAGACTTTGAAGTTTTCAATGCTGAAAATGGCAAAATCGGTGTCCAACTAGCTTTTGAACATCAACCCGATTTAATTTTGTGTGATGTGATGATGCCAGAACTTGATGGTTATGGCGTTCTCACCGCTTTACAAAAAAATCCGACCACTGCGACTATTCCTTTCATTTTCTTAACGGCAAAAGCGGATTTAGTTGATCTGCGAAAGGCAATGCAGCAGGGGGCAGATGATTATATTACCAAACCCTGTACAGCGACAGAATTACTCAAATCCATTGTGATTCGTTTAGAGAAACACGCCACTTTAAAAGCCCGTTATAGTAAGGAATTAAAATTAGCTGAGTCTAAACTAAATCAATTAATTTATCAAGACAGCACCACCAACTTACCCAACCGTTTATCCTTGTTGGAATACTTTCAAGAAATTCGGCATCAGTTTTCATCGCTCTCTGTTAATGATGAAAATTGGCAGCAAAATGGCATGATTCCGATTTTATGTTTGGGAGTAGATCGATTTAGTCGAATTAACGATATTTTAGGCTATGAAGGCGGAGATTTACTCTTAAAAGCTGTCGCAGAACGGTTAAGAAATAGTTTACCTTCTGGGAATATAATCACTCATCTCAATGGCGATCAATTTGCTGTTTTATTAAAGCCTATTCTGGAAAAAAAACAGATTCAAATTGTCATTGAAGGGTTAAAAAAAGCTATCTCTGACCCCTTTGTTTTAACAAACCGAGAAGTTTTGATCACCCTTAGTGCGGGAATTGCCCTTTATCCCCAAGATGGTCAGGATATTCAACAACTGCTGCGGGGGGCAAAACAGGCGATGAATGAAGTCAAACTACAAGGAGGAAATCATTATAGTTTTTACACCCACACTTCCGAAAATGAACTCTCAGAACGGATTGATTTAGAAGTTGCCCTGCGCTATGCTTTAGAACGAGACGAATTTCAACTTTACTATCAACCGCAAGTCAGTTTAAAAACGGGAAATATTGTCGGTGCTGAAGCTTTACTTCGTTGGAAACATCCCCAAAAGGGCATGATTTCCCCGATGAAATTTATTCCAATTGCGGAAGAAAATGGTTTAATTGAACCCATTGGAGAATGGGTTTTACATCAAGCCTGCCAAGATAGTAAAGGATGGCGTTCTCAAGGCCTGGGAAATTTGCGCGTAGCTGTCAATTTATCCGGTCGGCAATTCCAAAAGCCTAATCTGCGTCAAAAGTTAGTGCAAATTTTACTGAGTACAGGCTGTGAACCCGATTATTTAGAATTAGAATTAACAGAAAGTTTGTTAATTCGAGATGCGGAATTATCTATTCAGCAGTTGCAATCCTTAAAAGCTCTAGGATTAACAATAGCAATTGATGATTTTGGGACGGGATATTCTTCTCTCAACTATTTACAAAAATTCCCCTTTGATGTGCTAAAAATAGATCAATGTTTTGTTCGCAATCTCCATACTAATAAAATCAATGCAGCTATTACAAAATCTTTAATTTTAATGGCGCATCTTTTAAATTTAAAAGTGATTGCTGAAGGGGTAGAAACTTATCCAGAATTAGAGATTTTGAATGAGTTTGAATGTGATGAAATTCAGGGATATCTCTTTAGTCGTCCTCTCAATTTAGAGGATTTTCAAGCCTTAGTTAAAAGTGGAAGTTAATTAAAGGTTTCTCAACCTCATTCCTAAAGAATTTTAATTAAAAATTATTGAGGCAATCAAAATGACAAAAGTTTTGGTGATTGAGAATGAAGAATCCATTCGAGAGAATATTTTAGAACTGCTAGAAATTGAAGATTTTGAAACCCTAGCAGCCGAGAATGGAAAAATTGGTTTAGCCGTCGCCCAAAAATCACATCCCGACTTAATCTTATGTGATGTGATGATGCCA
This sequence comes from uncultured Oscillatoriales cyanobacterium, assembly GCA_903893625.1. Taxonomy (GTDB): domain Bacteria; phylum Cyanobacteriota; class Cyanobacteriia; order Cyanobacteriales; family Microcoleaceae; genus Planktothrix. The sequence continues at coordinate 12,069 of CAITND010000139.1, forward strand.
GAATTGGATGGCTATGGGGTATTAGAGGCCCTACGAAAAGACCCAGAAACGATGATGATTCCGTTTATTTTCCTAACGGCTAAAGCCGATAAATTAGACCTGCGAAAAGGGATGGAACTGGGGGCAGATGATTATTTAACTAAACCCTTCACCCCCCATGAATTGCTGAAAGCGATCGCAACTCGAATAGAAAAACAAGCAGTCGTTCAAAAAGTATCCCAACAACAACTCGATGAACTTCGCAGTAATATTACCCATTCCTTACCCCATGAATTAAGAACACCTCTGAATGGAATTCTGGCATCAACGGAATTTCTGATCCATGAATTAGAGTTTATGGAAACCTCTGAAATCCGTGAAATTGTCGAGCAAATTTCCTTATCAGGTAAACGCTTATATCGGTTGACGATGAATTTTCTCCTCTATGCAGAATTAGAACTGATTGCCGCCGAACCCCAACGAGTTGCCAGTTTACGTCAGCAGAAAACGGCATCCTCCCAAACCGTTATTACCAAAAAAGTTAGGGATCAGCTTCAAGAAGCACAACGGGAACCAGATGTATCCCTACATCTGCAAGATGTCGCTATAGCAATGGCAGAAATGAGACTGGAAAAACTGGTTGAAGAATTAGTTGATAATGCTCTCAAGTTTTCCCCCCTTGGAGAACCGATTGAAATTAACGGATTTGTTAAAGACAATCAATTTGTTTTATCGGTTAAAAACGCTGGACGGGCAATGACGGCTCAACAAATTGCTCAAATTGGTGCCCATATGCAGTTTGAACGCAAACTGTATGAACAACAGGGTTCTGGATTGGGATTAGCCATTGTCCAAAAATTAATAGAACTCCATCAAGGTCAACTGATCATAGAAAGTCCCACCGATCAGCAAACCATTGTTACCGTTTATTTACCGAAAATTTTGGGTTAAAGCCCCTAAGTTCCACTTAGGCTTTTTATTCCAACTTGATGTATCCCCGTCCGTTCACGGCGGAGAGGATGTCAACCCTGTGTTGTTGACGCTTGATGGTTGACAATTAGCCCGTGATTTTTCGGCTCTTTTGGGGTATTTATGCTGTCGGGTTTAGCTGTTTATTTATTCTTTCTGACCCGACTTTGAAAACGCCCTGGGG
>CAITND010000140.1 GCA_903893625.1 uncultured Oscillatoriales cyanobacterium
AGCAGGGGGAGCAGGGGAGCAGGGGGAGCAGGGGGAGCAGGGGGAGTAGGGGAAGTAGGGGGAGCAGGGGGAGCAGGGGAAGTAAAATATTACCCATTACCTATTACCCATTTGTAATTTGTAATTCGTAATTCGTAATTCGTAATTCGTAATTCCCTATAACTGCTGCTGAAATAGTTGTTTAACCTGTATCCATGCGTCCTGGGCTGCTTCAGCGTTGTAGGTACTGCGTTGGTCGCAGAAGAAGCCGTGATCGGCTTTGTAGCGGAAAATTTGATGGGGAATTTGATGATTTTGGAGTTCGGCTTCAATTTGATCAACCTGTTCGTTAGGAATTAAAGGATCTTCTGTGCCAAAAAAGCCATAGAGAACGCCTTTAATGTCTTTTGTGCGAGTGATTGTTGCCCCATCCTCACCGGGGGTCATTGTGGCAATAGCACCGCCATAGAAGCAAGCTGTGGCTTGAATATCGGGTAGGGTGGCGGCTAAATAAACAACATGGCCCCCAAAACAAAAACCAATGACACCGAATTTCGGTTGCAGGTTGGGGAGGGTTTTCAAATAGTTGAGGGTGGCTTGAATATCGCTTAACAGTTCTGTGGCGGTGGTTTGATCTTTATATTTTCGGCCTAATTCCATATCTGCTGAAGTATAACCCACTTCAAAACCGGGGGCTTGACGTTGATAAATGGCGGGTGCGATCGCAATATATCCGGCTTTGGCGATGCGTTCGGTGACGTCTCGAATATGAGAATTTACCCCAAAAATTTCTTGAATCACTACAACACCTGGAAATGGCCCTTCTCCGGTGGGTTCCGCAAGATAGGCATCAATTTGTAACTCCCTATTAGGAACCTGAACATGAGCCGAGCGAATGGGTTGATTTGTCATGATCTTTCACCGTGTTGTCAATAATTGTTAATAATATATCCAGATATACCCAAATCGGGTAATAATGTTAACAGCTTTATTGCTTGATAATGACTATAACATTTTATTAGTGGAACATCAAGGTAAATTAGCTAGGTTTGGATTAACTTACATGAAAATCTTGTTAGAAAAATCGGGTAAAAGTTGCGAATTTGTTAACGAATTGGATGATAGCCATGATGAATTGATGCCAGACTTAGTATCAAGTATCACCTATTTTTCTGAAAAAATTATATGGTCAAAAAACCAGGAAGAAAAAAACGGAAAAACTAATAGAGGAATTACAAAATGTAGATCAAAAGCCGTAGTCAGAGTAAGGAGATGAATCCTTGTTACTTTTGTTTTGATTAATCAAATAGGATTGCTATAGATATTTTGTTAATTTTGTTTTGATTTTCTGGGAGATGTAAAAATGGTTCGATTTTATATTCAGCCTGATAGCGATATTCCAGCCTCTAACCAACTGTTTAATCAAATTCGGTTTGCGATCGCTTCTCGACAATTTCCCCCCGGACACCGTTTACCCAGCACTCGTCAACTAGCAATGGAAACGGGATTACACCGAAACACGATTAGCAAAGTCTATCGACAATTAGAAGACAGTGGCTTAGTCGAAGCGCAGGCGGGATCAGGGATTTATGTCCGAGCATTAGGTCATGAAGGCGGATCTCGGTTAAATTCACCGATTTTAGAACATTATCCCGAAGCCAATAAAATTATTCAACGCAGTTTAGATGAATTGCTCTCTCACGGATGCACCCTTAATCAAGCCAGAGAAATGTTTCTCGGCGAAATTGATTGGCGGTTACGCTGTAGTGCGAGAGTCTTAGTTACCGCGCCGACTCAAGATATTGGAATTGGACAATTAATGGCCCAGGAGTTAGAAGCAGCCTTGAAAATTCCGGTGCAGTTAGTCCCCATTGAACAGTTACCCGACCTCTTAGAAAAAGTCCCATCGGGTACCGTTGTCACCAGTCGCTATTTTATTGGACAAGCAGAAGCGATCGCAGCCCCAAAATCCGTGCGGGTGATTCCCGTTGATATTTATAATTTTGCCAAGGAAATTGAATTAGTTCGAGATTTACCCAAAGGGACTTATTTAGGGATCGTTAGTCTCAGTTCAGGATTATTACGAGCAACGGAAGTGATTATTCATAGTCTGCGGGGGGATGAAATTTTAGTCATGACCGCGCAATTAACAGATACCTATAAAATTAATTCTATTGTTCGGACAACGCGGCTGATCGTTTGTGATCAGGCCAGTTATGCCATTGTTAAAGATCTCGTTCACGCCAATCGGGAGGAACTGATTCGTCAGCCACAACTGGTCTGCTGTCCCAATTATATTGGTGCAGAGTCGATTGGTTTACTGAAACGGGAGTTAGGTTTAAAGTGAACACCGAAGGCAAATTAGGTGCAAACCGAGTCTTTCCAGGAGGAGAAAGAGGATTATTTTGTCACCTATCATTGACAATAAAATTCAAGCACTAATCTAAAGATTCTATGGAACCATCGATTAATTTGAGACACGCGATTGAACAACGTCGGGCTGTGAGGGCATTTCAACCGACCTTGATTCCTCCGGTAATTTTCTCAGAAATCTTGCGTTTAGGGATGCGATCGCCCTCTGGGTTTAACTTACAACCCTGGCGGTTTATTATATTACGCAGTCTCGATAGTAAAGAAAAACTGAAAGCTTGTGCCTTTAATCAGCCACAGGTAACACAAGCCCCTGCGGTCTTAATTTGTTGTAGCGATCGCCGTGTTGTCGAACCAGAGTATATTGAATCAGTGATTCAACTGGGTCGAGAGCAAGGGGCAATTAACGATAGCTATGCTGATTATATCCGCACTGCTATTGCCAATACCTTCGAGAAACATCCTTCCTTTGAGTCCATAGAAACCTGGACAAACCGCCAAGCCATGTTAGCGGTTGCTCATATTATGATTGTGGCACAAGCTTATGGCGTGGATAGTTGTCCGATGGAGGGATTTGTTGCATCTGAGGTCAAAGCCGCATTTAATATTCCAGAAGAGGTTGATGTTTGTTGTCTCCTGGCTTTAGGATATGCGACACAACCCTTTAAAAAATATGGGGGAAGATTTTCTGTTGAACAAGTCTGTTATGGAGAATCCTATGGGGAAGTCTGGGAAGATGAATCTTTAATCTAGTTTCCAGAACACCCTGATAAAATTTATCAACCAAAATTCAACATCTAAAATTTCAACTTGTAGAATGTCTTACGGACTCCGGGCAAAATTATGAAAACAGCAATTTTAGAACAAAAGCAGAAACAACAAGAACAAGAACACAACAGTCAAAATTCCTCTGATGTAGAGGCTAAAAATCCTTTTTTAGAGGAGGAAGAAGCAGAAAACCTGGAAGATAATCCTTTTGATCTCCAGGATTTAGAGAATTTAAGTTCTGCTCCCGATCAAGATACTTCGACTTCCGAAATTTATCCAGAAGAACAACCCGTTAGTAAACGATTTAATCCTGTTTTACTGGCGCAAGTTGCTGCGGTTTTGGTGGTGGTATTCGGATGTGTTTATACCGTGACTCGCCCCTGCGTGATGGGAGAATGCCAGGAAGTAGATACTGCTAGAGATTTTAATCAAAAATCTAAACAAACCATTGAAACCGTTGCTTCTGCTCAAGCCCCAATTTTAGCTCAACAGGATTTACAATCGGGAATTAAACTATTAGAAACGATTCCCTTTTGGTCGCCCCATTATCCTGAAGCTAAAGCCCTTTTATCAGTTTATCATAAGGAATCTAATGAGTTAGATTCGGTACTAAAAGCGTTAAAAACCGCAGCCAAAGCTTCAGCAATTAGCCAAAATCCTCCCCATCCGATAGAAGATTGGGTGAAGATGCAATCTCTGTGGGAACAGGCGATCGCATCTTTAGAACAAGTCAAGAGTGGTAGTATTATTTATCCCTTTGCTCAAGCTCGATGGCAACAATATCGAGGCAATTTAGCGGATGTCAGAAATCGCTTAAAATTAGAACGGGATGGAGAACAAATTTTAACCACAGCCAAAAAAGCCGCCCAAGTCGCAGAAGCGCGTCAAGGAGTGGCAAAATATGCAGACAGTTGGAAACAGGTATTTGATACTTGGCAAATCGCCACTAATACTTTATCAACGATTCCTTACGGGACAACCGCTTATCAATCTGCCCAGGTTTTATTAGCACGTTATCAACCGAAATTAGAGGAAGCCCGCGATCGCAAAACCATTGAACAAGTCGGTTTAGATGCTTATAATCAAGCCATTAATAATGCCGAACAAGCCACACTTTTAGAACAACGGGCTGCTTGGTCTGAGGCGGTTACCTATTGGAGTCGGGCGGTTACTTATGCGAAACAAGTTCCGGTGAGTAGTTCTTATTCGGCTAAAATTAAGCCTCTTTTAAGCACCTATAATGATGCTTGGAAACGGGCAGATGTTCAAAACCGGATCGTCTCTCGTTTAGAAAAAACCCGTCAAGATTTAACAAAACTGTGCAGTGGAAATCCTAAAGTTTGTAACTACAGTGTGAATGAGAATTTAATCACAGTTCGTTTAACATCGGATTATGTAAATCAAATTCAATCCACTGCTAAAACCGCAGATCAAACGGGAGATTCTAAGAAACGTTCTGAAGCTGAAAATCACGTCCAAGTCCTGAAAGTTGCGTTAGAAACTATCAGTCAAAATGCCCAAATTCCCTTAGAAGTTTACGGAGTCAATAACGAAAAAATTGCTACCCATGTTCCGTTACAATAAGTCCTAAAAACCTGTTTGTTGAATCCAGAAATAGCAGTAAGAAAATTCTGCATTGTCCTATGCAATTTGATGGGTGTTTATTCTCTTTGATTATATCTTTAGCGATCGCTCTCTCTTGTAATATAGGGAGAGCGATCGCTATTTTTTAATAGTGCTATGGAATATTACTATATAACTAATATTACACCGCTTCACTAAATAATAGATTAACTCATTCCCATGACCCACTCAAAAATTAATTAATCTGGTTCTATATAAGGTATATCTAAACGTCTGAAATCTCGATCAAAAGAAGCAACAGACTCATTTTCTTTACGAGCCACTTCTGCAAGATAAGCATCAACAAAATCAACATTTGCTGTTGCCATACTATCAAGGGCTGCTATTACTTGCTCACTAGATTCAAGAATAATACCCTCTGATGTTAACAAACCTATCAAAACATCTGCAACTTGTTGTCGAGAATAACCATAAAAAGAAATTAATACCCAAACCACTTCAGCCACAACAATTGAGGATACCTTGAGTGTAATTTCCCTTTGTTCAGCTTTCTGTAAAAATCTGGCAGATCGTTCAGCGAGATCGAGGGGATCATTGGTAATGAACCGTAATAAAATATTGGCATCTACCCAATAATTACTCATGATTATGACTCATAAGATTTCTGAGCTAAAGATTGAGCTACAGCTTGGCGGAGGGCTGTTTTACCGGGATAAGGTTGAGTGGCTGGTAAAACTCCTCGGAATTCACTCAGTCGTTTTCTTTTAATCGGTTGTAACCTAATTTCATTTCCGGTAACAATTAATAGGAATTCATCTCCCTGTTTCAGTTCTAAATGCTCACGAATTTCAGGAGGTATAGTAATCTGTCCTTCTTGATTAAGTTGTGTTTTCATGATCAAGCTATTTTCTGAGATGATTTGATCTGATTATATCTTAAGTGATCGCTCTGTCTACAATTATTATAAGAAAATGCGATCGCTTATTATTAGGTGCGACTGAGGTATTGTTAAATGATCCTTTATTTTTACCGGAAGAGGTGAAGGAGAGTTTACACCAATATTGTGATCGCTTATCAGAGATAGAAAAACAGGGGAATATTTTCCGCTTGAGATGCTTGTTTTAAATGCTTTAATGAAGAGATTACTAATTGGCTAAAAAACCAGCATCAGTATTAATTAATCCCACAAGTTTCTAATTTTTCAGCTAAAACTTCTAAGTTTTGCCACCATTTTCCAGTAGCTATAATCCAATTGCGGGTCGGTAAATGTCCAATGGGTGCAGAGATTTTATATTCAATGCCATAATCAGGATCATGAGGATTATAAGTTAACCATCCGACTTGGTGACAAAATTCTCCATAATCTCTTTCAGTTTGTTGATAAATTTGATTTTGAATACTAAACCCAAACCGTCCATTACTATATTTTACCCACAGATGATTAATGGTTTTTAAATCTTCACAGGGTAAATTTTCTAAATCCTTGGCGTGTAAGTAAGATTTTTTCGATTTTTTGAGTGCTGCACACAAGACAACCCAGGTTTCTTGATCTGCTTGTTTCCAATGTTTTTGAGCTAAGAGAGATTGCAGTTGAGTATAATCGACACCAACGGCCGATTTTAAAGGATCGTTTAATTGCTGATAGCCCAAATTTTCTTTAATTCGATCTAATAAATTAGGCGTTTTAGGATGAGTCTGGGGGACTTTTTGAGATGTCTTTTTAATGGGAATAACAGGTTTAACGGCAAGATTTACAGGAGTTTCAAAAGATTGAATCGCTTTTAAGGCTTCTTCGGCGGATTTATAACGCTGACTAATGGCAGGTGAGATTAATCGATTTAATAAGGTTTCTAAGCGATCGCTAATCATTTGTTGAGGCGTTAAATAATTCCGCCAATTCCATTTTTCATCATGTTCATCATATAATTTTCCAGGAGAAATTCCCGTGATTAAATATAAACAAGTTACTCCCAAGCTATATAAATCACTGGCTGGATAAACATTTCCTCTGGTTTGTTCAGGAGCCATAAATTCTGGTGTTCCGATAATGGTTCCACTGTGGAGTAAAGCACTTCCCGTTAACACTTTGGCTACTCCAAAATCAATCAAAACAATTTCACCTGTTTCTATATTTTGATTAACTTTATTTTGAGAATTATCCTCTGAAAAAATAGATGGTATTTGTTGTTTTAGTTTCGCACTCAGTTGAGCTTGTTCTTGATCTTCCATTTTAAGCGTTGGAGGACTTTGGGTTAAATCTTCAGCAAGATCTAAGGAGTTTTGAACAGAAGATGGAAGAGAACACCGCCGCATCAAATTAGCAGGTTTAATATCTCGATGAATAATATTTTGTTCATGAATAAATTGTAAGACTGGGAGAATTTGTTTTAAAACTTGCCAGATTTTTTCCTCCTGAAATAATCCCCCTTCTTTTAATTCATCAAATAAAGTTTTTCCCTCAATATATTCTTGGACAATAAACAGTTGTTGGTTTTGTTCAAAATGAGCTAATAGTTGGGGAATTTGAGGGTGTTTTCCCAATTGATCTAAACGCACCGCTTCTTGACGAAATAAGTTGGCTGCTACTTCATAATCATGCAAGTTTTCATATTGAAATAAAAATTGTTTAATTACACAATAGGGATGGGAAGGAATTTGTTGATCAATTGCCAAAAACGTTCTGCCAAAACCGCCTCTACTTAAAGGTTTTATAGCCTGATAACGGTTTTGGAGTAAGAGGAATTGACCACAACCTTGACAATATTCGGCTGAGTTGAGATTTTCTGGATGAGAACATCCTACGGTAACACAGTAACTCATCGCAGGGGTGGGGAGAAAGTATTTTTGAGCCAATAATACCACAACTTTAGATTGTGCCCTCTCCCTGATGGAGATGCGATGTCGCCACCTGTCGGCATCGCCATCGCACTCCGTCGAACTCACGTTAAACAGTTAATTGATTATCTCTTAACTCTTATACCATTTCCGAAAATTCATGCTACAATAGCTTAACTAAGAAATCAATATAGAATCAATATGAAAGTTAACTATCAAGAAAGAATTGATTTAACATCAGAAGAATTAAAAACTTTACTGCGTCAGCAAAAAAGTTTGA
>CAITND010000141.1 GCA_903893625.1 uncultured Oscillatoriales cyanobacterium
CTTGAGGGGTGGGACTTACTGTACGGCAGTTCACCCACAAATGTAATCAGTTGTCACTAACTACCTGAGCAGTTAGGCTAACCGTCCCGTAAACCTTTTGGCTTACTTTAGGCTAAACGAATCGCACGCCAATAACCATACTCTGGCATAATACTTCGAGTAGGTAGTCTTGGGCTTCTTCTAAATTTAAGGTTTTGACTTGTTCTCGTAGAACTTGTAACTTGAATTGTTGTTCAAGACTGAGGTTTGCAGGCGTTTTCATGTTCACTCCTCTGACTGAGTTGTACAAATCACGAAGATTCGGACTGACTAAGTTAACCTGTATTACACTGAATGTAAATTATCGTAACAACAACTTGACAATCTGTCCACAATGCACATTTTGAAACTAATCTCTGTTGCAAAAATTCACAACTAACTCAGAATCGCTCTATCATAAAAGGTGAAACCAAGAAACATCAGTGAGTGAAGGGATTTTAACTGTGATGATGGATGCAATAGAATTTTTTCGCAAGAGCGCGGGGACATGGCGATCGCAACGGACAACGCACCATTTAGCCTTTAGACAGGCTGAGAAAGGATTTTCAGAGATTGAAGTCACCAGCTTGGATGCAGACGATCCTAGAGTGATCGAAATTTGTCAGATGCACGAAATTGAACCCAGTTTAGCTGCCGGGGGAGCCTATGTCACCTGGGCGGGGGAAATGGCTTGGGATAAAGAGGATGAAAATCATAAAGGATCAACGGTATTTGCGATTGTTCCTGACCCTGAAAATCCCCGTAAAGGTCAAATGTTGCGAGAACGGGGTTATGCAGAAATTATGCCCGTTGCGGGTCAATTTGAAATGGATCAGGACGATGCCTTAATTTTAATTACTGAATATGAAACCATGAGTTCCATTGAACGCTTCTGGTTTGTGGGTTCAGATATACGGATGCGAACCAGTGCAGTTAAGCGGTTTGGCGGGTTCAATACCTCAACATTCTGTACGGAAATTCGGGTTAATCCTAATGCTGAAACGGTATCGGAATCGACCTCTGAGGAGAGTCAATTTTATTCGGCTTTTGGTTGGTAATTTCTGCATCGGGTGGGTCAGCATAGCGCACCCACCTAATTCTTTTATTCTAATTAATTAAAGTGTTAATTTATGATTACTGTAGAAGCATTAATTGAGAAATATCAGCTTGTTCCTCACCCTGAAGGGGGATATTTTCGAGAAACTTATCGTGCAAAGGGTGTAATTTCTCATCAGGCTTTACCTGCAATTTTTAAGGGCGATCGCAATTATTGTACAGGAATTTATTTTTTATTACCTCAAGGAACAAAATCTTGTTTCCATCGCATTCAATCTGATGAAATGTGGCATTTTTATTTAGGAGGTTCCTTAACTCTAATATTAATGCACGAAGACTATGGCGTGCAGAATGTTATTCTGGGTTCGGATATTCAAGGGGGGGAAATCGTGCAGTATGTTGTTCCGGCGGGATGGTGGTTTGGAGGCTATCCTCATCCTGAAAGTTCCTATAGTTTTGTCGGCTGTACCGTTGCACCTGGGTTTGATTTTGCTGATTTTGAATTAGCAGAACGGACTTACCTCTTGTCGAGGTTTCCCGCCTCAGAAGATCTAATTTTAAAACTAACTTCTGAGTCTTAATATCCCTTAAACAATGCCCAATTTGGGTATCAATAATTGAAAATAGTATGGACGATTTTTTGACTTTTGCTTTAGGTAGTTTTGCCGCGTTGTTTCCGATTGTTGACCCCTTGGGTGCTGTGCCAATATTTTTAATATTAGCAGCAGGCTATTCTCCAGAATTACAACAAAAATGTGCAATTAAAGCCTCCCTGAGTTTTATAGCCGTTTTAATATTTTTCTTGTTAATTGGGGAAAGTATTATGGAATTTTTTGGGTTAGGGATGTCTGGGGTAAAAGTTGCAGGCGGAATTGTGATTTTTGAGACGGGATGGGAAGCGTTAAAGGCTGAACCGAAATTAACTCCCACTGAAGAAGAGGCGTTAAATACGCAACTAGAAGAACTTGACACTCTCAGGTCTGAAGACACTGAGATTCTAACTTCAACCTGGATACTTGCTCGACCAGGGTTTCCCCAAGCAGAGTAGAGGTTTCCAGTCCATTAGCGTTACTTTGGGGATGCCCTCCC
>CAITND010000142.1 GCA_903893625.1 uncultured Oscillatoriales cyanobacterium
AACTGGCTACGTTATCGGGAAGCGTTAAAGTTCTTACCTTGGGATGCGAAGCTAGTCCCAAGCTCTAAAACTCGAAAGTTAAACAGTTTTACGATGGGTAAGACAGTGCTTTCGAGATAGTTACCGACCGATAACATTGGCGAAGCTAACTTAACCTGAGAAATCAGTGTGGTAGAAATACCAAAAAACCGGGAATCGGCAAATACAACAATTTTTGTCGGTTCCCAATCTAGTATTCACGGAGAATAAATTCTCCTGAGTCGTTTTTCCTCCGCGCTCTGAACAGACGCGGTTTCCAAACTTCCCATTTTTTTATTATGACACTGCAAAAATTTGGTGTAATTGGTCTAGCCGTCATGGGTGAAAACCTGGCGCTGAACGTCGAGCGCAATGGGTTTCCGATCGCAGTTTATAACCGCACCGGAGCGAAAACCGATGAGTTTATGCAGCAACGGGCGCAGGGAAAAAACGTCAAAGCTGCCTATACCCTAGAAGAATTTGTCCACTCCTTAGAACGTCCGCGCCGCATTCTGGTGATGGTAAAAGCCGGAAAACCCGTTGATGCGGTAATTGATCAGCTTAAACCTTTGCTGGATCAAGATGACATGATTATCGATGGCGGCAACTCCCTCTATGAAGATACCGAACGCCGCACGAAAGAACTAGAAGCCACAGGTTTAGGGTTTGTCGGGATGGGGGTCAGTGGTGGCGAAGAAGGCGCCCTCTGGGGGCCTAGCTTAATGCCGGGAGGGACGGAAGCCTCCTATAAAGAATTAGAACCGATTTTAACGAAAATTGCCGCCCAAGTGGATGACGGCCCCTGTGTGACGTTTATTGGGCCAGGTGGCGCTGGTCACTACGTTAAAATGGTGCATAACGGCATTGAATATGGCGATATGCAGTTAATTGCAGAAGCCTACGACCTGCTGAAAAATGTGGCGGGGTTGAATGCGAAGCAACTGCATGAAGTCTTTGCTGAATGGAATACCACCGACGAACTCAATTCATTTTTAATTGAAATTACGGCGGATATTTTCAAAAAGATTGACCATGAAACGGGTTTACCTTTAGTCGATTTAATTGTTGATTCTGCGGGACAAAAAGGCACCGGACGCTGGACGGTGATCAGTGCTTTGGAGTTGGGCGTTTCTATTCCTACGATTATCGCGGCGGTCAATAGTCGAATTATTTCTTCCTATAAAGATCAACGGGTGGCCGCTTCTGTAGAATTGCCTTGGCCAACGGGTGAATATCAGGGAGATATTTCCAGTTTAGTTAACAAAATTCGGGATGCGTTGTATTGTTCTAAAATCTGTTCCTATGCTCAAGGGATGGCGTTATTAAGTGCCGCTTCTAAAGAGTTTGGGTACAATTTGGATCTTGGGGAAATGGCGCGAATTTGGAAAGGTGGCTGTATTATTCGGGCGGGATTTTTGAATAAAATTAAAGCGGCTTTTAGCGAAAATCCTGAATTACCGAATTTGTTATTAGCACCGGAATTTAAACAGACGATTTTAGATCGTCAACAAGCTTGGCGGGAAGTTTTAGTTATTGCGAATCAATTTGGAATTCCGGTTCCGGCTTTTAGTGCGTCCTTAGACTATTTTGATAGTTATCGACGGGCTACTTTACCCCTGAATTTAACCCAAGCTCAACGGGATTATTTTGGCGCTCATACCTATGAACGTATTGATAAACCCAGGGGTGAATTTTTTCACACAGAATGGACAAAAGACTAAACCCTTAACCCTTCGTAGTGAGCCCTGAAGGGCTCAATATCTTTTAGGGCTAACTACTTTTTAATTACGAATTACGAATTACGAATTAAAAAATTAAATTAACTCGTAATTCGTAATTTCTAATTCGTAATTATTCTGTAATTGTAGTGGGGTGTTTACGCCTCAAAGCTCTAAAGGGCTTACTTCCCTTAAACTTCACTGGAAAAAATTTGATTAACGGTTAGATTCAGTTCAGAAAAAGTCGGAGAAATGAGGCGATTGCTATTAGTAAAAACAACTTCATCATACCATCCTTCAGAAAGCGTAAAAACAGTGATTTTAGCTTGTAAGGGATCGACGATCCAATATTCAGGAATATTTAAAACAGAATATTCAGCACGTTTAGCCCGATAATCTACACTTTTAGTTGAAGCACTAATAACTTCTACGACTAAAAGCGGAGGTGCTTCATTCAGACGAATAACCGCCTCGCGGTTTTGCAAATTCCGCCACTGTTCTTTAGGAATAATCACAACATCAGGAATGCGAACCGTGTCCCAGCGATCGCCACGAGGAGATTGAACACCGATCACCATTTGTTTAGATACCCAATCTCTTCCCATTCTAGCAATCTCAGTGCGAAATTGTGTATTAAGAAAATCGACAATTTCACCATGTTGTCCGGTTCCTAATGCCATAGAAACTAATTCTCCGTTGACTAATTCATAGAAAATATCTGTACCATCATCGTAGTGAAGATACTCTTCTAAGGTAAAGTGTTGGGTGGTGACAGTCATCTAATTTTGTGGGTTTGGGGATGATTTTAGGGTCAGAAACCGGGTTTCTTCAGCTATCTTTCTATTATACAGAAAAAGTACACGGAGAAACCCAGTTTCTCGGTGTACTTGTAGGTGCTCAGAAGACGGGTCTTAGAGATCGATTTCATACCGCAGCCGATCTTGCTCCTAGTAATAATTGATAACTGATTAACTACCATTGCGGGAATGATAATAGTAAATTAACCGCTTGTTCAGGATTTAACGGTTGTGAGAAGAAATACCCTTGACCAAAATCACAATTTAACTGTCTTAATTGCGCTAATTGTTGAGCAGTTTCGATGCCTTCTGCAATCACATTCATTCCCATTTTTTGAGCAATATTAATAATCACAGGAACTAAGCCTAATTTTTGGGGAACTTCATCTAACCCTTGAATAAAAGATTGATCAATTTTCAAAGTATCAACGGGAAACGAATGTAGATAACTCAAAGAAGAATATCCAGTTCCAAAATCATCAAGACTGAGTTGAATTTCTCGTTGTCGTAACTGATTTAAAATAACCTGTGCGGTTTTGAGATTATCCATAATCGCACTTTCTTTAATTTCTAATTTTAAAGATCGAGAATTGAGATGAGTCTCCCGAATAATTTCATCCAGTTGAGCAATTAAGTTACCTTGGGTAAATTGTCGAGGGGTGAGATTAATACTAATTGTTAAAGGAATATCACTAAATTGTTGTTGCCAATGATAAATTTGTTCCCCCGCTTGTCGCAAAACCCAATAGCCAATTTCTGTAATTAAACCTGTTTCTTCTGCGACAGGAATAAAGTCGCCTGGAGGGACTAAACCCCTTTGAGGATGATGCCAACAAACTAACGCTTCAAACCCGACAATTTTACCTGTTTTTAAAGCAATAATAGGTTGATAATTCACCCGTAATTGTTGTTCTTTAATTGCGGTGCGGAGATCCGTATCAAGCTGTAAAAACGATAAGGCATTTTGATACATTGAGGGATCAAAAACTTGATAACAGGAAGTTCCCCGTGCTTTTGCCCGATACATTGCCGTATCGACATCGCGTAAAATTTGTTCCGGTCGGGTATAGTCCGGTTGACTGTAGGCAACTCCAATACTGGCATTAATATAAATCGGATAGGATAGAATCGAAAAAGGTAGAGATAAAAGATCAATAATTTTTTCAGCCATTTCAATAGCTATTTCAGGTTGAGTTAAATTCGTTAATAAAATCGCAAATTCATCTCCCCCAAATCGAGCTAAAATATCAACATTGGGTAAAGAAGATTGTAACCGTTGAGCAATAGCAATTAATAATTGATCTCCAACAGAATGCCCTAAAGAATCATTAATTACTTTAAAGCGATCGCAATCTAAAAATAAAACAGCAAACTGACCCTTCGGATTTGCTTGTAAATTTTGAACAGTGGCTTCTAAGCGTTGAATAAATAAAACTCGATTCGGTAAAGCCGTCAACTCATCATAAAGTGCTTTTTTTAGCAGTTGAGCATGAACATCTTCTAGTTGTTGAGTGCGTTCTTTAACCCGTTGTTCTAATTCCGTATTTAATTCTACAATTTGTTTGCGAGCAAACTGTAATGACAGTTGATTTTGAACCCGTACTAAAACCTCATCAAATTGAAAAGGTTTAGTAATATAATCCGCCGCCCCCGCCGCAAAGCCTTTAAGTTTATCTTGAACTTGATCTAAAGCACTCAAAAAAATCACTGGAATTTCAGTAGTTTGGGGATTATTTTTAATCCATTTACACACCTGATAGCCATCCATCTGAGGCATCATAATATCTAATAAAATGATATCGGGTTGCTGAATTTCAATCGCTCTTAACGCGATTATTCCATTTAGAGCTTGACGAACTTCATACCCGCGCCGAATCAACATTCGTGATAATAATCGCAAGTTTTCAGGATTATCATCAATGATAAGGATATTTCCTCTGGAAGTATCGGGTTGTTTCTCAATCATTGTGTTTTCTGCACTGAATCTTCAGGCTGTTTCGCCCATTCCATGACCTGATCAAAGCGGAAGTTATCCACTAAATAGCTCAAATGTTGAGCGATCGCTTGATATTCAGAGGGAATTTGATCAATTAGTTGCAATAATAAACGATCGCTACATTGAGCCGCCGCATGATAGAGTTGTTCGACCCATTCAGTTGGCATCACCTCTAACGCAGTGGGTATAACCACAGAGGGAGTCAGAGCAATGCTTTGGGAATGGGTCAGAAATCCTGGCGGTTGAGATAACAATTCAGGTGCATATTGATACTGCACCTTTAAATATTCACTTATTTTGGACAAAAGTTCATCCTCTGGAAAAGGTGTACACAAAAAATCATCAAAACCAACAGATACAGCCAACTGTTTATCCTGCTCTGATCCCGATGGGATCATGGCAAGAATAATCGTTTGATGGGGGAGCCCTCCATCAACTTCGGTTTGAGAGTTAATCAACCCCTCCTCTGAACTTTCAACGGGAAATTCCTCCTGACGAATGCGTTGAATCACTTCATAACCACTCAAAATGGGCATCCACATCTTGATCAAAATTAAGTGAGGTTTCCAAGCTCGCTGAAGGATTAAAGCGTCATGACCATTTTCTGCTTCCTTGACCTCAAACCCCATCTGTTCCATAAACTGAGTCAGATGACAACGCCAGGAAATTTGATCTTCCACTACCAACAGGCGACAATGGGGTTGATTCGGGGATAAGCCGATAATTTTCCCAGGGGAGGAAACCCGATAGTTCGGTTGAGTTTCTGCAAGTTGGACAGGAATCACTAAGGTTAATTTTACCCCTTGATTTGAGGAACGTTCAATCACGATGGTTCCTTGCATCAAATGCAGAAATTGTTGGCTAATGGGTAAACTCAAATGTTGTGCTTCTGGAAAGGTCAAACTCCGTTGAATTGATGTAAAGGGTTGAAATAAATCCTGAATTTCCACCGATTCCCGATTCGACACTGTGGTTTCAATTTCAAATTCAAGTTTAATCTCCTGACTAGGGAGATCGGATGGATCAGGGGTAGAAATACTCCCCACCTTCGGGAATATCGCTTTAACTCTAACTTGTAGGGTTCCGGCTTCTGTCCAACTCATCAAATGTCCTAAACAATTTAACAGAATTTGCCTAAGTTTATTTTCATCCGCAATAATCCATTGCGGGAGATTATGAGCGCGGATTAACTCAAATTCTAATCCTCTGGATTTAACTTTCGTGCTCAGTAAATCTTGGAGATAATCTAACCCGTGAAATAAATCAAACCTGGTTTCATTCAAACTAATCTGGTCGGCTTCTAGCTTTGACATTTCCAGAATATCGTTAATTAAGGCTAATAAATGTTTACCACTGCGATGAATAATTTTGATTTGTTCTTGTTGTTCCTCAGTTAGGCTAGAATCTCGGCTCATTAGTTGAGTAAAGCCTAAAATTGCATTCAGAGGCGTGCGTAATTCATGACTCATATTCGCTAAAAATTCACTTTTTGCCCGGTTGGCGGCATCGGCGGCTTCTTTGGCTTGACAGAGTTCTTCCGATTGCTGTTGGGTATGAGTTAATAAAGCCACTTGTTGCAGTGCTACTCCCAATTGAGCGCCAATTTGTACGACTAAATTAATTTCTGATTCTTGCCACTGACGGGAACTCGAATGTTGATAGATAGCCAGCAGTCCCCACAATTTTAACTGAGCCGGAGCCGAAGCGGAACCTCCTGGAATAGACTCAACGCTCGGAGATACGGTTTGGCAGAAAATCGGAACAATTAAATAGGCTTTTACCTGCATCTGTTCTAACAATTGTAGATAACAATCGGGAAAACCAGCTTGATAAATATCAGAAATGCACAAATAACTTAGACCATCCCGATGTATCCCCTCTTGAATATCTCGTAAGTAAGTATCTTGAATTCGATCTTCCTGATTTAAACTCGACAAAACGCAATTTTCCGGCTCAAGAATACTCGAATCAAAATGGAAGTCTTGAATAGATTGATAGATTAACTGTTGACAACCGGAGGCAAAAGATTCTGCCACAAATTGACCTCGACCCTCAGAATTAAACTGATAAATTGCCACCCGCTCACTTTTTAATTCATAGCGAAGTTCTTGAGTTGCGGTGGTAAAAATAGTTTCAGAATCCAGGGTTTGGCGCATTCGACCCACAATCCGGGCTAGGGTTTGTTGACGTTGGGCTGTTTCCCCCAGGAGGATTTCTGCTTGTTTATTTTTGCTAATATCAATCAGTAAACCATCCCATAAAATACTACCATCGGATTGAGGTTCAGGACGAGCATTTCCCTGTAACCATTTCATCTGACCTTGAGGGGTAATAATTCGCCAGGTATAACTCCAAGGTTTTAAACTCTCCGCCGAATCACAAATTGAACTCAAAACTCCTCGAAAATCTTCAGGATAAATCTTTTCAAATAACTGATGAACATCAATCATCGCCTGGGCTGGGGATAATCCATATAAGTCCCAACACCCTGAACTAACATAGGGTAAACTCATAGAGCCATCAGGATGTAGCATAAATTGATAAATCATCCCTGGTATATTATCAGCTAAATTTTGATAGCGGGTTTTACTGCGTTCTAAAGCTTGTTGGGTTTCTTGGGCTGTTTGACGAATTGCAATTAATTCTCCCACCAATTTCAGCCAATTCTGTGTTTCTAATGTCCACTCTTGCACGGAATGAAAATTCATAATTCCCATGAATCCTTTAGTTTTTCCTGATTTGATTAAGGGAATAAAGATTAGGGATTGACAACCTATGCGACGGAGGGTTTTTTGATCTTGGGGGAAGAAATGGGGAAATTGATCAACGTCGGAAATCGCTAAAATTTGAGTTCTTTTATATTGTAATTGTTGATGAATCCAGGGAATAGCTTGATAAGATAAAACCGGATATTGATTGGATTCATTATTTTGTTCTGTTAGCCACCATTGAGAGGTAATTTCCCAGGGCGTTAGTTGAGAATGACAATTAAAAATAAACGCCCAATCACACTGGAAAAATTGACCTACTTCTTGCAGGGTATAACGAATAGCCGTGTCTATTTTTTCATTAATAAAGAGTCGAGAAATCTGACTGAGGAGGTGATCCATTCGAGAGCGATATTCTAGTAATTCTTCCGCTAATTGTCGTTCTAGTTCAGCCCCCGCCCGATCCGCAAAAATTTTCAAAATGGATTCTTGACTAACATTCAGTTGTTTATTTTGAGTATCTATCAGAATTAATATCCCAATGATATTTCGATTAGAATCAAATAAAGGAATTCCCCAATAACTTTGAGCTTCTAATTTCACTAATTCTGGATCATCAGGAAATAAACTTTGAACATTATCGCTAAAATGACAGAGTTTAGCCATTTTAATCACCTGCTCGCAAGGGGTTCCGACTAATTTATAAACCAACTGATCATACCATTTTTCTCCATCCCAAAAAGCCAAGGTTTCTAATTGTGGTTGGGACGATTTTAAGAGTCGAAAAACGGCGGCATAGCGCACTTGTAACACTTCAGATAAATAGTAAACACAGGAACGAAAAAACTCTTGACCCGTTTTGGAAGCCGTTCCTTCTACAATCAGTTGCAAGGCCCGTTCCGTTGTTTTTTGTTCCGTAATATCCGATGCTGTTCCTGTTATTCCAATCACATCTCCGTGAGGATTATAAACCGGAAAAGCATTAACTAACAAATGTACCCATTTTCCCTCTTTAGAGACATTAATTAGGTGCTGTCGCACTAAAGATTGACCCGCTAAAACAGGTTGAAATACCCTTTGAACATAAGAGACTTGATCCAGGGGAACAAAATGGGAAAATAGACGGCCAATCACTTCTTTCGGTTCATATCCCATTAAGGTATAAACAACCGGATTCACAAAGGTATAACACCCTTTTAAATTGACTGACCAAATAATATCGTGAGAGGTTTCGACTAAATTTCGATATTTTTTTTCGCTTTTTCTTAAAGCTTCTTCTGCTTTTTGACGCTCTTGTAAAGCGGATTCTAACTCACTAATATCATTAATAATTGATAAAATACAAGTTTTTTCTTCTAATATAATTAATTCGGCTGATAATAACACCGTTTTAATATTTCCCGTTTGGGTTCGCTGCTTGATCACTTGGTTATGAATCGGTTTTCCCCGTTGAAGTTGTTGCTTTAACAGGTGTTCGTCTTCAGAATTTACCCACAAATTCAAGTCAACGTCTCTTTGACCAATTACTTCAGAACGTTGATAACCAAAGGTCTGAAGAAAACTAGGATTAACATCTAAAAAACATCCCTCTGGATAGGTTATTAATGAAATGGGATTCGGACTATTTAAAAAAGCTTTAGAAAATTTTTCTTCAAGTTGTTCACGATTTTGAATTTCGGCTCTAAGTTGAAGATTTTGAGCTTTTAATTGACGATGCAAACTTTGGATCGTTAGTTGATGGTGAATTCGAGCTAGAATTTCATCTTTTTGTAAAGGTTTGGTGAGATAGTCTGCTCCTCCGATTTGGAAGGCTTTGACTTTTTCAGATACCTCTTCAATCACACTGACAAAAATCACGGGAATATGCTGAGTTCGACTATCGGCTTTTAGTTGTTGACACACTTCATATCCATCCAAACTGGGCATCATAATATCCAAGATGATCAGATTTGGAAACGTATCCAGGGCAATCTTTAATCCCAATTCTCCCGAATTAGCCAGTTGAACTTGATATCCTTGCAAGCTGAGGAGTTTCCCTAAATATCTAAGGTTGATCGGAGAATCATCAATGATTAAAATATTAACAGCTTGATATTCAGGTTTCATCGGAAAAATGGGTAGAAACCCCGTCCTTTTAGTTAGGCTTTATATTTCCCCTTTCGGGGAGGAGGGTATGGTTGCCCTCAAACACACCTATTTCTAGGGTAAAGTTAGCTTCGCCAATGTTTTAAGAGCTTGTTAGGTTAGCAGCACTTCCTTAACCCGATAAAGATGTTTAACCACTAACGACAGAGCCGGGGACTAGCTACGCATCCACAGGGTGTCATGACTCAAAAAACGTAGTCAGTTAAGACTTAGGCTGGTCAACTATTACGTCATGCGAGGCATGAAGCCCCGTTACTTCAGCGCGGGGTGCTGACCCATCTATCCAGTATCCTGATTAATAGCAGTTGAGATCAAGTCCAGTAAAGACTGCTGTATTTTCTGGTTATTAGCTGGGAATTATTTCACACAACTTGCGGATCATGCAACTTTCAATAACCGGACTTGATCAAACTCAACACTCTAGGTTTGTAATTACGCTTTTTTTAACAGTTCTGCCCGAATAGATCCACCTTTCCACGTCCATTCCTCTTGTTCCTCGGTGGGAACAAAACAGGCCCACAGACTCCCCGGAGCAACTTCATAGAACTGCTGGATCTGTGCGATCGCTATTTCTCCCCAAGGAGCTCTCACCCGGATCATATCCCCCAAATTGAAGACTTCACCCACTTGATTTTGGGCTTCATCGAGTTCAACCCAAGGTTTAACCGGAGTCACCTCTGCTCGACGGGGTTTACTAAAGGAGGGTTTATCTTTATCCGAGACGAAACGGGGGGGACGAATTGATTTTTCGCTTCCTGCTGGTGTCAGTTGAATATTCACCGCAGGTTTGGGTCTGACAATGGCTGGTGGGGTGTTTTCATCCATGAATCAACGGGCTCCATCAAGATTGAATGTCACTGGCTCAGATCAACATTCTAGTCCTTGTGGATGCTTCATTGCCAAGGGGGAGATGCAGTTCGGTGATCAAAGCACAATTTAAAACGAATCTGTCCCAATAAACGTGCTAGGTTAGGTTTAGTCTAACCTTTCTTTTAGGTCTTTCCCCTTAGCCTTAAGTTTTCTAACCATTCTATCTTTGGGAATCTGATTTAACGAGGTTATTTGTTTTTAGTAAGAGAGATTTATCGTTTCAGGAGTCACCCCATCATGAATAAAAATCAGCAAGATCTTCGTCGTAGTGCCGCCGAAAAATTTATTGAGTCTTTTGATCAAGAATTATTAAGTGCATTCCAAGAGCCAGATACAGTGACTCCTACCCCTCAAGCTGCCCCCCCTGAGAAAACGGTATCTCCCTCTCGTCCCCCTAAAAACCCTGAAGGAATCAGTTTATCAGATTTGGAAGAAGCTATTTCTGATATAGAACAATATTTACAAGATCAACATCTTCAGAAATAGGGCAGGGGGGCAGGGGGGGCAGGGGGGGCAGGGGGGGCAGGGGAAGCAGGGGAAGCAGGGGGGGCAGGGGAAGCAGGGGGAGTAGGGGGAGAAATCTATACGCACTCCGTACTTCGCAACCATCAACTGTCAACCATCAACCGTTAACACAACTCTTCTTTGGCGTTGGGCTTCATAGAGCATCAGGGCGACACTAATTCCAACATTTAGGGATTCTACCCCTTGCTGCAAGGGAATTTGAACTTGATGATTGGCTAAGGCTTGAAGGTCAGGAGAAAGTCCGGCGCCTTCATTGCCAAATATCATCAGGGTCGGTTGAGTCAAATCTAATTCCCAATAGGAAACAGAAGCCTGGGGAACAGTCGCTACAATTTGTAATCCTTGTTGCTGAAAATTAGTAATATCTGCCCTTAAACTCGAAGATACTGTTTTATTTAAACGAAACCAAGCACCCGCAGAGGCTCTTAAAACTTTAGGGTGATCGACATCTACGCTATCGGCACTTAACCACAACCCGTCCACACCTGCGGCTGTGGCTGTCCGAATAATTGTCCCCAAATTACCGGGGTCTTGCACTGTTTCTAAGGCTATGCCTAAACCCTCAAGGGTGTGGGGTTTAGACGGCATTCGAGGTGCTAAGGCAATGACTCCATCGGGATGAACAGTTGTGGCGAGCGCCTCCAATACTTCTGGACTGACCAGTTCAAAACGTTGGGTACACTGGCATAAAACCTCCGATAGAGGTTGATGACGCTCTTGCCAAACAGGAGTACAACAAACTGTTGTTAAGGGATATTCCACCGCACAAGCTGCTTCGACTAAGTGGGTTCCTTCCAATAAAAATAACTGTTGTTCTTTTCGTCCCTTAGCCTGATGGAGCTTGCGAATTTGCTTCACCAAGGGATTTTGTAGACTGGTTAACATAAAACCCTGATTCCTAAACGATGATAGGGGCGCGGAAACCACGCCCCTACCTGTTAGATGCGGAACCCGGGACTTGAACCCGGAAGTCTTTGCAAACACTAGAACCTGAATCTAGCGCGTCTACCAATTCCGCCAGTTCCGCTTTTTTATTGATTTATTCGCACAATTATTAATGTTGTCATAGTTTGGGAAATTTGTCAATCCCTTTTTTGAGATTGTTCGTAAATCCCCACCTGAAGCAATTTCTGGGGCTGAGGGAGCAGGGGGAGCAGGGGAGGCAGGGGGAGCAGAAGCAGGGGGAGCGTCCTCGCTCGCTGAAGATCACCCATTCGTAATTCGTAATTCGTAATTCGTAATTCGTAATTCGTAATTCGTAATTCGTAATTCGTAATTCGTAATTACCTATTATTTTAATACAGTTTTAGAGACAATTCGGGTTTTCTTCTTATCGGCTTCGGATAATTCTTCTCCTGATTGTAAACGAGTGGCACTGGTTTGTAAAACGGTTGCAGCATTTTTATCTCCCATTTGTAAAGCGGTTTTTGCTGCCGTTTGTAACATCGTTGCTGCGCCAGCCCGATCACCTTGTTGGAGTTTAGTTTCGGCAATTTGAGTTTGACGATATTTGGCTAAGGCTAAAATTTGTTGCTGCACAAACGGATCGGCTTTGGGTTGGTAAGAACTAACAAAATTAGCTTCCACCAATACCAAATCAGAATATAAATTTTGTAAATTTAAGGAAGGATCATCATAGCGAACTTGAACATGGGCGATCGCTTGTTTTCCTGCGGAAAATTTGCCAAAATATAAATTGGCTAATACCACCCGATCGATATCTTTCATCACATCCCCTAGACGAACGACCCATTTTTCCCCTTCTTTTTGGATCGGTAATTCAATCGTATCGGGGGCAACTTGGGCGATGGGTTTGAGTTCAGCTAACCGGACATTGGGCATTAAATCCAATAATAAATAGGAATTAGTTAAGCCCACAGACTGCATTTTATTGAACAAACGGCTAAATTGATCTAGGGCTTGTTCGGGATGTTCAATATAAGCTAAATTTCCCCCAGCAGCATCGGCAATTTTTTCTAAAAGATCAGAGTTCCAATCTTCACCAAACCCCAAAGTATTAATAGTTAAGTTATAACTAGCGGCGAGTTTGGCTAATTTTAAACAACGATCATTGTCTCCATCTACATTTTCGCCATCGGTCAATAAAAACCCTTGAGAAATTCGTTCCTGTTTGCCTTTTCCTAATTCTTCAATCCCTAATTTTAGCCCTTCACCAATGACCGTACCCCCCCATGTTGCTTTTAAGGCATTAATTTTCCGTTTAATATTTTCCAAATCCGTAATATCTTGATTGGGAATTAATACTTTGGCGTGATGATTAAATGTTATAATTGAAATGCGATCGCCAGGTTTTAATCGATCCACTAACTCAATTGCTGCCTGTTTAACGGTTTTTATGGGTTTACCCCTCATAGAAGCGCTATAATCTAGAATTAGGCACAAATTCAAAGGGACATCGGCATCGCTTTCAGAGGGAAAAGCCGAAATGGAGATCGCCAATTGACGTTGAGTGTTGTTAACAGACAGATCAAAGTTAGGATCGCTAAGAATTGCTTGTAAACTGAGTTTCATTATGATTACCTGAAGTTGCGCTACTATTTTTATAAGTTTAAGGTTGACACTCCCCACCCAAACCAATTTTTGGGGCTGAGGTGGGGGTTAATTAACAGTAGTGAAAAAGCTAACAATTGTTAGCTTTTGTTAGCTTTTTTGGATCGGAAAGGAGTGAGTTATTTCAAAACAGTTTTAGAGACAATTCGAGTTTTCTTCTGATCGGCAGGGGATAATTCTTCTCCTGATTGTAAGCGAGTGGCGCTGGTTTGTAGAACTGTTGCTGCGTTTTTATCCCCCATTTGTAAAGCGGTTTTGGCTGCGGTTTGTAACATGGTTGCTGCCCCAGCGCGATCGCCTTGTTGGAGTTTAGTTTCGGCAATTTGAGTTTGACGATATTTGGCTATGGTTAAAATTTGTTGCTGCACAAACGGATCAACTTTTGGTTGATAGGAAGTAACAAAATTACCTTCCACAATCACCAAATCAGAATATAAATTTTGTAAATTTAAGGAAGGATCATCATAGCGAACTTGAACATGGGCGATCGCTTGTTTTCCTGGGGGAAATTTGTCAAAGTATAAATTTGCTAATACCACCCGATCGATATCTTTCATCACATCCCCTAAACGGACAATCCATTTATCCACTTCTTTTTGGATCGGTAATTCAATCGTATCGGGGGCAACTTGGGCGATGGGTTTGAGTTCGGCTAACCGGACATTGGGCATTAAATCCAAGAGTAAATAGGCATTGGTTAACCCCACCGACTGCATTTTATTAAATAAACGGCTAAATTCATCCAAGGCTTGTTCGGGATATTCAATATAGGCTAAGGTTCCCCCGGCAGCATCGGCAATTTTTTCTAAAACATCGGAGTTCCAATCTTCACCAAACCCCAAAGTATTAATAGTTAAGTTATAACTAGCGGCGAGTTTGGCTAATTTTAAACAACGATCATTGTCTCCATGTTCATTTTCGCCATCGGTTAATAAAAAACCTTGAGAAATTCGTTCTTGTTTGCCTTTTCCCAATTCCTCAATCCCTAATTTTAGCCCTTCATCAATGGCCGTACCCCCGGAGGTTTTTAAGCTATTGATTTTCCGTTTAATATTTTCCAAATCCGTGATATCTTGATTAGGAATTAAAACTTTAGCGCGATGATCAAAGGTTATAATAGAAATGCGATCGCCAGGTTTTAATCGATCCACTAACTCAATTGCCGCCTGTTTCACGGTTTCTAGGGGTTTTCCACTCATAGAACCGCTATGATCTAAAATTAGGCACAAATTCAAAGGGACATCGGCATCACTTTGAGAGGGAAAAGCCGAAATGGAGATCGCCAACTGACGTTGACTGTTGCCAACGGACAGATCAAAGTTGGGATCACTAAGAATTGCTTGTAAACTGAGTTTCATAGGATTACCTGAAGTTGCGCTACTATTTTTATAAGTTTAAGGTTGAGAATTCCTGATGAGAGAACCCATTCAAGCTGTGCAATCGGCATATTCTTACACCGATAGCCCGATTCGGACTCCCCCGCCAGATTTGGAATCCCTTCTGTTGAAGGAAAGGATTGTCTATCTGGGACTTCCCCTGTATTCGTCCGATGATATCAAACGTCAAGTCGGGATTGATGTTACTGAACTGATTATCGCTCAATTGCTTTACTTACAGTTTGACGATCCTGATAAACCTATCTATTTCTACATCAACTCAACGGGAACTTCCTGGTATGGAGGGGATGCGATTGGGTTTGAGACTGAAGCTTTTGCCATTTGCGATACTTTGGGTTATATTAAACCTCCGGTTCATACCATTTGTATTGGTCAAGCCATGGGAACCGCAGCGATGATTTTAGCGGCGGGAACCAAAGGTTTTCGGGCAAGTTTACCCCATGCCACCATTGTTTTAAATCAAGCTAAAAGCGGAGCAAGAGGTCAAGCAACGGATATCCAAATTCGGGCGAAGGAAGTTCTCGATAATAAGAGAACCATGTTAGAAATTTTAGCAAAAAGTACCGGACAATCGGTGGCAAAAATTTCTAAAGATACTGATCGGATGTTCTATTTAACTCCCGAAGAAGCCAAGGAATATGGCTTAATTGATAAGGTGTTAAAAAGTCGAAAAGAATTGCCGGCATTGGTAGCAACGGTTTAAAATTAATTGAAGTTAAAAAGGGAAAAGCTATGCCGATTGGGATTCCGAGTGTTCCTTACCGTCTTCCAGGTAGTCAATACGAAAGATGGATTGATATTTATACCCGTTTAGGTGTAGAACGCATTCTATTTTTGGGTCAAGAAGTCACCGATAATTTAGCAAATCGGATTGTGGCACAAATGCTATATTTGGATGCGGAAGATTCTAATAAGCCGATTTATTTGTATATCAATTCTCCGGGAGGATCGGTAACAGCAGGGCTGGCGATTTACGATACCATGCAATACATTAAAGCCGATGTGGTTACGATTTGTGTGGGTTTGGCGGCTTCCATGGGAGCTTTTTTATTAGCCGCCGGAAGCCCTGGAAAACGCTTGGCTTTACCTCATGCTCGGATTATGATTCACCAACCGTTAGGAGGGGCAAGGGGTCAAGCAACGGATATCGAAATTGAAGCTAAAGAAATTTTGAGAATCCGCAGCTTATTGAATGATATTTTAGCAACTCGTACCGGGCAAACTTTGGAAAAAATTCAGAAAGATACGGATCGAGATTATTTCCTTTCTGCCCCGGAAGCCAAGGATTATGGTTTAATTGACCAAGTGATTGAAGAACGGGTTCCAGTGGCATTAACCACAGGTTAAACGTTAATCATTCACAAGAGTAGGGTGGGCTTTGCCCACCAATTCACCCTCAACTTGTTTTTCTATTTTCCCTCTTAATATTGATCAAGTCACTGATAGAATTAGTGATGGATACAACAGATTACTATCGACAATTAGGGTTAAGATTCGGTGCCAGTTTAGAAGCGGTGAAAGCCTCTTATCGGAAGTTAGCCAGACTCTATCATCCTGATGTGAATCCGGGGAATGAAACTGCCAGAGAAAAGTTTATGGCGATTACAGAAGCCTATAAATTTCTGTTAACGGTAGCCAAACCGGAAGCGGAATTAGAACCTGTTACTGTTTCGACTAAAACGGGGGGATTGGAGTCAGGATTTTCCCCTTATCAAGCCCCAAAGGTTAAAATTACACCCAAAAGTCCGCCGATTCAATTTAATCCTGAATTAACAAAAGAAGAACAAAAGATTAAAGATAATTCTTATTTAGAGTTACAAAATCTATTAAAATATAAGCGGTTTCCTCGTGCGATCGCTTTAATTGAAGGGTTAGCCCAACGTATTCCCAATGATGCTGAAATTCGCCAATGGCAAGCGATTTCCTATCAACGTTGGGGGCGACAATTGATTGCAGAAAAGCAGGTTGAAAAAGCTAGAAATTATTTAAAGAAAGCCTTAAAAACCGATCCCCATAATCGGGCATTATGGGCGGAAGTTGAACGGGATTTTAGGCAGTTGGAAAAGATTTATTAGTGTCCAAAAATTATAATTCACTTGATGAAGAAAAGGAATTCAGATGACGATTCATATTCTTTAAGTCGATTTCTAATTGTTGATAATCTGAGGGTGATAATAACGGGTCTTTGCGAGATTTTAACACCTGTTCAATTGGAAGAACACGAAACTGATATTTTCCACCCTGGCTATAGCGATGTACCCAAGTGGGTATCGCTTTAACCGTTTTAATTTCAATGGTTTCATCGGGAAAATGTTTTAAAATATTCACTTTAAAAATTACTCCCAAATCTCGATATTTTTCCCGTTGATTAGAGATAAAATTCCCCATAGAATAAATTACAACTGCTTTTTTAGGTTTTCCAGATTTCCCAGTTTGTTCAATAATTTGATAGGGTTGGACAACGTGAGGATGACTGCCTAAAATAATATCAGCCCCAGCATCAACTAACTGTTTTACTAAGGCTTTTTGTTCTGCATTGGGTTGACGTTGGTATTCTAAGCCAAAATGCAAAATAACGGTAACAATATCAACCCCAGCTTGACGGGCTTTAGTAATATCTTGAGTAATTTTTTTAGGATCAATAAGAGACACTAAATAATTTTTACCTTTAGGAATGGGGATACCGTTTGTTCCGTAACTATAGCCTAAAATCGCCATAGAAATATTATTCTTTTCAACAATAACGATTTTGTCTGCCTCGGTTAAAGAAGCAGCCGTCCCAACCGTAATTAAGCCTCGTTTTTTAACATTTTCTAGGGTTTTTAAAATGCCTTTTTCTCCTCGATCTAAGGAATGATTGTTGGTAGTAGATATAATATTAAATCCTGCTTTTTTAATCGCATCTGCTAGGGTATCTGGGGCATTAAATAAAGGATATCCTGTATATCCGGTTTCTGGGCCGGATAAAGTCGTTTCTAAATTACCGACAATCCAATTTCCAGAAGATAAAATCCCTTTAACTTCAGTAAAAAAGTTATCATAATTATAGGTTTTTGTAGTTGGGTTATAACCGGATTTAATTTGTGCGCCGTGCATCATAATATCGCCTATAGCCACTAATTCTGCTTCTTTTGTATAGGGTTGAGGTTTGGGGGGTTGAGTAGCAGTGACTTCGGCGACGGCTGCTGATGGTTTTGTCTGGGTTGTATTGCGATCGCATCCTCCAATAAAAATCAAGAAACTGCTGGTTAATATTAAAGTGATTAAGCGACTTTTGAATCTGATATCCATGAATTCACCCTCATGTTTTTATGATTTTACCGTATTTCTTAGCATAGCGATTAATTAATTTATCCCAATTAAACGATTTTCTAAGCCTAAATTTACCCTCGCTAAATGAGAGCGAAATTTATCTCGTAAGCGATGATTTAAGGCAGAACGAAACCCCCTTAAAGATCCTCGACGATAGGCTAATGCTAAATTTTCTTCAACGGTTAAATTCGCACAGGAACCCGCCAAGGGATTTTGAAAGACTCTCGCCACGAATTTTGCTCGTTTTGACGAATTTATCAATTATAATTATGAAATTAAAAGCTATTTTTCGGCTGAGGAACACGATGACTGCTCGTTTACCCGTTCTGGTTTCGCAGTTTAACATTACCTGGCCCCGGTTGCCAGATAACTTTATTTTGCCAGATGATCCCGTGGAAAATACAGACCATCCCCTTTTAGCAACAGCACTGCGGCAAGCTCTCAGTGATTTACCGGATAAATGTGACAATGCTTTAATCACCACTAATTTTGCCCTCTGTGCAGCCATTAACAGCCGCATTATCTGTAAAGCTCCAGACTGGATGTATGTGCAACCTGTGGAACCCTGGCTCCACAGTTATCCCCGTCGTAGCTATACCCCCCATACAGAAGGGCCAATTCCAACGGTGGTGATGGAATTTCTCTCGGAGACTTATGGGGAGGAATATTCCGTTGAGTCGCAACAACGCATCGGGAAATGGTTATTTTATGAACAAATTATCCGTGTTCCTACTTATGTGATTTTTCGACCGGATACCTCCCACTTAGAAGTTTACGGTTTACAGTCGGGACGGTATCAATTGCAACCTCCAGATGAAACGGGACGCTATTGGATAACGGGTTTAGACCTCTATCTAGGACTGTGGGAGGGTTCTAGGGATGGCAGAACCGGGTCTTGGTTGCGGTGGTGGAGTCCCCAAGGAGAAATCTTACTTTGGCCAGAAGAAGCCAGGGAACAGGAACGCCAAAGAGCGAATCTTGCTGAACAACGGGCTGAACGTTTAGCAGAAAAACTGCGTGAATTAGGAGTTAATTTAGAAGATTAAGGATCAAGAAAATCGTTAATTTTGCGATAATTTAAACATCTCTAAGTTTTAGAGATTGATTGATAGTTCAATTCGATCACCAGACTCGGCTTTTTTAACAATTATTCAGATTTTTTATCAACCCAATATGAGATAGGAAGTGAATCAAACCTTTGGGAATAAAGGCTATCGGTTAAGATCATAAGTGAGGTTTAAATCAAGATGGCAGAGCTAGAAGGCAATATTTATCTATTACAAGCGGAAGGAACAAGGCGGTTTAAAATTGAAATGTTTAAGCAGGTATTAACGCGAAATCAAATCCTCAATGATCAGGTTCCCTATGCGTTAAAAGTGATCGAAATATTTACCAGTCCTGAACCTCAAAAAGATGAAGCAAAACTGCATGAGATATTTGCCTATCGTCGTTTACAAAGTGATTGGTTTGAATTTGATTCTCCCGAATATGCAACCCGCTTAATTCAAGACTATTTTCGTTTACGTCAAGAAACCCATCACCAAATTAGTACCCTTTCCCAGCAGTTAAAATCCTCAACGCAAAAATTAAAATATACAGAAGAGAAATTAAACCGCATGGAACAAGACTTTCAAAAATTACAAGAAGAACGCGATCGCCTCTTTGAATTTAAAGTAGCAATTCAAAGAGATATGACCCGAATTCTTTCTCGTTTAGAATCTCATGGATTAAATGGAAATAGTATTTACACCGAACAATCCTTAAGACATACTGCCATGAGTCAAATCCGTTATCGCTTAGGTGTTGCTCATCAAAAACGCTGTTTACAGTTAGGTGATACCGTGATTATGGTGGGGTTTTCCTTGTTTGAATATGAAGCTAAATTTGAGCAATTTAAAACCTGTTTAGACAAATATTCCATTACCGCAGATGAGGAATATACGGAAGATACATCTTTATTAGAAGCGGGAGTTCCCCTGGGAATTTATTTTACAACCGATAAACCTTATGCTCGTTTAGAAATCGAAATTCCCCGACGATATTGGGCTTTACCGGGGATGGTTCCCGAACTGTTTAAAGAATTAAAAGAAGTCGGATGTGAAGTGCGTTATTGTCGCTTAGTTCATGTGGATGAAGATGGCGACACAGGGGAATTAGGGTTTATTCCTTGTGATAGTTTAGATGAAATTTGGCATCAAGTTTTAACCCAAATTAGACCATTAGGAATTCAAACATTATTGCGTCAACAGGGAAGTTTAATAGAGTTAAGTCCTGAAAACACTCGTGTAGGTGTTACCAGTCGAACCTTAGTGAAAATGATTCAAGAGAAAATCCCTAATCTTGAATCTGCCTTTGAAGAAATATTAGGAATTCGCTTTTGTGTGAATGTTGAATTAATCAATGATTCTCCTTAACCCATATCCCCTTTTCTCCTAGCAAATTGAGAACACTTGCGGTAAAAAAATATGAGGTTATCTTTGTTAAGATTTTACACAATTCCTGGAAGTTTTGGGTAGATCATACAACGGTGAAACTTCAAAGGATAGTCTTGCTTGAAATCGTTGAATTCCAAAGTTATCAATAGTTTTTTGACGTAAATATTGGTGATTATATAATAATTGATTAGAATAGGTTTCTTGTAGAATTTGTAATAAGGAAGAAGCGATCACTCTCACATCTTGAGGATCGACTAAACATCCTAACTCTCCATGAAATAAGGGGTCAACTGCACCATCTTGATTTCCGGCTAAAACAGGTTTACCACAAGCTAATGCTTCCAAATAAACAATCCCAAATCCTTCGCCTTGACTGGGTAAAGCAAATACATCACATAAATTGTAGTGATCACATAATTCTTCGTCAGGAATTAGACCTGTTAAGGTGACAGAATCTTCTAAACCCAGTTTTTGAATTAAAGTATTAATTCGGGGTGTATCATCTCCTTTTCCGACTAAAATATAATGGATATTTGGAAAAGATTGACGAATTAATACTAAGGCTTGTAAGATTTGATCATATCCTTTATAACGAGCCGATTTTCCTAAACGAGTCACGCTGAGAATAATCGGTTGATCAGGATTTAAGTGATAACGTTTGAGTAAATATTGCGGTTTGGAAGCAATTTGGAAGCGATGGGGTTCAAAGGTATTGGGTAAAACAACAACTTGTTCAGAATTGAGGTTTTGTTCTTGGAGTAAGCGATCACGGGTATAGTGACTCACCGTTAGAATTTTATCCGCATTATGTAGAGCTTTTTTCAATTTAGGAGATTTTAAGTTCCAAACCTCTAAACCATGAGCAACAACCCAATAACGAATGCCGAATAAATATTTCAAATAATAACAAACTAAACTATAGTTAATGTGAGTACAAATAAAAAGATGTGATGAATTTTGAGATGAATTTTTGAGAGCTAATTGCACCATTTTAACAGCCATTAAACTGCTTTGAATCCAGGGATAAAACCCTCCAAAGCAATGAAAATTCGTTTGAGGAAGGAATGAATGGTTTGGAGGATAACTGCGATCATATTTAAGTAAAACTTGATAATGAGCTTGAGAATCAATTGATTGTAACCCTTGAAGTAAAAAAGCAGAATAGATTTGGATTCCACCTTTAAAGCCAAAAATATTAGGAATTACAAGAGTATATTGATGATTTAAAGCCATGATTCTTTTCATTCAATTAAACTTTTAACAATAAATTTCTAAATTTTCCACCAAGGGAATAGTTTAAGAACTTCTCTTTGAATCACTTGATAGACTCTCATATTATGAGTTTCAAAATGAGCTTCTCCTACTAATCCTGGTTGTAATTTTTGATCAGCATTATCAATGGATATTTTGACTTGTAGCACAGCTTTTTGATTAGATTCATCGGATTTAATCACAGGTGGAATATTTTGAATTTTGGCTTGATACTGATGAGGAGTCGCTTGACGAGGTTTAAAGATAACCGGTGAAGTCGGATTAATTAAATCAATATCTTCTTGTCGAATTTCAACTAATCCTGTTAGGGTTGATAAATTAACGATATTCAGAATTTCTCGACCTACTTCTAAGGTTTGGTTAGTCACTAAATCTAAATCAGGAGTAATCACAGTCCCCGTAATATTAGATTTAATAATAAGTTGTTGTTTTTGTTGTTGTAAACGATGGAATTCTGATTCTTTTTGTGTCAATAACTTTTGTTGAGCCATAAGTTCAGCTAAAGCAGCATCAACTTCTTTTTGAGCCGATACTCTCTCTGCGAATTTTTGTTGAACTTGGTATTGAGTTTCATCTAACTCTTGTTCCAAGAAATCTGTCACTTCGTTAATTTGTTCGGATTTTAACTCAATTGTTTGATTTTTTTGAGCAATTAATTGTTCTGTCTGTCGAATTTGATTTTGTTTTTGATTAATCTGTTGCTGACGGGTAACAATTTGTTGTTGTTGTTGATTAATTTCGCCCTTAAGAGCTTCTATTTTCTGCTCATCATCAACAAGAGAAAACTTAGATAAAGCTCCTTCTTGAACCGCTAGTTTTCGTTGCTTCATTGCTGTTTCAGCCATGTCTAGCTGTTTTTTTAAGCTTTCTATTGAAATTTTAATCGTTTCAATTTCACTATAAATTCCTTTAATCTCATTTTCTAATCCAGAAATTTGATTTCTAATCCCTAAAATTTCATTTTGGATTCCTTGCTGTTCATTTTGAATTCCTCGAATTTTTGGAAATTGATTCTCTGTGGTTGCTTTATTGAGTTCTTGGTGCTTGCTTTTAAACTTTTGTTCAGCAATCATTTGTGAGGTTTTAGCAATTTCTAGTTGAGATTGAGCTAAAAATAACTTTTGTTGATTAATCGTAATAGAGGCTTTGTTTTCTGCTAAAGCTTCTTGTGTATCAGCGATTTTTTGATCTAACTCTGGACTGGAAATTGTAGCGAGAATATCCCCCGGTTTGACAATTTGATTAGAACGAACCCGCAGAGTCAGAATTCCCATTTGAGGCATTGTAACAGATTGACGTTTTTCTACTGTTGAGGTAATTGTTGTTTTGCCATTCAGTCGTGGATTTACAGGAATTATCCCAATACCAATTAATCCGAATATAATCATTCCCCAAGTTAAGCTAGGATTAGATAATAGGGATTTGGAACTTGAAACAGAGTCCGAAGATTGGACAGGTTGAGGAAGAGAACTATCTTGAATACTAGGAGGAACAACTTTTAAAGGTTGACGGGGTTGTAATATTTTTTTGGGGTGTGTTGTCATGGTAGAATCTCCGTATAAAATCAGTGAAGCTGTTAATGATTGAAAATTATGATTTGTTTAGATCTTTTTGTTCGGCATGAAATAATAAATTAACCAAAGTGTAAATAACATCAAAAAGAGAGTGGGAATATTCATTAAGAACCAATCTAAAAGTCTGATCCATAAAAATCCCAAAACAAAGTAAATATAGAGAAAACTGAAGGGAGCATAAAACGCTAAAATCCAAGCATTGTGGGGGGATTCATGAATCGGTTTTCCGGTCAATAAGTTTTTATAAAACTGAAAAGATCGGCTGCGAAGGTTGTTAATTCCAGTTAAGGCAACCATCAAATAATAACCATCAAATTTAGAAAGGGGATTGAGGTTAAGAGCAACGGTTAATAAGGCGGCGGTCATTAATAAATAACTAGCGGTATATAACACACTACTTGGATTTGACCAATTCCATAATAATAAACCGATGGCAGCAATAATTAACTGAACTAATACTCCCGCCGCTACTACTAAAACTCGTTGATAGCGTTTGACTAAACAATAACTATCCGTTGTATTCGTATAAGCAGCAGGCATAAACATAATCATTAATAATCCAATTTCAGGAACAATACCGCCATAATGTTTTAAGGTAAAAGCGTGTCCTAATTCATGGAGTGTCACGACTAATAAGGTTAATAATCCCAGGGGAATGATTAAAGAACCCCCAGCATTATTAATCAGTTGTTCTCCCATTAGGAGAATTTCTGACTTTTGAGAATATCCGATAATTCCAGATAGGGTGAGAAATAGAATTAACCCTATTGTAAACAATTGACTCCAAATCCAACGAATTTTATCAATATTTTGAGTTAACAAAAAATCAGGATTAAACAAAGGAATCCTAAAATAAAGCAACTGCATCGGATTAAATTTGCGTTTCGGAGGTGGCGGGGGTGTAGTTCCCTCTAACATTCCTGTTACGGTTAAAAGTTGTAATAGCTGTCTGATATAGCTTTGGGAAATACAAAATTCTGCTGCAATGATCTCAGGAGAATTATATTCTAATTGATCAATAATAATTTGATCTTGTTGACTGACTTGGATAAATTTCACGTCTTCAGGATTTCGCAGTATCCAATAACCATCGGGATGTTCAATCCAATGAACACAGGATTTAAGTTGTATCCCTGTTTGTTGATTCTCCGAGGATAAAATATTGAGATCAATGAGTTTTTGTAATAAATGAATGACAAAATCAGGGTCTAAGGGATTTTCAACTTCTTTTTGACAAAATTGTTGAACCTTAGAAACGGTAAATTGTCCCGTAAAATAACGTAAGGCGAACCCTTCTAAACCTGAAAAGGGATGAACAACAGAACCATTTCTAGCCTTCAGAATAATTTGATCTGAGGTGGGAGATTTCGCTAATTTCCAATAGGGGGTTAAGTCAGGACAAATCCAATCTAATAGGGAGAGATCTTCAAGGCAATTCTCAGCATTCATGGTTATAAAAAGATAAAAAATTGTTGATTAATTTTAGACTTAATTCTCAGTAATAACGATGAACGAGATCGACCCATCGATAGTTGTTTATATTACTGATAGGTTTGGGGGACTGAGGCGGGGGAGAACTAAAAACTCGAACTAAATTGAGAATAATGACAGCCAATAGAATCGAGGTTAAAAATAGAATATCTCTAAAGGAATTGGCATCTTGAAATCGCTGTCCACAGGTGGAACAAAATTTATCTTGAGGGTGGTCAGGATGGGCGGTAATATGACATTTAGGTTGACCATGACGATTGCGAGGACAGGACATAGATTCCTCCACCATTCTAAAAATATTGAGATGGATCTGCATTAACATTCATATCAATGCAGATCGAAAACAATGGTTAATTCAATGCAGTTGCAGGTTTAAAAATTAATTGACCATCGGGAGTTCGTAGAACATAACCTTGAGAATCTCGTTCAACATCACAAAACCGATAACGACCAAAATCATCGCGTTTTAAACGAATTACCCCGTCTACAAATTCATAGGCAGGTAAATGAAATTGAGGAATTCCTTGATATTCAACAACTTTCCCCAATTCATCATAAACCGGAGGGCAAACCACTAAATGACCATTTTGATCAAATACCCATTGATTTGTGGCTGTATCTCTCAACGGAGTAGGGTAAATGGGAGAACCTGTTGTGGTTTTGATCAGTTCTTTTTGGTCATTTGTTAGAGGAATTAAAAACACGATTTCACCTTGAGAATTACGAATTAATTCTTGGGTTTCAGGGTCGCGTAAAGGAATGGCTCCGGGTGTGGGTAATTCTACGTCTAAAAGTTCAGGAGTGGGGGGATGTAAACTCGGTAATTCTTGATCAGGAGCGAGATCATAATGGCGGGTATATTGGACAGCCGATTTAGTAAATCCTGCCCGTTGTAACAGCGCTTGCACTCCCGTTTGATCGGCGGCTATCATTAAATCTATATCCGTTACTTTCAATTCTTCTGCTTGGGTGATCGCAGCTTCTGCTAACAGTTGAATACCTTGGGCTTGACGGTGTTCCGGTTGCACATATAACCCCAAAACTGACCCCACTCGACGGGGAACAAAGGGATGATCTAAATTGTATTCTTCCTGCATCGTTTGAGGCAGGATTTGAGGCGGTTTTTCATTATAAAAATAAGTGAATAAACAGCCAATAATGCTTTGATAATGTTCTAATACCCAACAAAAAGATAAGGGTTTTTCTAGTAAGCGTGTGATATAATATTCAAAGTTAAAATTCGGTTGAATTAACATTGAGGGGTCTATCGATTCCCGTTCCTCTGCAAATGCTTTCCAAAGTGGAGCGATCGCACTGGCATCTTCAACCGTCGCTAAACGGCAGGTGTAGGACTGGGTTTGGGAATGGTTAGAAGTCGTCGTAATCATCGTTTTCGCCCTTTTGGGTTTGGTTCTAATTATTTAAACGGCGATCGCACTTCTTTTATTCCATTCCCCGGTAAAAATTTTTTCCGGTTATCTGTTAAGCCTACCCACTCTCTGGCTCAAGCCTTGAAGTGTGGGGTGAGAGTGAGGGAAAATCAATCTGACGACAAAGTGTTAGATTAATCCTAGAGAATTTTGCAGGCAAAGTATAGTTATGATTAACTTAGAATCTGCGACTAAAGCCGAGATAATTTACCCAGATAGTGATGGGAAGCCAATGTCTGATAATACTAAGCAATTTCGTTGGATTACAGTGATTCACTACAATTTAGAATGGCTTTTTGCTAATGATCCTAATGTGTTTGTTGCAGGTGATTTGCTTTGGTATGCAGTAGAAGGGGATAACAAAATTCGCCAAGCTCCTGATATCATGGTTGTGTTTGGAGTTGCTAAGGGCGATCGCGGTTCTTATCGACAGTGGACAGAGGGAAATATTGCGCCACAGGTGGTATTTGAAATTCTTTCTCCGGGTAATACGTTGACAGAAATGAATAAAAAGCAGGCGTTTTATAATCGTTATGGGGTTGAGGAATATTATATTTATGATCCTGATAAAAATGATTTCAGTGGTTTTTTAAGAATTGAGGGGAATTTAGAGGTTATTGATGAGATGAATAATTGGGTGAGTCCCAGATTGGGAATTCGCTTTGATTCCTCTGGAAATGAGTTGCGGATTTATCATCCTGATGGTCATTCATTTGCGAGTTATTTGGAAATTTCTCAACAATTGCAATCAGCTTTACAAGAGGTGGAACAGGTTAAACAACGGGCGGAAAGATTAGCGGAACGTTTGCGAGAGTTAGGCATCGATCCAGAGGAAATTGATTAGGATAAAGAAATCGGGTTTCTGTGGTAAAAAATTTTAATATTTTGTTTGAATCTTCTCAGAAACTCGGTTTCGGGTCGGGGGGATAGCTGTTGTTAAGGGACAATTTTCTTGAAAAAGGTTCTACAAAATCGTCAAATAGGTTTCTGTTGGACTGATGGGCAAAGGCTTCAAAATTTGATTCTGCAAGTCTATTTCTAGCCCCAAAGCTTCTAAAGGTATGACTCCCAAAAGAGCATCTTGACCTCCTGGTAATTCTAAGCATTCAAAAGTGCCTTCTCGCTCAAACATTGATATTTTGGCATCTTGGAAAATTCGGGCTTTGCCAATCCCCATTGCGGTTGCGACATCTACTTCTTTCAGGAGTTTTAATCCCAGTTTGGCGATCGCATCTTGTGGTAAACATAAGGTAGTAGCACCCGTATCTACCAATACATTTTTGAGGGTGATTGAGCGAATTTGGTCTTCTGCTTTCACCCCAGCCTCTGCTAGAATTTGGTCAGCGCGGTTAATGATTGTTAGAGTGGCGAAAACTTTTCCCATTGCCTTGTTGCTTTGAGTTTGCATAGTTGTCTCCTACTTAAGAGTTGGAGTGATATTCTCCTTTAATTGTAACTTATTTTGAGGGGGATTTCATGGGATAAAGAAACCCGCTTTCTTAACAAATATCTCGGCGATCATGCAAAGATTGTCGCAGAAACCCGGTTTCTAGTCGAGGTGCGATCGCGTAGGATAAAGAAACCGGGTTTCTTAACAAATATCTCGGCGATCATGCAAAAGTTATCGCAGAAACCCGGTTTCTGGACTTTGGGAGAGGCGTGATCGGAGCTATTAGGCATTTAACAGTATTGGCAATTCGCTAACTTGCTGAAACTTCTGTCGCATTTGAGCAAGGATATTTTCATCTAAGCTTTCAACATCATAAGCTGTACTATCTACTGCGGTGATAATTAACCAAGGCTGATTTTCATTTAAACGTTTGCCTTGAAATTTGCCGTCAATTACTTGGGTAATTCCTACTGCTAATTGTAACAATAATGCACCGGAGATCCATTGCTGAGTATCGGCGATTTGATGGAGTTTTTCTGCTGTTGTTCCTAGACATTCTAGGTGGGAAATTTGCCACTGGCTGGTTAAAACAGAGGGTGCGATCGCTTGAGTTTAGCATCAGGCGATTATTGCTTTGATCGTTAATATTTTTTCCGTCTAGCTAGACCAAAAATACTAAACAGTAGTAAACCTAATACTGACGATGGTTCAGGAACGCTTTCCTTGACAATCGGTTCAACGCGCTCTACACTAACATCATCAATGTATGTACCAACATGATTAATGGTTCCTAGATCGAAAAACTCTAAGCGTGTTGTGTTGCTGGTAGCAAGTAAGGTGTAAGTGTAATACTTCCAGACATTATCTGCCAGACCAATCCCATTTTCAGACAGAGTATCAACAATCTCATTTCCCCAATTAACTTGCAGAATATTATCTGAGATTGGTGTATTTCGACGTGGAGAAAAAGCAAATTTTAGATCATACATTAGACCGGGCTCTGTCAATATATCTTGATAAATACTACCTCTGTGTGTAAGGCTTGCATCTAACTCAACAAACTGAAAACCTTCGGCTGGACTGCCAGCAGCATAACGCTGTAATTCAAATCTTGATCCTGGCTCAACCTTCCATCCTGGTATAGAAGCTAATTTGTGAAAGGAAGGAACTTCATAACCGTATGGAAAAGTAGTCCAAGTATTGTTAGGTAATGCTACCTCTTCAAAGCTACCATTGATTACAAGATTCGCTGCTAGGGATGATTTAGCTGTTAGGGAAAGTTCGATCCCAACAAATGTTAGTAACCCTATTCCTGCCCAAACAGAATATTTATTACTTTTCATTGTTTGCCTCCAGATTTATTTTTTGAGTTTGGAATGTTTGGTGTTAGCGATCGCGTTGGGTGCAAAGGCGAATCGCGACTCGCTGGTAAAAGGGAGTGGGAGTTTTTGATTTGTTGCAGGATGTTTTGAGAAGACATAATTACCTCTGAGTTTTTGATGAGATATGGGATAGGGTTTGGGGTAACAGGGCGATCAGTATCCCTGTAAGTTGAAAAAAAAGAATTGTTTCAGGGTAATTAACCTCTTTTTTACAAGAGTATCAAATTTCATTGATTAGTTAATTTTAGGATTATTTCTTGAATTTTTGTTTTGAATAAATTATCCTTAGCGTAATTATCTAATTGGTGATTTTCTAACATATTTCCTATACTGGGCAGGTTTGCTCTATTGTTAGGAATTGCAATTCCAGGCACATTTTTTAAAGCATTTGGAATGTCTCCAGAACGAAGTAAATACTCAACTTTTACTGGGGCTTGAGGATTTTGTCCGTTAACATCAAATACTCCATGAGAACCTAATCCATTATAATCAGTGAATGGCGCAAGAGCTAATATACTCGTATTCTTTTGAACATTAGGAGGTAATTTCCTGGCAATATCTTCACCAAAAAAGTTACCTTGTGAGTGAACAATCAACAAAAACTTTTTCTCTGGATACTGTTGAAAAATAGATTCAATTTGTGAAACAACGCTATTGTTAAAACGCATACCTTCTATTGTTGAAAAAGGACTAATTCCTTGAATGATAGATTGAGGCAGAAGATCTGTCAAATGAGAAAATAGATTGCCCAAGATAGGTATATTTTTAAACAATTGGTTTTCCCTACCAGACAGATTATAAGTTTCGAGTGATATTTCAGGTAAACCCAGTTCTTTTAGCTGTTGATTGATGAGATTTACATTCTCATAATATCCTTCTTGAGTAGTGTTAATTCCATTGATGTAGATTACCTCGTATTTTTCTTTTTCAGACTCAGGAATTTGTTCAAAATCTTCCTTAATTTTTTCAATAACAGTAGGAGATTCGCACACTTCAGGAGAAGGCACACAACACTCCTCCTTCCCTGAAATCTTATCAACCATCCCCATCAAATCATCTTTCCAAAGACCCAAAATCCCATCAATACCAGACAACCAACCCTCAATCCCGCCATCCTTAATCGCATTACCTAAATACAAAGCAGTATTACCAACGTTACTGACTTTCTCCAAAATCCCAGCAACAGCAGTATTAAAATTACCAGCAAAACTTTGACCGATCGCCATCGCCCCATTAAAGAAATTGCCGATCGCATTCAACCAATCCCCACTTTGAATCGACTTAATACCGCTATAAATCATCTGCGGAGCTTGTTGCAAACTTTGCACCACTGACAGCATCACATTTTTGAGCGTGCCACTGCATTGATTGATAAAACTGCTCATCCCCGTCGATGCAGCACTCGCCACACTACCGAGAATTTGCAAGAAACCCATAATGCTGTCGCCCGACATCAGCGATCGCGCTCCAGCAAAAGCCCCAGAAGCGATAGTTTGCAAGGTTTTTATGGTGTTTGCTGCGGTTTGTGCAGCTTGACTCGCCATCTG
Organism: uncultured Oscillatoriales cyanobacterium; assembly: GCA_903893625.1. Lineage (GTDB taxonomy): Bacteria > Cyanobacteriota > Cyanobacteriia > Cyanobacteriales > Microcoleaceae > Planktothrix. Next base: position 30,579 of record CAITND010000142.1, read on the forward strand.
GCCTAAACCGCCACTGATAGCAGTTAAACCCGTCATAACCCCACTGAAAATCGCCCCCATCCAGTCACCATTCATCGCAGCTTGAATGGTATTAATCGCCCCACTGACAGCACCTAAAGCAATCGCAAAGGGAGCTAATACAGGGAATGCAGGAGTGAGAATTGTCAGAATGGTACTGAGAATCGCCGTAACTTTGGAAACAATGCCCAATATCTTATTCCAAAAAGCCTTTTTCCGGGCTTTCCGTTCTGCGATTCTTTGCTGAATAATTTGGTCGAGCATCTGTTTCCCTTGCTCGGCTAAATCATTAGAAATATCAACCGCTTGTTCCGCTAAAGCGATTTTATTTAAAACCTCTTGGTGCAACGGATCAATAACATCATGTTCCCCTTGTAACTCAGCCGAACGTTCTAACTCTTTCAACAATTGTTGAGACGCACCTTGCAAATCGGATTGAGCCGTTTCCAATAGCTGATAATCCAGTTGTTCCTCTAAATCAATGCGATTGATTTCGGTTTTATACTGGTCAATTTGACTGATTAATCCAGGGAGTAAATTTAATAACCCCTCCTGAATTTTAGAGGCTTCTTGACCTTGCAATGCTAAGTTAATATCTCCCCGTGCTTCTGCTAATAAAGCTTTGACATCATCAGGTAGTTCCGGTTGTTGAGTTTCTAAATCTTTCAGCGAAGTCAGTAGTCCCGCTAATTGAATTTGTAACTGCATTGGATCTTCGGTTGGATCTAGCGTTGCTAACCCCACTTGACTGCGAACATTATTCAAAGATTGCCGTAAATCATCTTCGGCTTGCAGTTGTTTAAGTTGTTCAATTTTGGCGATAGTTTCTAAGCGTTGACGTTCCAATTCTAAGCGATCGCGTTCCAGACGATCTTGCACCGCTTGGTCAATATTCGCTTGACGATTTTGAGCAATTTCCTGTTCTAATTGTGCTTGGGCAAGGTTCAATTTTTCCAGGGTTGTTAACTGAATAAAAGTTTGTTCCGTTTGTTCACGAATGCGAGAAAGACCATCTAAACGAGCCTGAACAATTGCTAATTCCTGTTGTTTTTGATCCCGTTCTTCTTGAGTTTCGGCAACTTTAGCATTTAATTCATCTAACAATTTTTGGGCAGTATTTTGTTGAATTTGCAGCGTTGCCATCTGGGCTTCTGCGGTTCTTCTCGCTGCACCAAAGGCATCCGCTTGAGCTTGGGCGCGACGTTGTAATTCTCGCTGTTGCTGCATTTGTAGATAATATTGATCGGCTAAAACTCGATCTTCGGGACGGGCTAAACCGGGGCTACATTTACCGCCTTTATCACCTGCTAAATCGTTGTAATCTCGATAATAAATCTCCGCCACAGTTGCCATATTAGTGTATTGAGCAAACTCTAAAAGATGCTTGGCTTCTTGATAGCCAGCCGCCGTTGCTTCCTGCAATCGTTGGAGAATTTGGAACTCTAAATTATTGACTTCTTGCTGTTTTTGTGCAGCTTGTAAGGTGTAATTGGCATTAGATTGAGTAGCTTCTACTAAGGCTTTTAAAGTAGCCTGATGTTCCTTTGCTAACTTCAAATGTTCGTCATTTTGAGCTAATAAATCCGTTTGCAATTGTTGTAAAGGTTCCGAGAGGGCTTGACTCGCGGCTTCCGCTTGTTCTGCTAACCGTTGAGCTTCTGCTAAGGCGGTACGAGCATCCTGTAATTGTTGCTGCAAATTACTATAATCCTGATCGGGATCTTGGAGATAGGCATCTAATAGCCGTTGTTCCGCTAAAATCACCTCATTTTGTGCCGTTAACATCGTGCGTTTTTGGGTGAGGGCAGTTTGTTGGGCGGTGAGAACAGCCGTTTTATTTGTTAACAGTTGAATGGATTGATTAATCTGAACTAAATTAGTTGTCAGTTCATTTAAACTTTCAGGATTACCCCCTTGATTTTGCAATTCAAGAATTTGTTTTTCAATCGTTAAACGTTGCTGTTCTAATTTATTAGTCAGGGCTTTAGAACTTTCTAATTCTTCACCTAAAGTAATGGTTTGACGTTCAACCCATTTTTCCGATTCTGCTAATTGTTGTTGGGTTTCAAGGGCGGTTTGATTGACTTCTCCCCGTCGTTGCAAAATATCAGCAATAGCCGCCCGATATTCTTCTGAATCTGTATCATAGTTTTCCCATTCTTGCTGAACTTTCGCATTTTGGGCAGCGGCTTCTGCTTCAGCTTCTGCTAACTGTTGTTGCAGGGTTGGTAATAGACTTTCAAACAATTCTAGTTGAGTTTGTGCTTGGGGAATATCGGAGCGTGCCGCTTCTAATTCTGCAAAGAAATTCCGGGCTTCATCAATAGGAGATTCGGCAGTATTCGCCGCATCATTAGCAGCAACCCACTGATTTTTTAAAGGTTCAAGACGTTCTACTTCCTGACGCCATTTGTCAGCTTCCACTAAATGTGCAGACCCCTGCGCCCGTAACTGAGGGAATATTTGTGAATATCGTTGCCAGAGAATCCAGTCATAGTCAACGTGGGTAATATATTCGTCATGACACTTCCAACCTACTTTGATACCAGCAACTCTAATTCGCTTACAAATGTGACGATGCTCTACCCAAGTTGGGCCATTTTTCCGACTAACAGCCCAATGATAAGCTGCTTGTTGTTCATACAAATTGGCTTGCGCTAAAAGTGCATAACCTTGAGCTTCATGAGAGGCTTTTTCAGCTTTGGCTTTATCAAATAATGCTTGTAGAGGGTTACGACCATCTACAGCATCAGCGCTGAGTAAAACAGCCGCTTGAGTTGTGTTTAATAAAGCAGTAATTGTCTCATTAGAATTTTGCCCGACTAATGTTGCTGCTTTTAATAGGTCTATAGCTGTACCATTATCAGGATGTTCTTCAAGAAATTGCGCTCTGAGTGCTTTAATTTTTATCTCTATTTGTGAATTTGTCGGAGATGTTTCCGCGTAAATTGCCTCTACTTGTGCTTGATACTCTTTCAATTCCTCAGACTCAACCCCATAACGAATCGCAATTGGCTCGATTTCTTTCCATAATTCCGCATCTTGTTGAATCCGAAGTTTGAGTCTTTCAATTGCTTGTTCTGTGGAAATAACCGCATTATCCAGTTCATCTGAGCGAGTTTCAACAACACCAAGGGTGGTAATGGCATCTTCTAAATTAGCTTCCGTGCGATTATATTGCCCATAGGGTTCGGCAAAATTATCCTGAATATCAGCAATCAAATCATCAACGGAATTAGACAGGGTTTGCTGTTGATTAATTAGAGATTTCGTTTGTTGATTTCCTTCTACAAATTGTTCTGTCCAATCGCTAACTCCTAAGCGCAAATCTTGGTTAATTTGTTGAGTCAGTTGAACATAATCTAATACCGTACCGGATTGAATCGCTGCATCTGCGGCTTCTTCAGAATTGAGTTGAGATTGCAAGGCTTCCAGTTTTTGATCATTATTGATCAGTTTTTGCCGGATTTCTAACTCTTGTTTTTGACGTAACGGCGTTAAGGCTGCAACGGCTTGATTAAGTAATCCTTGTAATTCATCGGTATGGGTTTGATTTGCTGTTTTTAACTCTTCTAAATTCCGCAAATTTTTCTGATAATTTTCAATCAATTTATTCAGAGTAGCTTGACTCACTAAATCCGTTGTATTGGCTAATTTTTCTTGGGAACTAGCGATTAATTGATTGAGATTATCGGTTTGGGTTTGTAAATCGTTAGCTACATTTTGCAACTGTTCTAAATGAGTCTTAACCTGGGGTTCAACTTGGGTGGCAAAGAAGTCAACATCCGATTCAGAAGCCAGCATTCCCAAGCCCATTAATTGACGTAACGCCGTTGCGTGTAATTGACTCGTTTGCGTTAATTCTGTTGCTAAAGTTTGGGATGTAGTTATAGCATTTTCAATGAGTTTTGCTTGTTCATCTTCCTGGTTTACCAGAGGCTGTAACTGTTGGTTAACTGTATTAATTTCAGTCTCTAATTGAGCAATTTTTGCCTGTAATTCAGGAATATTTTGCCCTAACTTAGTTAATTCAGTTTGTTTGTTAATCAGGTCTGTATTTTTTGCAGATAGCTGTTGATTTAATGTGTTAACAGTTGTCTTGCTTTCTTGTAATTGTTGCCATGTACGATTACGCTGATCTACAATAAATGAAGCTTGTTGTAAATTAGCTCGATATGCAGCCGCTTCCGCAGCATTATAAGCCCATTGAGCACCATTCCAATACCAAATTTGTTGATGACTTGTAGCTTGATTCAGATAGTATTGTTCTGTTGGTACTAAGGTTAAAATGTTGTCATTTAAGCTTTGTTGGAGTAAAGCTTGGTTGCCAATTTGCAGGTTAATAAATGCAATCGATTGTTGAATTTCTGCAATGTCTTGTTGCAGCGAATTGGCTTGATTTAACTTTCCTTGAACCTCTGTTAATTCCGCTCCTAAACTCGCCATTTGTTGGCGCAAAGGTTCCCCATTTTGACGAATTTCTAATAATTTTTCGGTCGCCGTTGCTTGGGTTTGGTTCGCTTGTTGCCATTGTTGCCAATTTTGCTGATATTTCTCTTCTAAAATACCCGCTTGATTTAGCAAATCTAAACGACTTTGCAAACGATTTGCTTCCCCATTAACTTGTTGTAAATATTGTTCCGTGAGTTCTATCTCTCGATATTTTTCAATCAGTTTTTGCTCAAAATCGGCTTTTTGTTGATACAGTTGACCGAGTTCTGTAATTAAAGTATCGAGTTGCTGTTCTTGAGTTACCCATTGAGTATTGAAACTGTCTAACTGCGCCTGCGTTGAATCAATTTGCTCTTGCAAATTATTAATTTGATTGGTAATAGCTTGCAATTCTCCCTCTCCCTGTAGAGATGTAAGAGCTTGTATCTCTACATTCAATTGATTATTTAAGGTTTGTTGCTGTTGAATTAGAGCTTGTTTCTCTTGTCCTAAAGTTGCAATTTGCTGTTGAGTTTCTGCAATTTTTGGTTGTAAAGTTGCAGTTAATTGTTGGGCGTTTGCTTGTGCGGTATTTCGTTGTTGTGCGTAGGAATTAGCAGCCGATTGGTGAGCATCTCGGTTGGCTACTGCTTGAGGATTATAGATCCAACCATATTGAGGTCTACCTTTTGAATCATAACCCGTAATTCCCCAAGTTTGAATCTGTCCATTCCAATTATTTGCTGCATTTTGATGAGCTAGACGTTGCTGTTCCAAGGAATTAACAACAGCATTCGCTTGGTTAATTTGATTTTGATATCCCTGTAAAACAGACTGTAGTTCTTGAACCTGATTATTATTAGCCGTAATCTGATTTTGAGTATCCGTAATTTGGGATTGAATATCCGCGATCGCTTGTTCCTGTAAAGACAGGCGATCTTGCACTTCTACAAGGGATACTTGTAATGCAGGTAACTGATCTTCAAGGGTTTCTAAGGTATTTTCTGTTTGGGAAATCGCGGCTTTTGTCTCTATAATATCCTGCTCTTTTGCCCCGATTTCTTGTTCCTTAGCGGGAATTTTAACATCTTCTAAATCCGCTTTTTGTAACCCTAAATTGCGATACTCCTCTTGAAGTAATTTTAACTCTGTTTCAGTTTCAGTTTGTTCGGCTTTAGCTGCGGTTAGGCGATCGCTTAAATGATCAAATCCCGCTAAGAAATTTGCCCCTCCACTTTCATAGGATTTCAAGGTTGCAATTTTCCCTTGAGGATCAATCGAATTCGGTGCAGTTTCCAGGTCTTTAATTAACTGAGAAATCGCTAACCGTTCAGGAGAATCTGCCACTGCTAACGCTAACTGATCTTGCTGTAATTTTGCCCACTCTAACTCTTGATTAAGGGTTTCTAAATGATTTGTCCAGTATTCAATTTGCTGACTTAAATTCTGACTAGAAGTTTGGGCATTTTCCTGATTTAACTGTTGAATTCTCAAAGCAACTTCTAGTTGTTCAGCTTCCAACTGTTGCACCGTTTTACCCATAGCCGTGAGTCGTTCCCGATAGGGTAAAAGGAAACCAGAAAGTTCTAAGATTTTTTGCAAATTCTGTTGATCTTCTGCCCGTTTTGTTTGAATATTAGTAACTTCTTGTAAGGTTTCCTGAAGACGAGTTTCAGTCTGATTTGTTAACTGTTCTTGGGGAGGAATCTTCTGATTTTCTAGGGTTTGTAATTCCGTTTCGGCTTGAGAAATTTGCAGATTAAGGGTTTCTAGCTTCTGTTCTTGGACAGGTTCGTGCAGTGCTAATAAGTCTTGATTTGCTTGTAAGCGCAATTCATCGGCTGTAATTTCATACTCAATTCCTTGTTTTAAAATAGGCCAATCTTTAATCTGTTCTGTAAGTTTTTGTACCTGTTGGCGGAGAAGATTAACCTGTTGTTCAGATTGGTAAGCTAACTGTTGATAAATATTCCGTTCATTCGTGGCTAAATTAGCTTGATGTTGCGCTTGTTGATAGGGGGCAATATGTTCGGGATAATGTACCCAACCATACACAGGTTCAGTTTTACGTCCACTTGTTCCAGTGCGTTTTGTTCCGACTTGTTCCCAACGGTTAATCAGACTTTGATGCCAGTTTGCAGTATTTTGATTTTGTGCCTGTCGTCCACCCGCTAAACCCGCCAAATTGTTATAATTACGGTTCAGTTTTTCCTGTTCTATTAACTGTTGTTGCAGAAGTTCTAAAACCATTTTGGCATCATTAATCTCACCTGTTTGGGCATTGATACTTTGTTGTTTTAGGAATTCTGCATATTGATTTAAAGCCGTGCTTTGTTGTTGCGCTTGTTGGGCTAACTGCAAGTCAGCTTGAGCATTTTGAGCCGAAATTTGTCCTTGCCATTGATTTTGTTGTTTTTGTTTCAGTAAGTTGGGATCTGTTCCATATCCCCAAACTTCTCGTGTTCCTCCAGAACGACGTTTTTCAGTTCCGACCACTTGCCAACGAGTGGGATTAATGTAATTGGCGATCGCATTATAACGTTGTGCTTCTGTATTTTGAACAGTTGCCGCTGCATTAAAATTAGTGGCATATTGTTGTTGAGTATTAGCAGCAGTTTCCCAAACTTGAGGATCAATTTGTAATTGATTATCAACATTAGCAAAGGGATTAATTAATTTGGCTTTTGCCGTCGCTAAATCTGATTCTGCTTTCTGAATATTTTCTTGAATTGTTGCTAATAGTTGTTGGGTTTCGGCTTCTAAAGCCGTTTTTTGTTCCCCTAAACTAGCTAACTGTTCCTGCAATTGTTGTTGCTGAATTAACAAATTTTGCAGTCGAGTGGCTTCAATTTGATAATGTTGGGTTGCTAAGGCTAAAGCTTCTGTCCATTGTTGGGCTTGGGCGGTAGAAATAGCAGCATCGGTATTAACTTGTTGATACTGTTCAAAGGCGGCGGTAATTTGCGCTTTAACTTCTGCATCTAATTCAATTAAAGTCAGTTCTGGGTTGCCTAAATCTAATAAAGTTTGCCACTGGTTGACCAGGGTTTCTTGAAGAGTTTCTAAATCAGAAATCGCTTGTTCTGTATTATCTCCGGTGGCTCTGGCGAGGGTTTTAACTCGTCCTTCACCACTAAAAGGAATCAGCGTAACTGGGTCTTGAGTTTCGGCTGTTTTGGGTTCTGTAATTAGTGATCGCCGAATGGCTTCCTTAATATCAATAATTCCATATCCGGTTTGTTTATCCCATCCTTCAGTATTAATATCTCGGCTGGTTTCGATGAGTAAATCCTTAACTTGTTGCCAATTTAAAGCCGGATTTGCAGCCCAAATTAAAGACACAGCAGCAGTCACATAAGCGGTAGAACGGGATGTTCCTACAAAAGCAGTTTGATCATCCTGCCACTCTCCCCCAGGGGCAACAACAGTTAACCCATCTCCATAGGCAGAATAGTCTGTTTTTCCTTCAAACTGATTAATTGCTCCGACAGTAATAATATTATCAAAAGTCTGACTAGCTTGCCCTAATGCTGACATCACATCCCCGGTATTTCCTGATGCCACTACCAGTAAAACATTGTTATCGCGGGCGTATTGAATAGCCTGTTGTTCTTGAGGAGTTAATTCATATCGAGTTGTCACACCAACATCATCCAGTTGAGACAGATCTAAACTGAGGTTAACTACTCCATTGTGTTGACCCGATGCCCGCAAATTATTGACAAATTGAGTTAATTTTTCTGCCCAATTTCCATCTTTAACGGTGAAGGTATCATAGTCCGCTTCTGGGTTAACAGAAGCAAAAATAGAGGTGACGTTTTTGGCGTGGTTATTGGCGGTAAAATCAATAAATCCGACCTGGGGTTGTGGAGCATTTTCGGGTAGGAGATAAACCGCTTCATCGGCATTTAATAACCCTTGGTCAAATAAAGTAGAATCCGGTTGACTTAACGCCTCGCGTAAAGAAACAGATAAGCCAAATTCTTCAGCAAGTTCAGGACTATTTAACAGGGTTTTAATGGTAGAAACTTGATTCGTATCAAAGCCCATTGCAGGCAGTAAATCCGGTTGAGTCAGAAGCGGAATTAAGTCAGAATTACCTTCTAACGTTTGCATCAGTTGGTCTAAAACAACCGTTGCCTCATCCGTTGATAAACCCTCTAGGAAATCTGGTGTAGAATTCATCAGGGTTTGCAGTTGATTCAGGTTCTCTTTAACGCTATTAATCACAACCGGATTAGTGGCATTTGTTGTGACGTTAAAGGTGAGTTCTTCGGTTACTCCGGCGTTGTTAATAGCATGAACAGTAACGGCTGTATTCCCCGTTTGAGATAAGCCTTCTAATTGTAATTGATTGCCTTCTAACTGAATCATCAAACTGTTAGAATTACCACTCATAACTTCATATTTTATTTCTCCTTTTTTAGAAGTTGTAAATACTTGACTGAGATCAATCGTTTGGCTGGTTTGGGCGGGTAGGGCAATATCAGCAACAGGATTGGAAATCGTCGGAACAAAATATTCCGGTGTTGTGACTTTTGCTAAATGAACGGCTGCGTCTAAATTTAACAATCCGTTTCCGGTTTGATTATCCCATCCAGGGGTTTTTAAATCCGTTGCAGTGGACTCAATAATGTTAATTACTTGACGATAACTTAAGTCAGGATTTGCAGCCCAAACTTGAGACATTGCTCCTGTGACTTTAGCTGTTGCGACACTAGAATCCGTCGTATTTCCTATCCGAGAATCCGCCACAATATTTAATCCTGCCCCTGTACCGGAATTAGCAGTATTTTCATAAGCTTTGGAAAGGGCAATAGCATTATTAACTCGTTCTGCTGAACCGACAGTAATAATATTGTCAAATTCTTGCGATAATTGACCTAAAGCTGCAACAGTCCCCGGCTGTTCTCCGGCAGAAACAACAACAATAATATTGTGGTTTTGGGTGTATTGAATGGCATTAATTTCTTGGGGCGTGAGTTGATAGGTTCCTTCAGAATTAACGGCAGTTAATTCTAAGTTTAAATTGACAACGGCATTCACTTGTTCTGAAGCTTTGGCTGCATCGACAAATTCCACTAAAGAACCCGCCCAATTATTAGAACTATCAGCCCGTCCTGCCCAAATAGAGACATTATCATTAATGCCATTAATGCCGATATTATTATTCTGTTTAGCCGCAATAATTTCTAAGGTTAATGTCCCATTGTCGCTGCTATTTTGAGTTGTTACGGTTGGGTCGTTATCACCATCAGTGCGATCGCTTCCCCAGGTTATATTGGAATAATCTAAATCAGGATTATTAGCACTAAATCCTGTATCAATTACCCCAAGTAAGGGCTGATTTTCTGTTGGAAATTCAAAGGATTCAGAAGCTAGAATGGGTTGAACGTTAAATTTTATTTCTAACTGTTCAATCAATTGTACGGTTTGAGAATTAACTGTTAAGTCATTTTGAGTTTTTAGTTGATTCGTTAAGTTTTCTAATTGTTGAATGAGTGTGGGATTGACTGAAATTTGTTCAGAGTTTGGATGTTTCAACTGTTGAGTAATATTTTCCAACCGAGAAACCCATGTTGACTCAACCGGAGTAGGTGCTTGAATCACTTCATTGTCAGAAGTTATTACCTGTTTTTCAGGTTCGGTTAGATTTTGAGTTGTATTGTCTACCGTTTCTAATGAGCTTTCGTTAGCAGGAACTAGGGGATTTTGTTCTAAATCTTCTGTTTTCGGGGTTTCTACTGGATGAGATTCTGTTAATTGATCGGTCTGTTCACTGCCAATTTCTGAGTCGTTAGCTTCACTGTTAGAAATAGATTCTGATTCAGAAATAGTAGGTTCTACTTCTGGGTTCTCACTGTCAGAATTAACGGCTAATTCTTCAGAATTAGTAGGTTTTTGCTGTTCAATATTTTCGGAAGAAATTTCGTTAGCAGGAACTAGGGGATTTTGTTCTAAATCTTCTGTTTTCGGGGTTTCTACTGGATTGGGTTCTGTTAATTGATCGGTCTGTTCACCGCCAATTTCTGAGTCGTAGGTTTCAGGATTAGAAATAGATTCTGATTCAGAAATAGTAGGTTCTACTTCTGGGTTCTCACTGTCAGAATTAACGGCTAATTCTTCAGAATTAATGGGTTCTTGCTGTTCAATATTTTCGGAAGAAATTTCGTTAGCAGGAACTAAGGGATTTTGTTCTAAATCTTCTGTTTTCGGGGTTTCTACTGGATGAGATTCTGTTAATTGATCGGTCTGTTCACTGCCAATTTCTGAGTCGTTAGCTTCACTGTTAGAAATAGATTCTGATTCAGAAATAGTAGGT